>NZ_JABDWD010000006.1:0-339706 GCF_019685115.1 Rhizobium sp. NZLR11 | reverse complement strand
GGCCATCCTTCATGACGATCAGCGGATTGACTTCGAGCAGCGCCATGTCCTTCTCATTGAAGGCCTTGTAGAGCGCCGGGAAGAGCGACTTCGCATCTTCGGCGGCAGCGCCGTCGAGCGCGAGCGCCTTGGAGATCGCGGCAACGTCGGCAGCCGTTACGCCGGCTTCCGGATCGATGGCGATCGTGTGGATCTTCTCCGGCGCGTCATGGGCGACGGCTTCGATGTCCATGCCGCCTTCGGTCGATACCACGAAAGCCACGCGGCCGACCGAGCGGTCGACAAGGATCGAGCAATAGAGTTCGCGGGCGATGTCGGCGCCATCTTCGATGTAGAGGCGGTTGACCTGCTTGCCGGCTTCGCCAGTCTGCGCCGTTACTAGCGTGTTGCCGAGCATATCCTTGGCATGGGCGATCACTTCGTCGATCGACTTGGCGAGACGCACGCCGCCCTTGGCTTCCGGGCCCAGTTCCTTGAACTTGCCCTTGCCGCGGCCGCCGGCATGGATCTGGCTCTTGACCACGTAAAGCGGGCCGGGGAGCGCCTTGGCGGCAGCTTCGGCTTCCTCGACCTTGAGAATAGCCACACCCTCGGCAACCGGCGCGCCATAGCCCTTCAGCAGAGCCTTGGCCTGATATTCATGAATGTTCATGGGTTTATCCCTGTTTGATGACTTCAGCGCGTCGACTACTTGAGGGCAGGCGCGATGTTGATGCAGGCTTCGCAGAGACCGGCAACGGCACCGACGGATTTGTCGAAGGCTTCCCTCTCGGTCTTGTTGAGGTCGATCTCGATGATGCGCTCGACGCCACCAGCGCCGATGATGGTGGGAACGCCGACATACATGTCCTTGACGCCGTACTGGCCGGTCAGCTGGGCAGCGCAGGGCAGAACGCGCTTCTTGTCCTTGAGGTAGGATTCGGCCATCTCGATCGCCGAGGCGGCCGGCGCATAGTAGGCCGAGCCGGTCTTCAGTAGGCCGACGATTTCGGCGCCGCCGTCACGGGTGCGCTGGATGATCTCTTCGAGGCGTTCCTTGGTGACCCAGCCCATGGTGACGAGGTCGGTGAGCGGAATGCCGCCGACCGTCGAGTAGCGGGCAAGCGGCACCATCGTGTCGCCGTGGCCGCCGAGCACGAAAGCGGTGACGTCCTGGACGGACACGTTGAATTCCTTGGCGAGGAAAAGACGGAAACGCGACGAGTCGAGAACGCCGGCCATGCCGACGACCTTGTTGGCCGGAAGGCCGGAGAACTTCTGCAGCGCCCAGACCATGGCGTCGAGCGGGTTGGTGATGCAGATCACGAAAGCGTTCGGCGCATATTTCTTGATGCCGGCGCCTACCTGCTCCATGACCTTGAGGTTGATGCCGAGAAGATCGTCGCGGCTCATGCCCGGCTTGCGGGCGACACCGGCGGTGACAATGCAGACATCGGCGCCTTCGATCGCGGAATAGTCGCTGGCGCCCGTCAGGTTGACGTCGAAGCCTTCGACCGGAGAGGACTGTGCGATGTCGAGACCCTTGCCCTGGGGAATGCCGTCCGCGATGTCGAAGAGGACGATGTCGCCCAGTTCCTTCAGGCCGGCGAGGTGTGCCAGCGTGCCACCAATCATGCCAGAACCAATGAGTGCGATCTTGTTACGCGCCATTTCGCTGTTTCCTTTGCGATCAAATTCGTCGAGCGATGCGCAGCAAGGCACAGCCCAATGACGCAATCGCATAGACCCAAAGCCCAAAAATGGCAACTCATTAATTTTGATGTAGCAATTTCAATCGTTTAGATACTAAAATTCTTACGTAAACGTAAGATATCATGTCACCGGATTGTTACTCGGCGGCGCGCTTTTCATGGTGCAGTGCGAGATATTCAGCGCTGCGCATCTCGAACAGGCGCGATGCGGTGCGGTCGAATTCAAAGCCCTCGGTGCCCCGGCGATGCACCAGAAGTTCCTCCGGCATCGCCGCTGCGGAAATGTAGAGCCGCACGGCATGATCGTAGAACGTATCGACCAGAATGATGAAGCGTTTGATCTGGTTCCGCTTTTCCGGCCCGAGCAAGGGAATGTGATCGACGAAGACCATATCGTAACGCTCGGCGATCGCCAGGAAGTCGACCGCCCCGAGCGGCTTGTCGCAAAGATCGGCGAAGGAGAACCGCGCCATACGGTCGACGGCGAGCGGCACATGGATGTGTCGGCCTTTCATCGGAATGTCCAGCGGTTGCGCCTTGCGCCCATGCAGCGCCTGCGTCCAGGACGCATCCATCGCCATGTCGTTATGATCGTTGATCGGCACCAGATAGACCGGCTGGCTGCTCAGCTTCTCCATGCGGTAGTCGGTCGGCGAACCCAGGGTGACGACATCGACATGCTGCTTGAGAAGGGCGACGAAGGGCAGGAAGAGGCCGCGATTGAGACCATCCGTGTAGAGGTTGTCGGGCTCGACGTTCGACGTCGCGACCAGCACGCATCCGCGCGCGAAAAGCTCGGAGAATAGCCGCGACAGGATCATCGCATCGGCGATATCGGTGACGGTGAATTCGTCGAAGCAGAGCAGTTCCGCTTCCGCGTAGAGGGCTGCGGCGACCGGCGGCATCGGATCGGCCTGCTTCGTCTCGCCGTTCTTCAGCTTCAGCCGGTGCGCCGCGATCCGATTGTGCACATCCGCCATGAATTCGTGGAAATGCGCCCGGCGTTTCTTCCTGCACGGCGCCATCGAGAAGAACATGTCCATCAGCATGGTCTTGCCGCGGCCGACGCTGCCGTGGATGTAAAGCCCCTTGATGCCGTCGGCGGATTTCTTCTTGGCGGCAAACATCCAGCCAAGTGCGCTCGATTTTGCCGCTGGCCGCCGCTGCTTCAGCCCGGCCAGCACTCGATCCAAGCTCTTTGCCACGTCCATCTGGGCGGAGTCGACCTGCAGCGCGCCCGATGCGGTCAGGGCTTTGAGCTGTTCGCAGACGCTGAGCGCATAATCGGGCATTGGCTGCATGAGGGCATATCCGCCTGTCAGACATCGGCGGAGGCCCGCCGGTGGTTTACCGCGCCGGTTCGTCTACCGCGCCGATTCGTTTTACCGGCTGAGACTGATCTGCTGGCCCGTGCTGGTCTGTCCCTGGAAGCGGTTGTCAGCCGTCTTGTAGACGCTGCCGAGCTGATTGCCTGAACGGTCCTTGAGCAGCACCTGCTTGCCGGCAACCTCCCAGGAGCCCATCGCCGTCAACTCGCCGACGCAGCCGCGCGTACCGCCGCGCGAACCGCTGCCGAGATTGGTCAGCGTCAAGAACATGTCGCAGCTGCCATTGACGCGCCAGCTTCCGACCATCGATTCCTTGGTGACATCAAGCGCATTTGCGGCCATTGCGCCGGGCTGCGCGCCCGGCATCGGCGCCGTCGTCGCCGGCGCAGCTGGAAACTGCGAACTGTTGACCGGCGGAAGCTGCCCACCCTGCACCGAGGGAATCGGCTGCGCCGTCAGCGGCGCCGGCCCGGCATTCGAGCCGGAGTTGTAATCATATGCCGTACGCTGACAACCGGCTAGCGCGAGAGTAACCACCAGACCTGTCATCGCATATCGCAACTGCATCATCATACTCCTGAATTCGGCTAGCGCCGCAGAGAAACGGGCGTGAGACAAGTCCGATTACCGTAATTCGCTTTGGTTAATCAAGTCGAGCCGCATAAATTGCCCGTGACAACAACTAACCAAAAAACGATACAGTTCAACTGTCCCGCTGCAAAACTTCCTGCACATAGAATTTGTCAGCAAGGTGTTGGGCGCGCTGATCTCTGTCCGGATCCCTGTCGAACTCCCGCAATATCTCGGAATAACGCTCGCACCGGTACCAATACGGATACCCTGTGCGCGCACCAAGGCGAGCCACGACCTGATCTTCGTGACGGCTTCGAGATCTAAGGCGTCTCATCCGCCAACGGCATGCATGCTGGTCAGACCCGGCGCTCGACCATCATCTTCTTGATTTCGGCGATCGCCTTGGCCGGGTTGAGACCCTTTGGGCAGGTCTGCGCACAATTCATGATCGTGTGGCAGCGATAAAGCCGGAACGGGTCCTCGAGATTGTCGAGACGTTCGCCGGTCGCCTCGTCTCTGGAGTCGATCAGCCAGCGATAGGCCTGCAGCAGAACGGCCGGACCGAGATAGCGGTCGCCGTTCCACCAGTAGCTCGGACAGGAGGTCGAGCAGCAGGCACAGAGGATGCATTCATAGAGACCGTCGAGCTTCTGACGGTCCTCGTGGCTCTGCTTCCATTCCTTGGCTGGCGCCGGCGACACCGTCTTCAGCCACGGCTCGATCGAACGATGCTGGGCATAGAAGTTGGTAAGGTCAGGCACCAGATCCTTGACGACGGGCAAATGCGGCAGCGGATAGATCTTCACCGAGCCCTTGATATCGTCGAGGCCCTTGGTGCAGGCGAGCGTGTTGGTGCCGTCGATATTCATCGCGCAGGATCCGCAGATGCCCTCGCGACAGGAGCGGCGCAAGGTCAGCGTCGGATCGATCTTGTTCTTGATGTAAAGCAGGCCATCGAGCACCATCGGCCCGCAATCGTCGACATCGATGTAGAAAGTGTCGATCGACGGGTTCTGGCCGTCATCCGGGCTCCAGCGGTAGACGCGGAATTCGCGGGTGTTTTTGGCACCGGCCGGCTTCGGCCAGACCTTGCCTTCGCGCATCTGAGAATTCTTGGGGAGAGCGAGTTCAACCATGTCCGGTTCCTCTTGAGATCAGTACACGCGAGCCTTCGGCTCGATCTTGTGCGGATCGATGCCTTCGGCGATAAGCTCGGTGTGAACCGGCCGGTAGTCGAGTTTCACGGCGCCTGCCTCGTTCACCCAGGCAAGCGTGTGCTTGCGCCAGTTGACGTCGTCGCGGCCGGCGAATGCACCCTCGGTATAGTCCTCGCGCGCATGCGAACCGCGGCTCTCCTTGCGGGCCTCGGCGCCGTAGATCGTCGTGATGGCGTTGGCCATCAGGTTCTGCAGCTCCAGCGTCTCGACCAGATCCGAATTCCAGATCATCGAGCGGTCGGTGACCTTGATATCGCGCATTTCCTGCCAGATCGCAGAGATGCGCCGGCAACCGGATTCCAGCGATTCCTGCGTACGGAACACCGCCGCGTCTTCCTGCATGGCGCGCTGCATCTTCTCGCGCAGTTCCGCCGTCGGCGTGCCGCCGCTGGCGTGACGCAGGCCGTCGAAGCGGTCGATGATCTTGTCGCAGGCTGCGACATTGAGATGGGGGATCGGCGCTGCGCGATCAATCACCTCGCCGGCGCGGATCGCAGCGGCGCGGCCGAAGACCACGAGGTCGATCAGCGAGTTGGAGCCGAGGCGGTTGGCGCCGTGCACCGAGGCGCAGCCGGCTTCACCGACCGCCATCAGCCCGGGGATGATCCGTTCCGGATTGGCACTGTCGGCGTTCAACACTTCGCCCCAATAGTTCGTGGGAATGCCGCCCATATTGTAGTGAACGGTCGGCAGAACCGGGATCGGCTCGCGCGTGACGTCGACGCCCGCAAAGATCTTGGCGCTCTCGGAAATACCCGGCAGCCGTTCGTGCAGCACGGCCGGATCGAGATGGTCGAGATGCAGGAAGATGTGGTCCTTGTTCTTGCCGACACCGCGGCCTTCGCGGATTTCCAACGTCATGCAGCGCGAAACGACGTCGCGCGAGGCGAGGTCCTTGGCCGACGGCGCATAGCGCTCCATGAAGCGCTCGCCCTCGGAGTTGACGAGATAGCCGCCTTCGCCGCGCGCACCTTCGGTGATCAGACAGCCCGAACCGTAGATGCCGGTCGGGTGGAACTGGACGAATTCCATGTCCTGCAGCGGCAGGCCGGCACGCGCCACCATGCCACCGCCGTCGCCGGTGCAGGTATGGGCAGAGGTTGCCGAGAAATAGGCGCGGCCGTAGCCGCCGGTCGCCAGCACCACCATCTTGGCGGCGAAACGATGGATCGTGCCGTCATCGAGGCACCAGGCGACGACGCCGGTGCAGCGGCTGCCGTCTTCCGACATGATCACGTCGAGGGCGAAATACTCGATGAAGAATTCGGCGTTGTTGCGCAGCGACTGACCGTAGAGCGTATGCAGGATCGCGTGGCCGGTACGGTCGGCAACGGCGCAGGTGCGCTGCACCGGCGGGCCTTCGCCGTAATTCTGCATGTGGCCGCCGAACGGGCGCTGATAGATCTTGCCTTCCTCGTTGCGCGAGAACGGCACGCCGTAATGCTCGAGCTCATAGACCGCCTTCGGCGCTTCCATGGTCAGATATTGCATGGCGTCGACGTCGCCGAGCCAGTCGGAACCCTTGACGGTGTCATAGAGGTGCCACTGCCAGCTATCGGGCGTCATGTTGCGCAGCGAGGCGGCGATGCCGCCCTGGGCGGCGACCGTATGCGAGCGGGTCGGGAATACCTTGGTGATGCAGGCCGTGCGGAACCCCTGCTCGGCCATGCCGAGCGTGGCGCGCAGCCCGGCGCCGCCGGCGCCGACGACGATCACGTCGTAGGAGTGATCGATATATTTGTAGGCCTTGCCGTTCTGGGCGGGTGAGGTCGGTGCCATATCGAGCTTATCCTACGAATGCGATTTTCAGAATGGCGAACAGACAGAGGCCGGCGATCACGATCGCAAAGAACGTGTTCAGCATCAGCAGCGCGATCTTGCCGAACTCGCCATGCACGTAATCCTCGATGATGACCTGCATGCCGAGCTTCATATGGATAACGCCGGAGATCACCATTAGCCCCATGATGACCGCGACGAAAGGGTTCGAAAGTGCACGAACCACGTCAGCATAGGGCGCGCCGGCATAGGTGAGCAGGAAGATGAGGAAAAACAGGATCAGCGGAACATTGGCGACGGCCGTCAGTCGCTGGCGCCAGAAATGGTCCGTGCCGTCCTTGGCGGAGCCGAGCCCGCGAACCTTGCCGAGGGGGGTGCGCATATCCATGAGAGGACCTTCAGAAGCGAATGAGGAAGCCGATCACCCAGACCAGCACGGTCAGACAGAGCGACCCGATGATGTTGGCGATGGCGAGCTTGGTCGAGAATTCTTTCCCGAAGCCGTAGCCGAGATCCCACATGAAGTGGCGGAAACCGCCGAGCATGTGGTGCAGCAGCGCCCAAGTATAGCCGAGCAGCACGAGCTTGCCGACAAGGCTGCCGAGCACCCAGTTGGCCCAGTCATAGGAACCCTGGCCGCTTGCCGCTGCGATCAGCCACCAGGCGACCAGCAGCGTGCCGACATAGAGCGCGCCACCGGTAATGCGGTGGACGATAGACATGACCATGGTGGGAATAGGTTTGTAAATTTGCAGATGCGGCGATAGGGGCCGGTTATTTGTCACGTTCGCCATCAGAACCTCGCGGCGGCTTTCTGCGCTCCCGGATTTCGGAGCATGCTCAGTCAACCACACGAATGACAAATTCTCTGTGTGCGTTGCATCAATTGCGACGTTTAATCACCAGGAACGCCGACGACAAGCACAATCGCTGTCGGCTTTTAATTTAATCGATTCGCGTCACCTGGAAGTTTGCAGGCTAAAGAAACTGGTCTTTTCCGCTCAATATTTGTGCCGATTCTGCAGCCTGAATGGACAAGCTTCGGCTTTTGGCGCAATCTGGCGTTAACGATTTGTTAACGATCGGAATTCCGGAGGCCAGCATCCATGTTTCGCAACCTGTCCGCAGTCACCCTGCTTGCCCTGTCTGCGCTTGCCGCATTCCCGGCCGCGGCCGGCGACCGGCATAACGATCATCGCTTTCCCGGCCATCGTCACGCTTTCCACGGCGGATTGTTTCTCGGCGAACGCGTGAACTGGCGCGATCGCGGTATCCGTTTCGATCATGCTTATGGCCGTCGGGCCGGCAGAGACAGGATGCCGTTCCTGAAGCAGTTTTCATCGGCGGCGACCAATCGCGTCGGGCGCAGCAATTTCGTCATCGGCTCACCCGAGCCCCTGGGTTATGACGGCGGCGACACCTATGCCGGCTCTTCCTATGTCTATCAGGCTGATGGCGGAACCTATGTCGGCGGCGACGGCTATGGTTTCTATCCCACAGCACGGCCTGAGCAACTGGCACCGAAGGCGAAGGTTATCGATATTGCAGTGCAGGACGATCCCTGCGCCTATGAGGCCAATGTCTGCGTCATCCGACCTTAAAGCATGATGACGAAAGCGGGCGGCTCAAATTTGCCCGGCCTCACTCTTTCGCGACGCGGCTATGTCAATACGTATGGCGCACATCGGCGGGAGATTCTTGTCCTCAAACGTTGCCCGCCGTGGCGTTCCGCTATCCGGCATCCAAGCATCCCAGGCTCTGTTCATTTCCTCGAATGAGGCAAGGTCCCTGAGCCAAATGTTGGCGAGAATGATCTCTGACTTGTCGGTACCTTCGCGTAGCAGCATGTCATTGATGCGCTCCAATATTTCGTTGGTTTGCGCCGTCACGCTCGCTCCCCTCGTGAGGTTTGCGACCTGGCCGGGCAGATAGGCGGCATTTGCGAGGAGAGTTTCGTCAACTTTGGCTTGCCCCATTATCGTATTCGCAGACTTCCATGAATGCTTGAGATTGGGCCGTCGACCCTTCCGATCACTGTGGGGCTTCGCTCGCCATTCCGGTAGAGGGATTTAAATTGACCCGATATAATGGAAGCTGAACGCTCCTAGAGCCTTTCCAGATTGAATCATTCTGTTGGCTGAAGCGATGCGTCTGGTGGGCCGGGCATCTCTAGCCTGGATCAGAGGCGAACGGCTCGGACGTACCAAGGGGTATGCCCCCCGCCAATCGCCTCTGCCCTGACGAAAACCTGCTCCGGCAGAATGCTTCAATCTGACCAGGAAAGGCTCTAGCTGGACAATATGGCCGTATGCCGCGAAATGAAGTCCACAAGGTAGCGCGCGCCTTCGGCCGTCTCGGACTGAGCATACAGACCGATCTCGATGCGCACCGGACCGGGCAGATCCGCCGATCGGTCAAGTGTCCGGCAGCCCTCCGGTTTTGTCGTGAGCATCATTGGCGCGATACCAATACCGACGCGAACCGCGGTCGCCATGGCCACGAGCGTCGATGCGACGCATGCCGTCTTCCACTTGATGTTCCGCTGGGACAGAGCCGCAAGCGTCGGAAGCGTCCAGGGACACTCCTCCTCGAACATAATGATGGGAAGCGGTTTTTCCGCGTCCGCCACAAAGTCGGATCTGACCGTCCACATCAAATATTCGGTCCAGATCAGGTTCGGTTTTCGTGAGAGGCAGGTGATGTCGCAAACCACCAGATCCAGCTTCCTGTCTTCAAACAGGCTGGCGAGGCGGCGATTCGGCTCGACAATGATGTCGATCTCGACCTTCGGGTTCTGGGCTCTGAAGTCACTAAGAATGTCGATCAGGTGGCCAGCTGCGAAGTCCTCAACGACGCCGAGGCGAATGCGGTCCTCGATCATCCTGCCTGTCAGCCTTTTCTCGACCTCGTCGCTGAGGGCGACCATTTCGCGGGCATAAGCCAGCATGATCTGCCCATGGCTCGTGAGCTCGAGGCCTTTTGACGAACGCGAAAACAGCGTAACACCAACAAGCTCCTCCAGCTTGCGGATCTGCATGCTTACGGCCGCCTGCGTTCTATTCAGCTTGACGGCAGCTCCATTGACGGTGCCGATCTCCGCGACGGTCAGAAATGCACGAAGCAGATAGGAATCAAGATCAAGCATCAGAAGCCGCATTCCATAGTTTGGGGCGCTCGAGTGCTGAGGGCCTCTCTGCCTATAAGCGGATATTGGACGAACCATGTTCTTCCGGCAACTGGCGATCCTTAGCCGGGCGCAGTGCAAGCTGCGCCCCGTCAATAACAGTTTATCGCGCGAAGAGAACGCATGCCTCGGGGAGAATGGAAACGCTGATCGCCTGCCCTCGCGCGAAGGCTATGTCTGGACGGTTCGGGCAAGCCGAGATTATGCGGTCGCCACTGACGAGGTCCAGAACGATATGCCTGAAGGCACCGAGTGTCACAACGTCGGCAATGCGTCCGGGCATGGCCGCCCCGGCACCCGGAACACCGGATGATATCTCGACGTTTTCCGGCCTCACGCAAATCTCGGCGGCACCTGAAAGGCTTCCGGCGGACGCGACCGGAAACTCCCAGCCGGATTCGGAACGAAACTTGCGAGCCGTTCCGCCTGCGGCCGAAATCGAGCCACGAATCCAATTCGTCCGCCCCATGAAATCCGCGACGAAACGCGAGTCTGGACGCCAATACACATCATCCGGCCTGCCGGATTGCATGATTGCTCCATGGTTCATCACGAATATGCGCTCTCCCAGGCTCATCGCCTCCTCCTGGTCGTGGGTTACCACGATCGCGGTCGAGCCGACCGCGGCGAGCACATCTTTCAATTCGGTGCGCAGCTCATGGCGAAGTTTGGCGTCGAGGGCCGACAGGGGTTCATCCAGAAGAACAAGGCTTGGATGGGTGGCGAGCGCCCGCGCAAGCGCAACACGCTGCTGCTGGCCGCCGCTCAACTGGTGCGGCCGCCGCTGTCCGAAACCGACGAGTCGGACGAGCTCGAGCATCTCGGCAATGCGGCGAGGTATTTGCCCCGGCGGGTGGTTGCGATGGCGAAGTCCATAGCCGATGTTCTGTTCGACGGTCATATGCGGGAAAAGAGCGTAGTGCTGGAACAGCAGCCCGACATTGCGCTCATAGGGTTTCAATCCGGCCATCGGCTCGCCGTCGATCAAGATCGAGCCTTTGTCGGGGCGCTCGAACCCGGCAATGAGCCGAAGAATGGTGGTCTTGCCGCAACCGCTCGGTCCAAGCAGTGCGATTGTTTCACCTGGGTTCACCGAGAAGGAGACATTACCGAGGGCGACCGTTTCGCCGAAGCGCTTGCTGACCCCTTGAAATTCCACGGCAGAAATCATCGTATTGTCCTCATGAACGAAACAAACCCTGGCCGACGACAGTGTCGAAGCCGACGACACGGTCCAGCACAACGATCAGCAACGCGGTGACGGCAATCAGGACCACGGCCGCCGCAGCGATCGTCAGATCGAAAGCCGCGCGCATGTTGCTGACCAGCGTAACAGGCAAGGTCGTTGCGGACGGATCGCTCAGAAAGAGACTGATCGATACGTCATCTATAGAAATTGCGAAGGCGAAGATCGCACCGGTGACAACGCCCGTCCGCATGAGCGGCAGGGTAATGGTCCAGAAGGCCTGGCGCTCGGTGGCGCCGAGAACCATTGCGGCTTCCGTCAATCGTTGGTCGCTGCCGAGAAGGCTGGCGAGACTGGTCCTTATGCAATAGGGCAACGTCACGATCACGTGGCCGAGAAGCAGGCGCGCCATACCATTTGTAATACCGGCCTTGGAAAGGAAAAGCAGGAGGCCGAATCCAATGACGACCGGCGGAACGATGAGTGGCGAGAGAAAGGCCGAAGTCAGCGCTGCCTTTCCTGGAAAATTGCCCCGGGCAAGGCCGACAGCCGCCGCAGTTCCGACCGTGACGGACAGAACCGTCGTGAGTACCGCCAAAATGAGGCTGGTGCGTAGGCTGGTAAGGATATCCGCCTGGGAGACGAGCCGTTCGAACCAGTGAAGCGACAAGGCAGGTGGCGGCAGTGGACCGAGGTAGGTCCTGGCGTCGAAAGCCATGAGGCATGTTATCGCCAACGGGATGGCGAGGAACGCCAATCCAAGGCCGATGACACCGTAGGCGAGGGAAACGGCGATCCGGTCTCCGGTTCGCGCTGCAAGAGACTGTCTGCTCATCGGGAAACCTTCCAGGCCTGGGCAAACGTTATGACAGCGACGACCGCCAAGGCTGCGGCAAGCATGACGAGCGAGATCGCCGCGCCGCTCGGATAGTTGGCGATATCGCTGAACCGGGTGTAGATGACGTTCGATATGAAAAGCACCCGGCCCCTCCCGAGCACCATGGGAATGACGAAGGCGCTGATCGCGAAAGTCAGCGAGACAAGCGTGCTTGAGATCAGAGCCGGGAAACTCAGGGGAAGTGTGATCGACAGATGGGCTTTCCATCCCGGCGCGCCGAGCGACTGGGCTGCATCGAGCAGACGCGGATCGATCGATTGCATCGCGCCAATCAGCGTGAGCGTTGCGACCGGTATAATCGAGTGAACCAGACCCGCAGTAACGACGATATTAATATATTCGCGGCTGTTGGGCGAAAAGCCAAGTGTCAGGAGGAGGGGTCGGAAGATGCCGACCGACCCGAAGGTCAGTTCGATCGCGTATGTCTTGATCAGGACGCTGGATAGAACAAGCGTAATCAAAAAGCCGAGGGTGAGCGCGCGCATCCGCGGGGAAATGCGCCGCACGATAAAGTAGGCCAGCGGGAATGCCACAAGCTGACCGATGATCGCGGCAACTCCACCGATCCAGAAGGTCGTCATCAGGACACTCGCAAACGCCTGGTTTGCAAGCTCGTAATAGTTTTGGACCGTTGCCGCGGCATTTTCAACGGAGCCGACGTGCCCCGGCGTAAACTCCTTCAAGCTTTCGATTGCCAGATTGATTAACGGTGACAGAAAACCGAATGCGAACACCAGGAGGGCTGGCCCGAGCGTCAGTGCCGCATCTCGGCGATCAGGAATAGAAATGGCAACGGGTTGCCGCTTTGCTTTGGTCATGGTGGAACAGCCTTTTCCTCGCCCTTACGGGCCACGAGAAAGGGAGGTTATCGAAGCCCGCGTCGCGCCTTCGATAACCTGCCGCGAGGTGCCTTAGAGCAACGGGGCGATGTCCTGTTCCCAGCGTTTGGACCAGGCATCCTGCTGTTCGAGAACGACATTGTAGTCCGGCACATAGACGAAGCTCGAAAACTCGTCCGACGTGAAGGACAGATGCTTGAGATTGTCGGGCGTGAGCGCCTTGCTGTTCAACGGCGCTTCGCCCGCCACCTTGGCGTAGAGCGAATTCATGTCCGGGCTGATTGCGAAGTTGACGAAATCGAGCGTTGCCTTGGTGTTCGATCTATTCTTCAGTACGCCGAAACCGCTCTGGTAGAGGAAGGCCCTGAAGTTGGTGTCCTTGGTGAAACGAGTAACCGGGAAGTTCTTCGCCACGGCCGCCCAGCCGGGCTCAGCAAAGAAGCCGACGGAGGTCTCGCCCGACGTCAGCGAATTTGTGAAATCGATATCGGTGATGGCGACGCGGCCGATATTGCCGGATTTCGCCAATTCCTTCATGAGCTTCCACCCGGGTTCCATATTCGTTTCACTGCCGCCAGCGTGAAGGGCGAGCGCGACAATCTGGAGCATCATGCTCTGTGTCGGGCCCGGCCAGCAGATCGCGCCCTTAAGATCGGGGCTGAGCAGATCATCGATGGTCTTCACAGCGATCGGAGCCGTGTCGGTTCGGGATCCAAAATACATGCCGCCAACTGCGCGTGGGACCGCTTTGATATTGCCCTTGCCATCACGAATGATGATTTTCTCGGGAATATTCGCAAGGTTGGGAACATCGGCAGGATTGATGGTCTCGAGCCAATCTTCCTTCACCATACTGTTGAATGAGCCTTCCCAGCCGGCGACATAGTCGTAGTCGACATTCGGCCAGACGGCCTTGATCTTTGGCAGGATCGCGCCCGCGCCGCCCTGATGAAGAACCCAGTTGAACGTCGCCGCATTCTGGTCGGCGGCGATCTGCTTCATGGCTTCGACGACATCGCCGCCCCATTCAACGGCGGTGAGATTGCCGCTGCCGGCTGCGGCGGATCTCGCAAACCCGGTCATCGTGCCGGCAATCCCCGCGGCAGCGGCGGATCCGAGGAAACGGCGGCGTGTCATATCGTGCAACATGGTAGGTCCCCTTTGTTGTCGGCCCTCTGCTGGACCGTTCGCATCGGAGACTGCTTGGAGGTTGCCAACCGCGGTAGTGGGAAAATTCTCGCCGGGTTATAAAGTTTTCTGAATATCCCGATGAACGCACTACCCGCATCGCGGAGCCTTGGCGGATCCGAGCTATCAAGAATCGTTATATCCCCTCTCGAATTTTCGCGGTTCCAAGAGAAGCGGGTGGCGCCGATGATGATGGCAGCATCAATACCGCGGGAGCCTGCCTTGACCATTGACCGAGATTTTCTGGAAGACTTGAGAAAGCGCTTCGGCAGCGCTGCAGGCGGTGAGATGGAAGATCCGCACTTCCGCGCCGTGGCGGCGAGCGTATTCAAGGACGGCGACAGCCGCAAATGGCCCTTCGCCGATCCTGCGACCTTTCTGGACGCCCGTTTCATCGAGAACGGCTTGCAGCCCGAGGTCCTTGAGGCGCTTGACATAGCTCTGATCGGCGTGCCGATGGATCTCGGCGTCACCAATCGCGCCGGCGCGCGGCTGGGGCCGCGGGCCGTCCGGGCGATCGAGCGTGTGGGCCCCTACGAGCATGTTCTGCGAGTCGCGCCAATGGGAGGGCTAACAGTCGCCGATGTCGGCGACGTGCCGATGCGCAGCCGGTTCGACCTGGCCGAGTGCCATGCCGACATCGAGGCCTGCTACCGGATGATCGCGGCAACCGGGGTTATCCCGCTGTCGGTCGGCGGCGACCATTCGATCTCCGGCGCCATTCTCAAGGGCCTGGCGGCCAGCCAGCCGGTAGGCATGATCCACATCGACGCTCATTGCGACACCGCTGGTCCCTATGAGGGCTCTAAGTTCCACCACGGCGCGCCCTTCCGCGAGGCGGTTCTGGCGGGCGTGCTCGATCCGAAGCGTACGATCCAGATCGGCATCCGCGGCGGCGGCGAATATCTCTGGGAGTTCTCCTTTGCCTCCGGCATGACCGTCATCCACGCGGAAGAGGTGGCGGAGATGGGCCTCAAGGCTGTGGTCGCAAAGGCTCTCGAGGTTGTCGGCGCTGGTCCAACCTATCTCAGTTTCGACGTGGACAGCCTCGATCCGGCCTTCGCTCCGGGAACTGGCACGCCAGAAGTCGGCGGGCTTCAGCCGAGGGAGGTTCTGAGCCTACTGCGTGGCTTCAAAGGCATCAACCTCATCGGCGGCGACGTCGTGGAAATCGCGCCGCAATACGACAACACCACCAACACCGCGCAGATCGCCGCGCAGGTCCTGTTCGAACTCCTGTGCCTCGCGATGTTCAGTCCCGCTGTCAGGACAAAGGTGACCTGAGAATCAACTCCACAACGGCAGCGTGCCTCGTGCCCGCTGCCATCCATCACCTGCCGCACAACACGTCTCAAAAAGGGGAACGACATGACTGCTCTTATGAAATTGCGCTACACCGCCACCGCGGCAATTGCCGTGTTCGGCATCCTTGCAGGGGCCGCGCAGGCCGACGAACTTGCCGATATCAAAGCCGCAGGCGAGATTAACATCGGCATCTTCTCCGATTTCCCGCCCTTCTCTTCGGCAAGCGCCGATATGAGCATCAAGGGCTATGACGTCGACGTCGCCCAGAAGATCGCCGACGGCCTCGGCGTGAAACTCAATCTCGTGAGCGTTACTGGCCAGAACAGGATCGCCTACCTGAACGACGATCGCGTCGACCTGCTGATGAGCGTCGGCTATTCGAAGGAGCGTGCCGAGGTTATCGATTTTGCCGCCCCGTACGCCCCCTACTATATCGCCGTCATCGGTCCGGCTGCGCTGAAGGTGAGCGGCAAGGAAGACCTTGTCGACAAGACCGTTGCCGTCAATCGTGGGACGCTCGAAGACACGTCGCTGACGGCCGCCGCCCCTAGCTCGGCTGCGATCCAGCGTTTCGAGAACTACAATTCGGTCATCCAGGCCTTCATATCCGGCCAGACCCAGTTGATGGTCGTCGGCAATGATGTCGGTGCGCAGGTTCTGGCACGACAGGACGAGCTGAAGCCGGAGCAGAAGTTCCAGCTCCTTAGCTCCCCCTCGCACATCGCGCTCCGCAAGGGCGAGGAAGGCCTGAAGAAGGCTGTCAATGACAGCGTCGCCGCAATGATCTCCGATGGTTCTCTCGACGCAAGCTCGAAGAGCTGGCTGAAAGCGCCGCTCAACCCTGAAAACCTGAAGGACTGACGAGGACGGCCTCCCACTCGCCAGAGCGTGATGCCGAAAGCTGTAAGCGATTCCGGTGGAGTCATGCTCCAATTCTTTGATTGAGAGGCGGATCGAGATTTCGGGCCGACCCGGCCCAGATCATCCGGCTCCAAAGGACAAACGATGAGATACAGCCTCGATTTCAATTGGCTTTGGGACGGAATGGGAGCTTTGGCTTATGGCGCAGGCACGACGCTTGCACTGACGGCCTCCACATCGGTCCTAGGGATCGTTCTCAGCATTCTCGGCGCGGCCGCGCGCCGGGGACCTTATCCATGGTTGCGCAAGGTCGTCGGCCTGTATGTGGAAGTCATGCGTAATACGCCATTCCTGGTGCAGCTGTTCTTCATCTTCTTTGGCTTGCCCAGCCTCGGCATTCGCCTCGATCCGATCTCTGCCGCAGTTCTTGCCATGACCCTCAATATGGCGGCCTACACGATCGAGGTGGTCGGGGCCGGGCTCGATGCCATACCGAGAGGCCAGAAGGAGGCTGCGCAGGCACTCGGCCTGAGGCCCCGGCTGGTGTTCTTCAAAATCATCATGCCGCAAGCGATTGCCATCATTTTCCCGGCGTTGACGAGCCAGATCATCATCATGATGCTGGAATCGGCGGTGGTTTCGCAAATATCAGTCCGCGAGCTGGCGCAGGAGGCCGATCTGCTTCAGTCGCGCACTTTCCGTTCCTTCGAGACCTATCTGGTGGCGACGTTGATCTACCTTTCGATGTCCGCCGCACTTCGCCGGCTCCTTTTCGCCGGGAAACGCCGTTTTCTGGGAGCCGGTCTGGCATGATTGAGTTCACCTTCTGGGACATTCTGCGCAATCTTGTCTTCGCGACACGCTGGACCCTGCTGCTTTCGCTCGCAGCCTTTGCCGGCGGCGCCATCGTTGGATTGGCGATCCTGTCTGCACGGATATCGAAAACGCGCTGGTCGCGCAGCTTCGCGTCCGGCTACATTGCCCTGTTTCAGGGAACGCCGCTCCTCATGCAGCTCTTTTTGATGTTTTTCGGCCTGCCGATGGTCGGCTTCCGGATCGAGTCATGGACCGCCGCCGTCTGCGGCCTGACGTTCTATGCTAGCGCTTATCTTGCGGAAATCTGGCGGAGCGGCGTCGAGGCGGTGCCGCGCGGGCAATGGGACGCCGCAGCCAGCCTGGGCTTGCATCGTCTCCTCGAACTTCGCCTTGTCATCCTGCCGCAGGCTTTCCGGATCACGCGCGCGCCGACTGTCGGGTTCTTGGTCCAGTTGATCAAGAGCACCGCACTGGCCTCGATCCTCGGCTTCGAAGAACTGCTGAAAACCGCGAACGCCATCAACAACGCGACCTTCGAACCTTTCAAGGTCTACGGTCTCGTCGCGTTGATCTTCTTCGCCCTGTGCTATCCGCTTACGCAATACGCCAGAATTCTGGAGAAGAAAGCTGCGTTTGGCTGAGCGGTGCCGAGTTGCTCCGCATTCCGATCGCAACGGAGTGTCCAAAGAGCCGATCCCGGTTGAAAAGATAGCGCGCCGCGAGCAGCGACGCGGCTCAGGCGCTGCTCTCGTTCAGTCACACAGAACTCGCTTTATCCAGCAGTCAAAACTTACTGAGAGATCGCTTCAATGACCGACACACAAATCCGTCTTCTCGATGCCCAGACAACCGGCGAGTTCCTACCATTCGGCGCGCTGGTCGCGACCCTGCGGCAAGCATTTGCCGAAGGCTGTGTTGTGCCGGTACGGCATCACCACACGATAGCCAATAGCGGCGAGCCGGATGCGACGCTGCTTCTGATGCCGGCCTGGCATGAAACGCACCGGTCGGAGCGCTACCTTGGCATCAAGATCGTTACCGTCTTTCCCGGCAACACGGTACGCGGCATTCCCGGTTTGACCTCGACTTACATGCTCTATGATGGCCGGACCGGGATGCAGCTTGCGCTACTTGACGGAAACACGATCACCACGCGCCGCACGGTAGCGGCATCGGCCCTTGCTGCGGACTATCTTGCCCGACAGGACGCACGCCGTCTGCTGGTGATCGGCGCAGGTCGCGTCGCGAGCCTCATACCCGATGCCTACCGCGCCGTCCGGCCGATCGCGCATGTCGATATCTGGGATATCGATCCCGCCAGTGCGGAACGGCTGGTGCAGAGCCTCCGGCAAAAGGGGCTCCAGGCCACTGCCGTTACGAATCTGGAAACCGCGGCGCGGCAAGCCGATATCGTCAGCGCAGCGACGCTGGCGACGGCACCGCTTATCCGGGGCGAATGGCTACGGCCGGGCACCCATGTCGATCTGATCGGCGGCTTCACCCCGGCGATGCGCGAGGCCGATGACGAGGCGCTTCGGCGCTCATCGGTCTATATCGACACTCACGAAGCCCTTCACGAAGCAGGCGATCTGGTTCAGCCGATGAGGGCCGGCGTCATTTCTACGGATGCGGTGCGTGCGACACTTGACGAGCTGTGTCGTCGGGATAGTCCAGCGCGGGCGTCCAACGATGAAATCACTCTCTACAAGGCAGTCGGAACGGCGTTGGCTGATCTTGCCGCCGCGACGATGGTGTATGAAGCCGCTTTGATCGCCGGCTGACGTCTTTTTGTCCGGGCGATCGCGAATGATCGAATCCTGAATGTCGATCCGACTTAGGAAACGAAGCGCCACACCGTCGTCTTCTTGATTTCGCTGTCCTCCAGCGCCCGCGTCACAGGCACCTCATAGGCTGCGCAGAATTCCAGCCGATCCCGAGGCAGGTAGCTGCGTCCGGGATCGCCGACCAGCACCGGCTTTCCCTGGTCCGCCAGCTTCGCGAACCAGGGAACGAGTGCATCGGCAAAAGCGCCGTCGTAGAAGACATCGCCGGCAAGCACGATATCCGCCTCGACGGCCTGCCCGATCAGATCGGCGCCGCTAAAGCCGAGCGAAACATCATTAGCCCCGCCATTCAGCCGGACTGCCGCCTCCGCCCAGGGATCGATATCATTGGCGGTGACCTCCCGGGCACCGGCCATAGCAGCCGCTATGCCGACAAGACCGGAACCGCTGGCGAAATCCAGCACCCGTTTGCCGCGCACCACCT
Organism: Rhizobium sp. NZLR11; assembly: GCF_019685115.1. NCBI lineage: Bacteria > Pseudomonadati > Pseudomonadota > Alphaproteobacteria > Hyphomicrobiales > Rhizobiaceae > Rhizobium > Rhizobium sp. NZLR11. Next base: position 320,573 of record NZ_JABDWD010000006.1, on the reverse strand, counting down.
CCGGATGATCGAGAATGTAGCGCGCCAGTCCTTGGCCGCCCGCCCAGGCAAAAGCCCAGAAGGGCGGCGGCAGGCCGATCGCTTCCAGTTCCTCCTCCGTCTTCAGCCACAGATCATGCGCCTCGCTCGCCAGATAGAGTGAAATCTCCGGCACATGCGGCGGCGGCATCGGGCTGGTATTGGCGCGGATGAAGGCTTCCGGATCGGTCTTCAACGCGGCGGATTGTCCAGTCCGCCCATGCGGCAGACTTCGAGATATTCCTCTTCCGTCACCGGCTGCACCGAAAGCCGCATCGAGGTGACGAGCGCCATCTTGGCGAGCTTCTCGCTCGCCTTGACATCCTTCAGCGTCACCGGCTTCGGCATGTCCATGACGGCGCGAATGTGGACGCAATCCCACTTCGGGTCGCCCTTGGCGGTGGAATCGGGCTGCGACAGCGCTGAGACTTCGACGATGCCGACGACTTCGAGCCCGTCATTGGAATGATAGAAAAACCCTTTGTCGGCGATCTGCATCGCCCGCATGTTGTTGCGCGCCAGATAGTTGCGGACACCGGTCCATTCCGTGCCCTTTTCGCCGGCAGCCTTCTGTTGCTCCCACGACCAGGAGGCGGGTTCGGATTTGTAGAGCCAGTGCGCCATGCTCAAGCCTCCGGTTTGTTGAAGACCCAGTTGAAGGCCTTGACGTCGACGCTTTCGAACAGTCCGGCCTTGGCATAAGGATCGGCATCGGCAAGCGCACGCGCTGCCTCTTTCGTCTCAGCTTCGACGATGATCAGGCTGCCGCAGGCTTTGCCGTCGTCATCGAGAAACGGGCCGGCGATCTTCAATGTGCCATCGGCATTCAGGCCGTTCAGATACTCGACATGTGTCGGACGCGTCTCCATGCGCACGTTCAAATGTCCCGGCTTGTCCTTGCAGAGAAGGGCGAAAAGCATGTCTGTCTCCTATTCGGTGGTGATCGGGCGCGTCATCAGTTGCTCTATCGCCTCTGATATATCGAGCCTGCCGTCGATAATGGCGGAAACGGCGTCGGTGATCGGCATGCTGACCGCAAGCTCTGCGGCAAGCCGCGAGGCGACGGAGGCGGCAAGCGCACCTTCCACCAGCGCGCCCTGCAGCGGATCGGCCTTTTCGCCGCGCCCGAGCGCGATGCCGAAGCGCAGGTTGCGCGATTGATGGCTCGTCGCCGTCAGTACCAGATCGCCGAGGCCGGAAAGCCCGCGCACCGTATCGGCCTGCCCACCCTTGGCGACGACGAAGCGCGACATTTCCGCAAGCCCGCGCGCAATCAGCGCCGCACGGGCGGAATCGCCGATGCCGCCGCCTTCGACGATGCCGCAGGCGATCGCCAGCACATTCTTCAGCGCGCCGCCGAGCTGTACACCGATGCGGTCGTTGGAGGCGTAGAGCCGAAAGGTCCGGCCGGAAATCGCCTGTGCAAGCCGCTCCGCGATCTCCATGTCATCAGCCGCGATCGCCATCGCCGTCGGCAGGCCCTTGGCAATATCGGCGGCAAAACCCGGGCCGGAGAGCACGGCGACGGAATGATCCGGCAGTTCCCGTTCCAGCATGTCGGTCAGAAGATTGCCGGTCGCCCGCTCGATGCCCTTAGCGCAGGTGACGACAACGGCATCCTTGGAAAGATAGGGGCCGTATTGCCGCGCCGCATCGGACTGCGCCTGCGACGGCATCGCAAAAAGCACGATGGAGGCGTCGGCAATCGCCTCCGCCTCGGCGGCAAATTCCAGCGTATCGGGCAGGAGAATACCGGGCAGCACCGCATCATGCAGCCGTTCGGCCTTCAGATCGGCCATCAGCGACGGATTGCGCCCGACGAGCGTCACCGCGCTACGGCCGGCAAGGGCGATGACGGTGGCGAGCGCCGTGCCGAAAGCCCCAGATCCGACGACGGCGATGTTTTCGCTCATGCCTTGGCCCCTCTCTTTCCGAAACCGATCAGCGTTTGCGCATGGGAATCGAGCGGCCAGCGTGAACGCGGCTGGACGTCGAGCGCATCCGGCGCGGCTCCGGTCGCCATCCGCTCCAGTCCTGCCCAGGCAATCATCACCGCATTGTCGGTGCAGAGGTGCAGCGGCGGCGCGATGAAGCGGAAGCCGTTCTTGTCGCATAGCGCCTGCAGCGTGCCGCGCAGTTCGAGATTGGCAGCGACACCGCCGGCAACGACCAGTGCCGGCTTCTCGCCAGTCGCTGGGCCAGTCGCTGAGAATGCCGCCGCAAATTCCGTCTTGAACCGCTGCAGGCCGCGGCCGATGCGGTCCTTCAGCGTGCGCGAAATCGCCTTCTGAAACGAGGCGCAGATATCAGCCACATCCTGATCGCTGAGCGGCGCGATTTCCTGAGCCGCCTGCCGCACCGCCGTCTTCAGTCCGGAGAAGGAGAAGTCGAGCCGTGCCTCGCCGACCAGCGGCCGCGGAAAAGCGAAGCGATCGGGATTGCCGTCGCGGGCCATCCCTTCCACCGCCGGGCCGCCGGGATAGGGCAGGCCCAGCAGCTTTGCCGTCTTGTCGAAGGCTTCGCCGAGTGCATCGTCGATCGTCGTGCCCCAGCGCTCGTACTGTCCGACGCCGCGCACCAGGATGAGCTGGGTATGGCCGCCGGAGACGAGCAGCATCAGATAGGGAAAGGAGAGCCCGTCCGTCAGCCGCGCCGTCAGCGCATGGCCTTCGAGATGGTTGACCGCATAAAGCGGTTTGCCGGCGGCTCTGGCGATCGCCTTGCCGGTCATCAACCCCACCAGCAGCCCGCCGATCAGCCCCGGCCCCGACGTGGCGGCAATGGCGTCGATATCGGCCAGCGACACATTGGCGCGCTTCAGCGCCTCCTCGATCAGCTCGTCCAGCGCCTCGACATGGGCGCGCGCGGCGATTTCTGGCACCACGCCGCCATAGGCGCTATGCTCGTCGAGCTGGGAAAGCACGATATCCGACAGCACGTTGGAACGCCCCTCCGCATCGCGCTCGACGACGGCGGCGGCGGTCTCGTCGCAGCTCGTTTCGATGCCAAGGATGCGCAGAAAGGGAACCATGAAGCCTGTTCGTTGATTGCGATGGGATGGAAACCCGTTTACGAGAACTCCGGTAACAACGGAATAGAGCGGATGCAAACAAAACCTTTCCGGATCGGCACGCGAGGCAGCCCGCTGGCGCTTGCCCAGGCGCATGAGGCCCGCGACAGGCTGATGGCGGCGCATCATCTACCCGAGGACATGTTCGAGATCGTCGTGCTGACGACCAAGGGCGATCGCATCACCGACCGTTCGCTGGCCGAGATCGGCGGCAAGGGCCTCTTCACCGAGGAACTCGAACAGAAGCTCGTTGCCGGCGCGCTGGATTTCGCCGTGCACTCCACCAAGGACATGCCGACGAAGCTTCCCGAGGGGCTTTATCTCTCCGCCTATCTGCCGCGCGAAGATATCCGCGACGCCGTCATCGGCCGTACCGCGCGCAAACTGATCGACCTGCCGCATGGCGCCACCGTCGGTTCCTCGTCGCTGCGCCGTCAGGCGCTGATCCGCCGCATGCGGCCGGATATCAACGTCGTCACCTTCCGCGGCTCGGTCGAAACGCGCCTGCGCAAGCTCGAAGAGGGTCAGGTCGATGCGACCCTGCTGGCGCTTGCCGGCCTGAAGCGCCTTGGCAAGGTCGAGGTGCTGACCGATATCCTCGATCCCGACACCTTCCCGCCGGCGCCGGCGCAGGGAGCGATCTGCATCGAAAGCCGCATCGGTGATACCAGGATCGACGATCTGCTGGCACCGGTCAACGACGCGCCGACCTTCGATACCGTCTCCTGCGAACGTGCCTTTCTCGCCGCTCTCGACGGCTCGTGCCGCACGCCGATCGGCGGTTATGCGGTCTGCGAAGGCGACCTGATCCGCTTTTCCGGCCTTATCATTACGCCTGACGGCCGCAGCCAGCATGCGGTGACCACCGACGGCCACCGCCGCGATGCGGCAGCCCTCGGCACCCGCGCCGGCCAGGACGTTCGAGCAAGGGCCGGCAGCGCCTTTTTCGACGATTGGCACTGACGCGGCCATGCGCGTGCTCGTCACCCGCCCCGCGCATTCGGCGACGAAAACCGCACAACGTCTGCGCGATATGGGCCACGAGCCGCTGCTGCTGCCGCTGCGTCGGCCCCTGCACGACAGCGCGGCAGCCGCGGCCGCGTTGGCTAGAACCAGCGGCGCAATCGCAGTGACCAGCGCCGAAGCTATCAGGGTCGTTGCCGCTCTCGAAGAGCAGCTTCGTCCGCATCTTGCCCGCCCGCTTTTCGCCGTCGGCGAGACGACGGCGGAAGAAGCGCGCAAGCTCGGCTTCCGATCGGTCGCTTCATCCAAGGGCAACGGCCGCGATCTCGCCGATCTCGTCGCGGCGCGGGAAGCGGACGAATTGCTCTATCTTGCCGGCTTGCCGCGCGCCGAAACTTTCGAAGCAGGATTGCGCCAACGCGGCATCCGCTTTTCCGTCGCCGAATGTTATCGCATGCAGCCGGTCGCCCCCGGCCCGGCAGAGATCGGAGCGATTTTCTCAGGCCGGAGGCCGGAGGTCATACTCTTCTATTCCCGGCAGACGGCCGAGGATTTCTTTCGCGTGCCGGAACTGCGATCGGCCCTGCCGGAAGAGAGCGGAATCCGCCTTATCTGCCTCAGCGAAGCGGTGGCGGAAGCGATTCCCGCGGCTCTGAGAAAAAGCGTAATGATTTCGCCAATGACGGATGAGAAAAGCCTTTTGTCGCTGCTTTGAAGGCTTTAGCCGCCCAAATTTGATCTAACCTCTTCCCTTAACTGGCATCACTGTCTAGTTTCGTTGCAATGCAGGATAAAGAGGACCTCATGGTATCGGGAAACCCGCCACGCCATTCGAAGAGCGCCGACGAGCCGGTCACGATCGACCTCGATGCACAGGAATTCGCCTCCGCAGCCGATACCGAAAAACCGGTGGACCATGAAACCGGCGATGCCGACAGCACCGCCGATGTCGGCCCGCCGCCCGAAACCGACACTGAGTCGCATGCCGAATATGAAGAGAAACCGGCGATGGATGCGCCGGAGGAGGAACCGGTAGCCCCGGAACCTTCCTTCACGCCTGCCGAACAGCCCGCGCCGAAGAGCGCCGCCACCTCCGGTCTCATTGCCGCCGGCATCGTCGGCGGCCTCGTGGCGCTGCTTGGCGCCGGCGCCATCCAATATGCCGGTTACCTCCCGGGCGGCTCTTCCGCGCCGCAGACGACCTCACCGCAGACTGCCGATCTTTCCGGCGAGATCGACGGACTGAAACAGGCCGTCGCCAACCTTGCCGCCAATCCGGCGAGCACGGATGACGGTGCGCTTGAGCAGCGCGTCGCCGCGCTGGAAACGGCTGCGAAGGCCCCGGTAGCCGCCGCACCGGCCAATTCGGCAAATGTCGAGTCACTCAACCAGAAGATTGCGGAACTGACCGGTCAGGTCGACCAGTTGCGCGCCACACTTTCCCAATCTTCCGAGCAGCAGACGACGAGCGGCGCCGATATCGCCAAGCGCCTCGAAGAGGCCGAAAAGAAGCTGAACGCGCCGCGCGAGGATGTCGCCGTTGCCCGGGCGATCGCAGCTGCCGCCCTCAAGGCCGCGATCGATCGCGGTGGGCCGTTCCTGGCCGAACTCGATACCTTCGCCGGTGTCGCACCCGACGATCCTGCGGTCGCTGACCTGCGCGCCTTTGCCGAGACCGGCATTCCCTCGCGCGCTGAACTCGTGCGTCAGGTTCCAGATGTCGCCACCGCGATCGTCGAAGCCGTCAACCAGCCGGATCCGAACGAGAGCTGGTCGGACCGGTTGATGTCGAGCGCCAAGTCGCTGGTGAGTGTCCGTCCCGTCGGCAATATCGAGGGCGAAAGCGTCGAAGCCGTCGCCGCCCGCCTGGAGGATAAAGTGAAGATCGGCGACCTGCCGGGCGCTACTGCCGAATGGAATAACCTGCCGGCTCCCGGCAAACAGGCTTCCACCGCCTTCAAGCAATCTCTCGACGCGCGTATCCGCGTCGAGGAACTGGTCGGCGGGGCGCTGTCGAAAGCGGTTTCCGGCACCGGCAAGGAGGGATGAGACCATGCTGATCCGCCTTGTCGTCTTCGCCCTCTTCGTGCTGCTTCTCGCCTATGGCTTCTCCTGGCTCGCCGATCGTCCCGGAGACCTCTCGCTGATCTGGGAGGGCCAGATCTACCAGACGAAGCTGATCGTCGCTGCCAGTGCGATCATCGCTCTGATCGCCGCCGTGATGATCGGCTGGTGGTTCGTCCGCCTGGTCTGGACCTCGCCGCATTCGGTGACGCGTTATTTCCGCGCCCGCAAGCGCGACCGTGGTTATCAGGCGCTGTCGACCGGGCTGATCGCCGCCGGCGCCGGCAATGCGCTACTTGCCCGCAAGATGGCCGCCCGCTCACGCGGTCTCATCCGCGCCGACCAGGAGCCGCTGATCAACCTGCTCGAAGCCCAGGCGGCCCTGATCGAGGGCCGCCATGATGAGGCACGCGCCAAGTTCGAGGCGATGGCCAACGATCCCGAGACACGCGAACTCGGCCTGCGCGGCCTTTATCTGGAGGCGCGCCGTCTCGGGGCCAACGAGGCCGCCCGCCAATATGCCGAAAAGGCTGCCGACAACGCGCCTTATCTGCCCTGGGCCGCACAGGCGACTCTCGAGTATCGCAGCCAGGCCGGCCGCTGGGACGATGCCATCGGCCTCCTCGAACAACAGAAGGCCGCCCGCGTCGTCGAAAAGGCCGAAGCCAACCGTCTGCACGCCGTCCTGCTGACGGCGCGCGCCGGCGAAATGCTCGAAAACAATCCGACCGGTGCCCGCGACGACGCGTTGCAGGCACTGAAGCTCGCCGCCGATTTCATTCCGGCAGCCCTTATTGCCGCCAAGGCGCTGTTTCGCGAAGGCGGTGTGCGCAAGGCCGCCTCGATCCTCGAACAGGCATGGAAATCGGCACCGCATCCTGAGATCGGCCAAGCTTATGTCAGGGCCCGCAGTGGTGATTCCACGCTCGACCGGCTGAAGCGCGCCGAACGGCTGGAAGGGCTGCGCCCGAACAACGTCGAATCCCTTCTCGTCGTCGCCCAGGCAGCGCTCGACGCGCAGGAATTCGCCAAGGCTCGCGCCAAGGCGGAAGCGGCAGCGCGCATGCAGCCGCGTGAGAGCGCCTTCCTGCTGTTGGCCGACATCGAAGAAGCCGAAACTGGCGACCAGGGCCGGGTGCGCCATTGGCTGGCCCAGGCGCTCAAGGCACCGCGCGATCCGGCCTGGGTGGCGGACGGCTTCGTGTCCGACAAATGGCTGCCGGTATCGCCGGTGACCGGCCGCCTGGACGCCTTCGAATGGAAGGCGCCGTTCGGCCAGGTCGAAGGTCGGCTCGAGGACGGCTCGGCGCCCGCCTCGATCGAAACCGCTTTGAAGACACTGCCGCCGCTGCGCGACGTCAGGCCGGAAAGCCCGGTCAACGACCATCGCATCATCGAACTGGAACGCGCCGCGACGATTGCCGAGGCGGCACGCCCGACGCCGGCACCGGCAAAACCGAAGCCCGCCGAATCCGTCAGCGAAAAAGCGCCCGCACCGGGCGAGACAAAACCTTTCTTTGGCGGCCGGCCGGATGATCCCGGCGTTCGCGATCCCAGGGTGGAACAGGAACCCAAGACCCGGCTCCGCCTTTTCTGAAATGGAACGAAAACCGCATGTTCGAACGCTTTCAGGCATTCTTCCAGAATCTTACCGCCGACCACCCGAAGAAAGGCTTTGCCCCCGATGATCCGCGCATCGCGGTGGCGGCACTCTGTATGCAGGTCATGGAGGCCGACGGTCAGATCAAAGCCAGCGAGAAGAAGCGGCTGCGCAAGCTGTTGAAGGAGCAGTATGCACTCGACGGCAAGCAGCTCGATGCACTGATCGCCGCCGGCCTTGAGGCCGAAAGCACCGCCGTCGACTATTATCGCTTCACCGCCGACTTGAAACGCCATCTCAATACCGAGCAACGGCTGGAGCTGATCGGCATTCTCTGGGACATCGTCTATGCCGACGGCGAACGCAGCGAAATGGAAGACCATGTGATCTGGCGCATCGCCGATCTGCTCGGCGTCTCCTCGCGCGAGCGCATCCAGAAGCGGCAGGAGGCCGCCGCCAGGGTCACAGATGTCCGGGTTGCGCAAGATGACACCGACTGAGCAAAACCCCAACCGCGACCGGCGCCCGATCCTCATTGTCCTGCATCAGGAGCGGTCGAGCCCCGGCCGTGTCGGCCAATTGCTTGTCGAAAAGGGCTACCGCCTCGATATCCGTCGCCCGGTTCTCGGCGAGCCGCTTCCGGCGACGCTCGAAGACCATGCCGGCGCCGTCGTCTTCGGCGGGCCGATGAGCGCCAATGATCCCGATGACTTCGTCAAGAAGGAAATCGGCTGGATCGACGTTCCGCTGCGGGAAAAACGCCCTTACCTCGGCATCTGTCTCGGCGCGCAGATGCTGGTGCACCATCTCGGTGGCAAGGTGCAGCCGAATACCGACGGCTCGACGGAGATCGGCTGGTACCCGCTGCGCCCGACCGAGAAAGGCCGCCTGCTGATGCACTGGCCGAAGATGGTCTATCATTTCCATCGCGAGGGCTTCGAGCTGCCGCACGGCGCCCACCTTCTGGCCGAAGGCGATGCTTATCCGAACCAGGCCTTCCGCTACGACGGTAACGCCTGGGGCCTGCAGTTCCACGCCGAATTGACCCGGGTGATGATGCACCGCTGGGTGGTGCATGGCGCGCATCGCTTCATTCTGCCGAACGCCCAGCAGGGCCGCGAACACCTCGAAGGCCGCATGCTGTTCGACGCGCCGCTGAAAGCCTGGCTGAACGAATTCCTCGATATTGTCTTCGAAGGCAAGACGGCAAAGGCCGCCTCCCCGATCACGCTTCCTGCGTAGAGACCTGTATATACGGCAGCATGCGCTATCTCACGTGCTGGGCGCGTCGAGCGTATCGATCCGCCGCAATTTCGGGAAACTCGAAGCCCAGATCGCCGCCACCGCCAGAGTTCCGATCCCGCCGATGACGACCGCCGGCACAGCGCCGAAGATCGATGCCATCGTGCCCGCCCGGAATTCTCCGAGTTCGTTCGAAGCACCGACGAAGACCATGTTGACTGCATTGACGCGGCCGCGCAGCTGATCCGGCGTCCAGAGCGCAATCAGGCTCTCGCGGACATAGACCGACACCATGTCGGCCGCCCCCATCAGCGCCAGCGCCGCGATCGAGACTTCGGTATTGGTCGAGACCCCGAAAATGATCGTTCCGACGCCGAACAGGGCAACGCCGATGAACATGTAGATGCCGGCGCGGTGCTTGAGCGGATAGGCGGCAAGGAAGATCGCCATGACGATGGCGCCAAGTCCCGGTGCGGCGCGCAGCAGTCCGAGGCCCCAGGGGCCGAGGGTCAGGATATCGCGGGCGAAGATCGGCATCAGTGCGGTTGCGCCGCCGAGCAGCACGGCAAAGAGATCGAGCGAGATCGCCCCGAGCACCACCCTTTCGGCGCGGATGAAACTGAAGCCGCCAAGGATCATCGCCCAGCTCTTGGTCTCGCCGGTCGTCTTCTGCACCGGTTTCGGGATCATGTAGAGAAGAGCCGCACCGAGCACCGAAAAGATCACCGCCACCGTATAGGCGGTCGGTGCGCTGACGCCGTAGAGCAGACCGCCGAGCACCGGCCCGGTGATTGCTGCGAGCTGCCAGGACGACGAATTCCAGGCGATCGCATTGGAGAGATCCTGCTCCGGCACGAGATTGGGAGCCAGCGACTGCACCGCCGGCGACATGAAGGCGCGTTCGATGCCGAAGATCAAAAGCACCGCGAAAACAGGCAGGGGCGTGAAGGTTCCCATCGCCGTCATGACAAGCAGCGCCAGCGTGCAGAGCGCGCTCACCAGCGAGCAGAGGGCCGCAATCGCCCGGCGATTGTACCGGTCGGCCACCGAACCGGTGACGAGCATGAGCAGCAGCGACGGCAGGAACTGCACAAGGCCAATCAGGCCGAGATAGATTGCGCTGCCCGTCTGGTCGTACATCTGCCAGCCGACGGCGACGCTGACGATCTGCTGCGAGAAGGAAAGCAGGAACCGCGCGAAGAAGAACCGCGTGTAGGACGAATGCCGGAACGCGGCAAAACGGTCTCCGGTAGGCGAAAACGACATGGGTGTTTTCCGAGGAGACGGGCGCGCCGGAATTGCGGCAAGGCAGCCCGTTAAACATGATTCACCGCGTGTTTCCACACGGCACTTGCTCGTTTAGTCGCCAATGTCTACATGTCTGTCAACAACGAATTGGAGACGACGATGTTTGCGCTGTTTCAAACCATTGATTTGGCTTTGAATATTTACACCTGGATCCTGATTGGCAGTGCCGTTTTTTCCTGGCTCTATGCCTTCAACGTCATCAACTCCAGCAATCAGTTCGTCAATTCGGTCGGCACATTCCTCTATAATGTCACCGAACCGGTGCTGAAGCCGATCCGCCGCTTTTTGCCGAACCTTGGCGGCATCGACATTTCGCCGATCATCCTGCTGCTGATCATCTTCTTCCTGCGCACCTTGCTTTGGACCACGGTCTACCCGCTGGTCGCTTGAGCCGTCCCTGGAGTCTTTTCAATGATCATCTGCGCCTCGCCGTCCGGCTGACGCCGAATGGCGGGCGTGATGCGATCGATGGCATCGAGGCGGATGGCAAGGGCGGCGAAACCCATCTGAAGGCGCGCGTCACTGCCGTGCCGGAAAAAGGCAAGGCCAACAAGGCCCTCATCCGTCTGGTCGCCGGATCGCTGCGCATCCCCAAAACCAGCGTCAGCCTCATCTCCGGCGACACCGCGCGCAAAAAAATCCTCCGGATCGAAGGCGACCCGGAGGATTTGGCAAAAAAACTAGAAGTGCTTTTCAGTTAGAACGCCGCGCATCCGCTGGATGCGCTAAGGACGCTCTATGCGCTGAGCGATCAGCCCTTCTTCTTGGCGCGCTCGACGGCTTCGAGGATGAGTTCGCCGGCTTCCTTGGAATCGCCCCAACCGAAGATCTTCACCCACTTGCCGGGCTCCAGGTCCTTGTAGTGCTCGAAGAAGTGCTCGATCTGCTTCAGCGTGATCTCGGGAAGATCGGTGTAGTCCTTCACCTTCTCATAACGCAGCGTCAGCTTCGGCGACGGCACGGCGATGATCTTCTCGTCCTTGCCGGAATTATCTTCCATCTTCAGGACCCCGATCGGACGCACATTGATGACACAGCCGGGAACCAGCGGGCGGGTGCTGGCGATCAGCACGTCGATCGGGTCGCCGTCCTCAGACAGCGTATGCGGCACGAAACCATAATTGCCCGGATAAGTCATCGGCGTGTAGAGGAAACGATCGACGACCAGCGTGCCGGCTTCCTTGTCCATCTCATACTTGATGGGATGGCCACCGACCGGAACCTCGACGATAACGTTGACGTCCTCAGGTGGATTATTACCGATTGAAATGGCGTCGATGCGCATAGGAAACTCCCGCGAGGTTGAATTGATCGCAGCCAGATAATCAGTTTCATGTGGCAACGCAACATTTGAGATCACCGATGCGTGATGGCACCGGCGCAAAATGCTCAAACTTTCGAATGGGAAAACAGGCGGTCGCAACCAACCCCGTCAGTTCCAGATGAAGCCGATCTTCTTCAACTGCCTGTGGTCGAAATTTTCCATGCCTTCGCAGAAATCGACACCGCCGTGATGACGATAGAAGCGGCCGGCGGTCTCGTTTTCCTCAAGGCACCAGACGACCAGCCCGTTGCAGCCGAGCGACTTCAGCAGCCGGCGCGCCTCGCCGAACAGCATCCGGCCGAGACCGATGCCCTGATATTCCGGACGAAGGTAAAGCTCGTAAATCTCGCCTTCCTGCGGCAGCGCCCGGGCGCGGTTGAGGCCGAGCGTCGCGTAGCCGGCAACGGTTCCGGCGACATCGAGAACCAGCAACGTCGCCGGTCCACGCGTTGCCTTGCGCCACCAGTTTTCACCGCGCCGCTCGATCATCTGCGTCAGCGCGCGATGCGGAATAATGCCTGCATAAGTGTGCTGCCAGGCGAGCCTGTGGGTTTCCGATATGGCTCGGGCATCGTTGGGTTCGGCCCGCCGAACATCGATCGACAACGTCTTCATAACGTTTACTCTGGTCCCGCCAAGGGCAATTAACCATATGCGCCCAGCGCATCGTGATCGATTGCCCACAGACTTGATATGTGGACGACAGCTAAAATTTAACGCTTTTTTAACGATTGTCACAAGTCGGAATCAACGCGGCGCACAACAAAAAACCCCGGCACGAAGGCCGGGGTTTCAAACGTTGTTTTTAAAGCTCTTTATTTATGCATGTCGTTATCCCGGAACCGCTTCACACTTCCGGGCGACATGCATTACGCTCTCAGAGAGCCGCTTTGGACTTTTCGAAGCGCTTGCGATCGTTTGCGTCGAGATACATCTTGCGCAGACGAATATTCTTCGGTGTCACTTCCATCAGTTCGTCTTCCTGGATCCAGGAAAGAGCGCGATCAAGCGTCATGCGGATTGGCGGCGTCAGCTTGACGGCTTCGTCCTTGCCGGCGGCGCGGATGTTGGTGAGCTGCTTGCCCTTCAGGACGTTCACTTCAAGGTCGTTATCGCGCGTATGAATGCCGATGATCATGCCGGCATAGACCTTTTCGCCCGGATCGATGATCATCGGGCCGCGGTCTTCCAGGTTGAACATCGCATAAGCGACGGCTTCGCCGGGAGCGTTGGCGAGCAGCACGCCGTTGACGCGGCCACCGATCACACCCTTGTAGGGCTGGTAGTCGTGGAACAGGCGGTTCATGATCGCAGTGCCGCGCGTATCCGTTAGCAGTTCCGACTGGTAGCCGATCAGGCCACGGGTCGGTGCGTAGAAACGCAGGCGAAGACGGTTGCCACCCGAAGGACGCAGCTCGACCATTTCGGCCTTGCGCTCGGACATCTTCTGCACGACGACACCGGAATGTTCTTCGTCGACGTCGACGACGACTTCCTCGATCGGCTCCAGAAGCTGGCCGTTTTCATCCTTGTGCATCACGACGCGCGGACGCGACACGGCAAGCTCAAAACCTTCGCGACGCATGGTTTCGATGAGAACGGCGAGCTGAAGTTCGCCGCGGCCGGACACGTAGAACGAATCCTTGCCTTCGGCTTCTTCGATCTTCAGGGCGACGTTGCCTTCTGCTTCCTTGAGCAGACGGTCGCGGATGACGCGGGAGGTAACCTTGTCGCCCTCGGTGCCCGCGAGCGGGCTATCGTTCACGATGAAGGACATGGTGACAGTCGGCGGATCGATCGGCTGCGCCTGCAGCGGCACGGTGATCGAGGGATCGCAGAAAGTGTCGGCGACCGTGCCCTTGGAGAGGCCGGCGATCGCAACGATATCGCCTTGATGCGCTTCGTCGATCGCCGTGCGCTCGATGCCGCGGAAGGCGAGGATCTTGGAAATACGGCCGGTTTCGATCGTCTTGCCGTCGGCGTGAAGAACCTTCACCGCCTGGTTCGGCTTGATGGAACCGGAATTGATGCGGCCGGTGATGATGCGGCCGAGGAAGGGGTTGGCTTCGAGGATCGTGCCGATCATCGTGAACGGGCCTTCGTGAACGGTCGGCTCCGGCACATGCTTGAGCACGAGGTCGAGCAGAGGTGCGAGACCCTGGTCCTTCGGGCCTTCCGGATTGACGTTCATCCAGCCGTCGCGGCCGGAACCGTAGAGGATCGGGAAATCGAGCTGCTCGTCGGTCGCGTCGAGATTGGCGAAAAGGTCGAAGACTTCGTTGATGACTTCTTCGTGGCGGCCGTCCGGACGGTCGATCTTGTTGATCGCGACGATCGGGCGAAGGCCGACCTTCAGCGCCTTGCCGACGACGAACTTGGTCTGTGGCATCGGGCCTTCGGAGGCATCGACGAGAACGATCGCGCCATCCACCATCGAGAGAATGCGCTCGACTTCACCGCCAAAGTCGGCGTGGCCGGGGGTGTCGACGATGTTGATACGGACACCCTTCCACTCGACCGAGGTCGCCTTGGCGAGAATGGTGATGCCGCGTTCTTTTTCGAGATCGTTCGAGTCCATCACGCGTTCAGCGACACGCTGATTTTCGCGGAACGAACCGGACTGCTTGAGAAGCTCATCCACCAGGGTCGTTTTGCCATGGTCAACGTGCGCGATGATCGCGATATTGCGAAGTGCCATATGTGAAATCTCTGAGGCTGCGGCGCACGCTCTTGAGGACGCGCCTATTGGTTTGGGGCGTCCATACAGTTTTTTTTGCGTTTGCGAAAGAGGGGAACGCGCAAAAGCTGCGGCATGGCTGTCGCCCTGCCGCATCATGGCGTGTCATCAAATTGTCTTAGGCGTCGCTGCCTGTCAATTCCTCGAAGGTCGAAAGTCCCTTTTTCAGAAGCATCGCATCCGGGCTCGGCAGCTTGCCGCGGAAGGCCTTGTAGGCGTCCTCCGGATCGATCGAACCGCCGACGGAATAGATGTTTTCCTTAAGCTTCTTCGCCATCTCGCCGTTGAAGGCGTCTCCCGTCTCCTCGAAGGCAGCAAACGCGTCGGCATCGAGCACCTCCGACCACATATAGGAGTAATAGCCGGCCGAATAACCGCCGGAAAAGATGTGCTGGAAGTGCGGCGTGGCATGGCGCATGACGATCGATTTCGGCATACCAATCTCGGCAAGCACCTCCGCCTGCACCGCCATCGGATCCACAACCGCCTCACGCGTGTGAAACGCCATATCGACCAGCGCCGACGAGGTGAATTCGACGGTGTTGAAGCCGGCATTGAAGGTGCGGGCGGCAAGCACCTTGTCGAGCAGAGCCTGCGGCATCGGCTCGCCGGTTTCGACATGCACAGCGTAGCGCTTCAGGATATCAGGCACCGTCAGCCAGTGCTCGTAGAGCTGCGACGGCAGCTCGACGAAATCGCGCGAAACGCCGGTGCCGGAGACGGAGGGGTAGGTGACGTTCGAAAGCATGCCGTGCAGCGCGTGGCCGAATTCGTGGAACAGCGTGCGCGCATCGTCGAGCGACAACAGCGCCGGCTTGCCCTCGGCAGGCTTGGCGAAATTGCAGACATTGTAGATGATCGGCAGCTCGCCATGGCGGCCGTTCTTCAGCTCCAGCCTGTGCTGCGATTGCAGCGAGCTCATCCAGGCGCCGGATCGTTTCGAGCCGCGGGCAAAATAATCGCCGAGGAACAGGGCGACCAGCCGGTCTTCGCGATCCCTGATTTCAAACACCCTGACATCCGGGTGATAGGCGGCCACGTCTTTCTTCTCGACGGCGCGGATACCGAACAGCCGGCCGGCCACCTCGAAGCAGGCCTCGACGATCTTCTCGAGCTGCAGATAGGGCTTGAGCTCAGCCTCGGAGAAATCGAACTTTCGCGCCCGGATCTTTTCGGCGTAGTGGCGCCAGTCCCAGGGCATCACCTCATGGTTTCGCCCCTCCTCGGCGATCAGCGCGGCGATATCGACCTCCTCTTCGCCGGCACGTTTCACCGCCCTTGCCCAGACGGCCTTGAGCAGGTCGTTCACCGCACCCGCCGTCTTTGCCATCGTGTTGTCGAGCTTCAGCTCGGCGAAATTGCCGTAACCAAGCAGGCTCGCCACCTCATGGCGCAGCGCCAGCGTTTCCTTGATGACGGCGCGATTGTCCGTCTCGCCGTCATTTTCGCCGCGTGCCACCCAAGCCTTGAAAGCCTGCTCGCGCAGATCGCGGCGCTCCGAAAAGGTCAGGAACGGCTCGATGATCGAGCGTGACAGCGTCACCGCATATTTGCCCGCTTCGCCGCGTTCGCGCGCAGCCGCAGCCATTGCGTCGCGCAGGAATTCCGGCAGGCCCGCGAGCTCGGCACTGTCCGAAAGGACCAGTGCCCAGGCCTTTTCGTCGGCCAGCACGTTCTGGCCGAATTGCGTCCCGAGGCCGGCAAGCTTTTCATTGATCGCCGCAAGTTTTTCCTGCTCGGCCTTCTCAAGCTTGGCGCCCGATTTGACGAAGCCTTTCCAGTGGCGTTCCAGCACGCGTGTCTGCTCGAGCGTCAAGCCAAGCGTCTCGCGATTCTCCCAGAGCGTATCGATGCGAGCAAAAAGCGCTGCATTCATCCCGATCTTCGAATAGTGGCGCGACATCTTCGGCGAGATCTCCCGCTCCAGCGCCTGGATCACATCATTGGTATGCGCGCCTGCCTTGTTCCAGAACAGCGCCGAAACACGCGACAGCGCGTCGCCGGCAATCTCCAGCGCCACGACCGTATTCTCGAATGTCGGCGCATCGGCGTTTCCGGCGATCTCATCGATCTCCCTTTCATGCGCGGCAAGCGCTGCTTCGAAGGCAGCGGCGAAATCGCCGTCATTCAATGCGTCGAAACGCGGCAGGCCGTGAAGACCGTCCCAGGTTACCAGCGCCGGATTGAAATCATGGGGAGAAGACATCGAAGAATTCCTTTTTGGCATGCAAGTGGATCGTCAATATAGGAGAGCCGTCAGAGAATTGGTATGTTGCCGGAAGGGTCTTTTTGGCTCGCCTATCAAATCTGGTGGACAACAATTGATACGTGAAAATTAACCAATCGTTAACGATTGACGCGAATCACGCGTAAGCGCTACGTTCCTCATGTTCTTCTTGTAAGGGGACATGCGCCATGGAAATTTTTTCTGTGCGGTCTTCTCAGAGTTTGCTTTTTAAAAACAATCCTAATAACGCAAAAAGTTCGAAGACCTCTGATATTGAAATCGAGACCAGAGCTCCCGCCCCGGCCTCGTTCCAGATCGAAGACGAAGTTGGCGAAGGCCCGGATTTCACCGCGGTCAGCCCTGGGGAACTGCGCAATTACGCACGCCAGAGTTTCGACAGCGGCCTGATCGATCAGAACACCTACGCCGCGATTTCCGAACCGCTGCCGATGCATGCGATCGATCCACTCGGCAACATCGTCGATCTCTCCAGCGTCACCGACGGCACCAGCTTCAATTTCCTCGATTATTACAAGAACCAGCTGCAGATCGCCATGTCGATCGGCGATTCTGGCGAGGTCCAGACACTGAAATCGATCGTCAATTTCCTGAATGCCTGATTGCGTTTAAGCCTTGCGCCAACCGAGCAGGCCGGGCGTTGCGTGCCAGAGCGCCTGGGCGGCAAATCCCATAAAAAGCACGCCGGAGCAGCGCACGATCAATCGCTCATGGGCGCGATAGAAGCGCCGTACCGTACCGGCGCCGATGATGCCGATCAGGATGATGTCGGCAGTCACGAAACCGACGAACGACACGCCGAGCAGCACCGGCAACGCCTCGAAATCGAGCGCGCCGGCCGAGCCGGCAACCAGTGCAGTGAAGGTGGCGAGCGCCACCGGATAACCCTTCGGATTGGTGACGCCGAAAATCAGACCGCGGCGAAACGGCCGCTCGACCACAACAAGCGCCTGCCCTTCCGCTTTCGGCTTGGCATTGACAGCGCTCCAGCCGATCCAGGCGAGGTAGAAACCGCAGGCAAGGCCGAGCAGGTCGAAGACGAAGGTTCCGATCGTCTTTGCGCCGACGATGGCGATCAGCGCCAGCGACGACCATATGAGATCCCCGACCAGATGCCCCATCATGAAGAAGGCGCCGGCCTTGCGGCCCTGCCCGGCGCCGATGCCGAGCAGCTGCAGGAAGGCGGGTCCCGGAATGAGCACGTAGAAGAGCGCCGCCAGAAAGGCGCCGAAGAGCAAAGACTGCGTCATGGAAATGCTCCGGAGGATGATGTTGCAGACTAGGCAATCGCAGGCATTCGTCAAGGGTGGTTGCATTAGCACGAAAAGCGGAGCGGCTTTCGGCCCTAAGCGAACTTTTTCGCTTTAGAAGGATAAGGCCGCTTTGCGCGCCCATGTCGACCATAGAGGGCGGCTTCGCAGCTTCCTGAAAGCGGACATCGTCTTGGGCACGGTCTCCGTCCCCCTGTGCACCAAAAGCAGCCACTTCAGTTACTCGCGAGGTTATGACAGGTTTTGTAGTAGTGTGTCTGCGGCCATCACGTCTGTCGTGTCCATACCCTCTTCAAATCTCTCACACACTGGCGTCAGCAGTACCCGAGCCTCGCGTAACCTACCGTCGCTGGCCATCAGTGCGGCCAGATCGGTTGCTGCCCGCAGCTCCCAGGCATGTGCACCCATGCTGGCACTTCTTTCCAAAGACGAGACCAAGCAAGCCTCGGCGTCGGTTGCGGAATTGATCGACAGCAAACCCGCCTTCACGCGCAGCAGCTCCGGCATATAGCAAAGGTCGCCGTTCCTCTCGACAAGTTCGATGGTCTTGTTGATCCGGGCCATCCCTTCCTCGCGCTCTCCGATCAGTGCCAGTCCTTTTGCAAGGGACAGCTCCAGCATCGTCGTGAACACCTCGTAGGTGGATGCATGAAGCTTCTCGATGCATCGTCTGAGTGTCTCGATCCCCAGCTTCACCTGTCCCCGACGGATGGCCAGTTCGCCTTCGAAGCCCCGAGCCACCGACACGTAGGGAGACAGGTTGTGTAGCCCCGCACGGGAGACCAGCCATTCAATGTGTTCCTCGGCACTCGGCACGTCGCCCCGCCATAGGAAGACTGCAATGCCTCCAAGCAGTGCGATGCAGAGTGTCAGCGAGTGATCCAACTTAGCGGCATCGCTGATCGCCTGTCGCGCTTGGACGTCGGCCTGCTCCGGGTAGCCTTGTAGCCAAAGGTTCCGTGCAAGAATTCCGCCAGCGAGATGCTTTCCCTCGAAGCCGACGTAGCTTGCAGGTGTTCGTTGTGGCTGATGTTCGCTTCTTGTAGCCGCTTCGAGTTCGGTGCGGGCGTGGCGAAGATCACCGGTAAAGTGCAGCGAATTGCCGAGGAAGAAGTGCGCCAGTTCGACAGTGGCGGCGTCATCAAGAGTGGCGGCGATTGCCGAACATCGCCGGGCATAATCAAGAGCGGCGTTAAAATCTCCTATCCGAAGGCTGAACATGTGCAACGGACCTAGTATGCGCAACTGGTCGAGCGTGTTCCCCCGGTCCTCGGCAATATGGAGGGCGCGACCAAGAGCGATCTGCGGTGTCTCGCGGCCTCCCTGCAGATACATCCGGGAAATTCCCAGACCGGCTTGTAGGTGCATTTCCTCGACGCCTCCCCTGAACGCCTCATCCAGTGCAAGAACCGCCCGTTCCGACCATCGCTGGCACTCCGGGAAAAGTGACATCACCTGGAACACAGGTACAGCAGCAGCCGCAAGCCTGATGCCGACGTCGATATCGCCATGCTCCCCGAACGCCCATTCCAGTGCCGCCCGCACGTTGTTGATGCTCACGAAATACGGCAATCGCTCAGGCCCCGTAGAAAGCGTCGGCCAATCCGGTCCGAATTGCTCCAGCCAACGCTGACAATAGGTCGCGTGACGCGCATTCAATCCGGCGCGGTCCTCGTCCGTCTGCGCATGGAGCGCGTAGGCACGTGTCGTATCCAGCAAGCGGTAGCGCATCGTCGCCCCTGCCGGCCGCGTTGCGAGCAGAGACTTGGCGACCAGATTGTCCAGTGCCTCGAATATGGCCGAGGGCGCCATGTCCGCTGTGGAAATGACCTCCAGCGCGGCGTCGAGGGTGAAGTCGCCGACAAAAACGGCAAGCCGCCGGAGCACCGTGCGCTCCAGGTCTGTTAGAAGTCCAAAGCTCCAGTCGAGCGTCGCCTGTAGGGTCCTTTGTCGCGGCGGTGCGTTTCGCGATCCCGCCCACCCCAATGTCAGATGCTGATCGAGCAGCTTGGCGGTCTGAAGGAGGCCATAGCTCTCGACGCGTCTGGCGGCGAGTTCTAACGCAAGCGCCATACCATCGAGTTTTCGGCAAATACTCGCGACGACGCGGGCATCCTGGTCGCTGAGATTGAGATTGGCACCGCTCGCCGCAGCCCGTTCGACGAACAGCCGAGTCGCTGGAAAGGCAAGTATCGTGTCGGTCGTAAGTTCCAGGTCATCCGGGGGGAAAGCGAGGGTATCTAGCCGGTAGACGCTTTCGGCCTCGATCCTTAACGCCTCGCGACTTGTTGCCAGCAGAAAGACCTGAGGGGCGGCTTCGACAATGGCGGCCACGAGATCAGCAATGGCATCAATCAGATGCTCGCAGGTATCGAGTATCAACATGATTTGCTTGTCGCGGAGGTAGGCAATCAAACTGGGACGTACATCGCTGGAGCTGACGGACAAACCAAGCATCGAGGCGATCCCGGCCGCGACTAGAGCCGGATCGCTCACCATGCCATAATCGGCAAACAGGACTGCTCCCTTGAATGTGGGAGCGAGGTGATGCGCAACTGCCGTGGCGACGGTCGTCTTTCCGACACCGCCGACGCCGACAATGGTGACCATTCGCGAGGCCATCAGCTTTTCGGTCAGCGCGAGAACATCCTGCTCTCGGCCGACCATGCGATCCGGTCGGCCCGGCAGAATAGCGTAACGGAAATCGAGTTCGGCGGAGACTTGTCGAAGGAGACCGGATCGTGAGATTGGCGCGACGAAACAATAGCCCCGTCCGGCAATAGTGGTGATGTACCGTGCTCCATCGTGACCGTCGCCCAGCGCCTTCCTCAGGCCTGTCATGTGGAAACGCAGGCTGCCTTCATCGACGATGACATCAGGCCAGACGCGGGATATCAGGTCTTGCTTGCTGACGATGACATTGGGAGCGAGGGTGAGAGCGACCAGCAAGTCCAGTGCACGCGCCCCGAGGTTTATCGGAACCCCGTCCTTCGCGAGAAGCCGTTGGCCGACACTCAAACGGAACGGACCGAAGGATAACTCCTCCGCTTTAACGTCGCCGCCTATGTTCATGGCTTTGCCCCAGCCGTCCCCACTGGCTCCTTATACTCCAATCGCACTGCTGAGGCTATTGAGGACGAATACTGCCGCAGCGCGCTCTCACCCGATCCTGAATACGACCTCGACATTGCCCCGTGTAGCCCTGGAAAAAGGACATATCCGCCGCGACTCTTCGATCAAAGAGGAAGCGACGTCTCTTTCCAAACCGGGAAGTTGAATGGCGAGCCGAACGCCGAGGATTGATTGATCGTCGTCCGATGACAGATCGACTTCGGCATGAATTTTGACGTTGGCGGGAAGGTTCACTCCGGTCTCTCTGGCGACCTTCGCCATGGAGCTTGCGAAGCTCGCCGACCAGGCGGCAGCCATGAGCTGTTCGGGATTGGTGCCGATTCGGGCCGAACCGGGTTCTGAAAGCCTGATGTCGAGCACGCCGTCGGTGCTGCGGGCGATCCCGTTCTGACGCCCGCCTGTCGTTTCGGTGATTGCCGTGTAGATCAGATGCATGGTGTTGTTCATGGACATATCCCTTGAGCGGCGAGCGCCGGTTGGGGCGCTCGCCTGATAAGATCAGCCGGACTTCCGCAGGCTGCGAAAGCCGACACGGACCTCGTCTGTGAAGAGCTTCGGCTGCTCCCATGCTGCAAAGTGTCCACCCTTCGGAAGCTTGTTGTAGTGAACCAGGTTTGGATAAGCCTTCTCGGCCCAGGCGCGGGGCGTCTGGTAGAGTTCGTCTGGGAAGACGCTGACTGCGACCGGCACCTTGACGCCCTTCGGAGCGAAGAATACGAGCTTGTTCTCCCAATAGAGCCGCGCGGCGGATACGCCGGTATTTGTCAGCCAAAACAGCGTCACGTTGTCGAGGACATCGTCAGGGCTCACACCCTCATCCTGGCCGTCGAATGATCGTGCGATCATCGCCAGGCTCGCCCTGTCATGATCGAGCATATAGGTCGCGAGTGCGATGGGTGAGTCCGACAAGCCCGTGAGGGTCTGGGGACGCGTGCCCATCAGAAATGCGTAGTAGACATTCTTGTAGAAGGAGACGAGCTGGTCGTAGGAGGCTTTTTCTTCGTCCGACAGCCCTGCTGGAGCAGGGGCTCCGACAAAGGATGCGTTGTTGATGTCGTTGGGGATCGCTCCTGGCATGTTGGTATGGATGCCGAGCAATTCCGGAGGAGCCTGCACACCGATCATATCGGTCACGACTGCGCCCCAATCGCCGCCTTGCGCAACGAATTGCTTGTAGCCCAGACGCCGCATCAGAGTGATCCATGCCGTCGCTATCCGTTCTGGTCCCCAGCCGGTCGCATCAGGCTTTCCGGAAAAGCCATATCCTGGCATCGACGGGATGACGATGTGAAATGCATCCGAGGCACTGCCACCGTAGGCTGTCGGGTCGGTGAGCGGCCCGATGATCTTCAATTGCTCAATGATCGAGCCCGGCCATCCGTGGGTCACGATCAGAGGAAGCGCGTTCTCGTGCTTGGAACGAACATGGATGAAATGGATGTCCAGCCCATCGATCTCGGTGATGAAATTCGGCACGGCATTGATCCGGGCTTCGACCTTGCGCCAGTCGTATTTGTTCTGCCAGTGATCGAGCAACTGCTTGGTGGTTTTGAGCGGTACACCCTGGGAGAAATCGCTGACTGTCTCCTTTTCGGGGAGGCGGGTGTGAGCAAGGCGATAGCGAAGGTCGGCGAGATCAGCCTCTGGAACGTTCACCCGGAACGGGCGGATGGCATCGGATTCCGTTGCGGCAGTCGAACCCGCGGGAAGCAAACTTGCGATGCCCAGGGCAGCAATGCCGGACGCTGCAGCAGCCAGAAGGCGACGGCGATCCTCGTCGATAACGTCAGTCTTGATAGCGGTCATGATCATTCTCCTTGGAAACAGGTTGAACGTCTGCACGACTGTGCTGCTTCAAGGGGTACGCTGGGGACGTGGAGTTCACACGTTAGGTGTTGTGAGATCTTGATAACGGCCCGATGCTTATCGGAAGCAGCATCCGTTGGCCTGCGAGCCCCCCGTGTGGACGGGCTTCGCTTATGCGGTGCTCGTGTGCCGTTAATCGCAGCTATTAACAGCTAGCAACGCATAACGTGCGATCCCGGACTCGGCGAGGTAGGTCTTTGGTCAGCACAGCGGTGCAGACGCTCAATCATCAACAGCTACCAAAAGGAATTTCGCCATGACCTCCAAGGTTCTCTTCACTGGTAAGACACACAACACCAATGGCCGCGATGGCGGTGCTCGCAGCGCCGATGGCTTTCTGGACATCAAGATGAAGCAGCCGCATCCTGCCGCCGAAAACCTGTTCGGAGCCGCCTGGTCCGCCTGCTACATGGGAGCCATCGAACTGGTGGCCTCCAGAAAACAGATCAAGCTCCCTGCCGGGATATCAGTCGACGCTGAAATCGATCTGAACAATGACGATGGCAACTTTTTCCTCAGTGCCCGCCTCAATGTCAGCGTCCCCGGCATCGACCCGGTGATTGCTCGCGAGCTGCTCGATGCCGCCCACGGCATTTGCCCCTATTCGAAGGCAACGCACGGCAATATCGACGTCGTCACCAATCTCATCTAAGCGCGACCTTTTGGGTCTGTCCGGTTTAACGGGCAGACCCAACAATCATCGAGCTGTCAAGCCATCCGCACAAACAGCGACGTCGAAATGTCTGGAGGAAATGCAATGTTCAGATTCAGCACTAAACGTCACGCCTATCATGATTTTGCCGAGTTGCTTGACACGACGATCTACCAGCCATTGCCTGACGAATGGCTTGTCGGGATTACGGATGTCGTGAACTCCACTTCTGCGGTGAATGCGGGACGCTACAAGGACGTTAATTACGCGGGCGCATCGGCCATCGCGGCATTGGGGAACGCCTGGAACAGCTTCGATTTCCCATTCGTGTTTCGAGGCGACGGTGCCGCGTTCGCCTTCCATCCCGACAGACTGGAAACAGCGACGGCGGCGCTCCGGCAGACCGTTGGACACGTCCGCGACGTCTTCCAGCTTGATCTCCGGGCTGGCCTGGTCTCGGTGAGAGAAATCCGTGCAGGGGGTAAAGATGTCCGTACTGCTCGATTCTCAGCATCCGAAACTGCTATCTATTCGATGTTTGCTGGCGGCGGACTTAACTGGGCTGATCGGCAGATCAAATCCGGAAAGTATGGGATCGCCGACAACGTCACGGACACCTCCGCGAACCTGAGCGGCCTGACTTGCGAATGGGCACCGATCCACAGCCGGAGCGGCGAAATACTTTCCCTCCTCGTGGAACCCTGCGACCATTCGAGGTCCACGATGTTCGCGAAGCTTGCCAAGCAAATCGTGGCGGTTTTCGACACAGGAGAGCGACATTCCCACCCGGTACCTAACGACATCGTCATCACGCAGGACGTCGAAGACTATCTCAGCGGCGCAGCATGGGCCGATGTCGTCGCGAATTCGGACTATCGCAGATACGACGACGTTCTACGTTTGACGCTGGATTGCACGGCCGAACAGATCGGAGTGGTCGAAGCTCTGCTTGTCCGCGCCAGAAATCGTGGTGACATCAGGTTTGGGCTACACCGGCAGTCCCACGCGCTCATGACTTGCCTGGTACCTTCCGGCAACAAGGGCTCTCATCTTCATTTCCTCGACGGAATGGGCGGCGGATACACAAAGGCTGCTGAAATGCTGGAGGCTCAGTGAACACAGCAGGCGCTCAACCGACAGGCTTACATCCAAAATTATTGCCTGCAGAGCAATGATTAGCGACGGCTTTGGGCCATTCCCAGACCTTGGCGCGGAGTGCCCGAATGTCCGTTTTCTCGTCGGGTATGCTAACAGCGGACGGTCGGCAGTCGGCCCCGTAACGGTCATTCCTTCACCCCGGGCCAACTACTGCTCCTTGCGCAAATCCGGTCATCCAGACGCTCTAAGAGTTGCTGGTTTGCTACCTCATTCCGCGAAAAAGCCCGCGCGGCGATGCCGGCGGGGCCATATCCGGTGTGCAGGCGAAGCGTGATTACTTCGTGAGGTTGCGCTTGGCGAGCGTGCGCAGGCGCAGCGCGTTGAGCTTGATGAAGCCAGCCGCATCCTTCTGGTCGTAGGCGCCCTGATCGTCCTCGAAGGTGACGAGCTTGTCGGAATAGAGCGACTTTTCGCTTTCGCGGCCGATAACCATGACATTGCCCTTGTAGAGCTTCAGCGTCACTTCGCCCTCGACATGCTCCTGGCTCTTGTCGATCAGCGCCTGCAGCATCTCGCGCTCCGGCGAGAACCAGAAGCCGTAATAGATCAGCTCGGCGTAGCGCGGCATGATCTCGTCCTTGAGATGGGCAGCACCGCGGTCGAGCGTGATCGATTCGATGGCGCGGTGCGCCGAGAGCAGGATTGTGCCGCCTGGCGTTTCGTAGATGCCGCGCGACTTCATGCCGACATAACGGTTTTCGACGAGGTCGAGACGGCCGATGCCGTTGTCGCGGCCGTAATTGTTGAGTGTCGCCAAGAGTGTCGCCGGGCTCATCCGCACGCCATTGATCGAAACCGCGTCACCCTTTTCGAAGCCGACCTTGATCACCGTTGCCTTGTCGGGTGCCGCCTCGGGCGAAATGGTGCGCATATGCACATATTCCGGCGCTTCCTGAGAGGGGTCCTCGAGCACCTTGCCCTCGGAGGAGGAATGCAGCAGGTTTGCGTCGACGGAGAACGGCGCCTCGCCTTTCTTGTCCTTGGCAACCGGGATCTGATGCTGCTCGGCGAAGGCAAGCAGGTCGGTGCGGCTCTTGAACGCCCAGTCGCGCCACGGCGCGATGATCTTGATGTCGGGGTTCAAAGCATAGGCGGACAATTCGAACCGGACCTGGTCGTTGCCCTTGCCGGTCGCGCCGTGCGCGATCGCATCCGCGCCCGTCGTGCGGGCGATATCGATCAGATGCTTGGAAATCAACGGCCGGGCAATCGACGTGCCGAGCAGGTAAACGCCCTCATAGACGGCATTGGCACGGAACATCGGGAAGACGAAATCGCGCACGAATTCCTCGCGCACATCCTCGATGTAGATCTCCTTGATGCCGAGCATCTCGGCCTTCTTGCGCGCCGGTTCCAGCTCTTCGCCCTGGCCGAGATCGGCGGTGAAGGTGACGACTTCGGCGCCGAGCTCGGTCTGCAGCCACTTCAGGATGATCGAGGTGTCGAGGCCGCCGGAATAGGCGAGAACGACTTTCTTCACGTCTTTGTACGATGCCATGATGATGAGGTCCGTTGCATAAAAGGCCGGCGAAAACCCGGTGTCGCGGCACTTTTAGCGAGATTGGCGCGTGACGCAAGGGCAAGTGCGGCGCCACCGGCGGCGATAGCGTTTGACAGCGCGAAAGCGGAGCCCATATTCGCCTGCGTCCGAACAACGCTCCTGGAGAGACTGAGCCGTGACGAATATTCAAGACATTTTCAAGAAGTCCAATGTTGCCGTCATCACCGGCGGCGCTTCCGGCATCGGCCTGGCGGCAGCGAAATATTTCGCCGGACGCGGCATGAGCGTCATCATCGCCGATCTCGGCGGTGATCGGCTGGCCAACTCCGCCGACGAACTCAAGGCCATCGCCGGCGAGGAAAATGTGATGGCGGTCGAGACCGACGTCGCGGCCAAGGACTCGCTGGAGGCGCTCGAACGCGCCGTGCTCCAGCGTTTCGGCCGCGTGCACGTGCTGATGAACAATGCCGGCATCGGCCCGGAAACTTCGATCTTCAGCCCGCAGGCGAACTGGGACAATATCTTCGCCGTCAACCTGATGGGTGTCATCAACGGCACGCGCACCTTCGGCCCGAAGATGCTGTCGCATGGCGAGCCAGGCCTGATCATCAACACCGGCTCGAAGCAGGGCATCACGACGCCGCCCGGCAACCCCGCCTACAACATTTCCAAGGCTGGCGTGAAAGTTTTTACCGAAGCGCTCGAACACGAACTTCGCAACATCGGCGGCGGAAAGATCTCCGCGCACCTTCTCATCCCCGGCTTCGTCTTCACCGGCTTGACCCAGGGCAGCCACATCGAAAAACCGCCTGCCGCCTGGACACCGGAGCAGACCGTCGATTTCATGGTCGAGAGCCTCGAGCGCGGCGACTTCTATATCCTCTGCCCTGACAATGACGTGGCACGCACGGTCGATGAGCGTCGCATGCTCTGGGCTGCCGGCGACATCGTCGAGAACCGCCCGCCACTGTCGCGCTGGCACAAGGACTACGGCGACAAATTCAAAGCGTTCCTGGAACAGAAGTGATCGATACTATTCCAAGGTTTGATTGGTAATTTTCTGGAAGCCGAGTAAGAAATCGTCGGATCTTTCCGGCTTACAGAGTGTGCCATGGATTTCCTGCCCAGCCTGTCGACCCTTCTCGCCTTTGCCGCCGCGACGCTGTTGCTCGCGGCGACCCCGGGCCCAGACATGACGCTGTCGATCAGCCGTTCGCTGGCCCAGGGCAAGAAGGCGGCTCTCTTCGTCGTCGTCGGCACCAGCCTTGGCATCGTCGTTCACACCATGCTGGTCGCCTTCGGCATTTCGGCGCTGATCACCGCCTCGCCGACCGCCTTCCTGATCCTGAAGACCGGCGGTGCCGCCTATCTGCTCTGGCTGGCCGTGCAGGCGATCCGCTTTGGCGCGAAGCTCACCGTCGCTAGGGTCGAGGAGCAGAAAGGCACGGCGCTTTCCAACATCTCGTCGGGTTTCTGGGTCAATCTTCTGAACCCCAAGGTCATTATCTTCTTCATGACCTTCCTGCCGCAATTCGTCAGCGCCGGCGATCCAGCCGTCACGCAGAAGCTGCTTTTCCTCGGGCTTTGCTTCATCCTGATCGGCATGCCGGTCAATGCCAGCGTCGTCTTTGCTGCCGACTGGCTGGCCTCCTGGCTGCAAACCAACAAGAAGGTGTTGCGCGGCATGGACTACACTTTCGCCGGCGTCTTCTCGATCTTCGCGGCGAAGATCCTGCTCACCCAAGCCAGATGATCAGCCAATCCGCGGTCGCGAAACGATCCGCTCACGGTCGGCCTTAGCCGATCACGCCGTCGCCTTAGCCGATCAGCACGCCGTCGGCGCTTGCCGATCAGCACGCTGTCGGTTTATCCGATCAGCAAAGCATCGTCATCGAGCGTCTGGCCGCGCATCTTGCGGAACATCGCGATCAGGTCCTCGACCTGCAGGTTCTTTCTGTTGTCGCCCGCCACGTCGAGAACGATCTCGCCGCCATGCAGCATGATCGTGCGGTGGCCGTAGTCCAGCGCCTGACGCATCGAATGCGTCACCATCATCGTCGTCAGCTTGCGCTCGGTAACGATCTTCTGTGTGAGGTTCATCACGAACTCCGCCATCCCGGGATCGAGCGCTGCCGTGTGTTCGTCGAGCAGCAGCACTTCCGAGCCTGCAAGCGTCGCCATGACGAGCGAAACGGCCTGGCGCTGCCCGCCGGAGAGCAGATCCATGCGGTCCTTCAGCCGGTTTTCGAGCCCGAGATTGAGTTCGGCGATCCGCTCCCGGAAATAGTCGCGCCTGCTACCGCCGAGCGCCGGTGCAAGCCCACGTTTCTTGCCCCGACTGGCAGCCAAAGCGAGATTTTCCTCGATCGACAAAGCGCCACAGC
The DNA here is from genome assembly GCF_019685115.1 of Rhizobium sp. NZLR11. Taxonomy (NCBI): domain Bacteria; kingdom Pseudomonadati; phylum Pseudomonadota; class Alphaproteobacteria; order Hyphomicrobiales; family Rhizobiaceae; genus Rhizobium; species Rhizobium sp. NZLR11. Next base: position 292,038 of record NZ_JABDWD010000006.1, on the reverse strand, counting down.
TTCCCGTCAGCGGATCCTGGAACACACGCGCAACCAGACCGGCGCGTGATGCCGTCGACTTGCGCGTCACCTCGTTTTTGCCGATCAGCACCTGCCCCTCGCTCGGCAGGACATCGCCGGCGAGCACGCCGAGCAAAGTCGATTTGCCGGCGCCGTTGGAGCCGATGACGGTGACGAAGGAGCCTTGTTCTATGGTCAGGCTGACGCCGTTCAGCGCCTGCTTCTGCAGCGGCGTGCCGCGCCCGAAAACAACCTTGATGTCCTTGACGCTGATCACGATGCGGCACCTCCGCGAAGACGGGGCAGGATGAGCGCCACGGTCACCAATACCGCCGTCACGAAATTGAGGTCGGATGCCTGCAGGCCGATGACGTCGCTGGATAGCGCCAGCTGGATCGCGATGCGATAGAGGATCGAGCCGAGCACGCAGCCGATCAACGCGATCAGCAGCCCGCGGCGCCCGAGCAGAGTCTCTCCGATGATGACCGCGGCGAGACCGACGACGATTGTGCCGACGCCCGAAGTGACGTCGGCAAAACCGTTCGTCTGGGCAAACAATGCGCCGCCGAGCGCCACCAGCGCATTCGAGATCGCCATGCCGAGATAGATCTGCCGGCTGGTATCGACGCCCTGGGCCCGCGCCATCCGCGCATTGGCGCCGGTCGCCCGCATCGCCAGCCCGGCATCGCTTTCCAGGAAGCGCCAGACCACGATGAGCGCGATGACGACGAGAACGCCGACGAATAGCGGCCGCACGTAGAAATCGCGAAGATCATGGCCGAAGAATGGGCTGATCATCGTGTCGGCATTGATGAGGGCGACATTGGGTTTGCCCATCACGCGCAGATTGACGGAAAACAGCGCAATCATCGTCAGGATCGAGGCAAGCAGGTTGAGGATCTTGAAGCGCACGTTGAGCAGCGCCGTTACCATGCCCGCACCCGCACCGGCCGCCATCGCGACCAAGGCCGCAAGCCAGGCGTTGAGACCAGCGATGATCAGCACCGCCGTCACCGCCGCGCCGAGCGGAAAGGAGCCGTCGACCGTCAGGTCGGGAAAGTCCAGAACACGGAAAGCGAGATAGACGCCGAGAGCGACGAAGGAATAGACCAGGCCGAGCTCGACGGCCCCCCAGAATGCGATTTGGCTCAAGGCTTCCGCCCCTTTTCTTCCGTTTCCGTTTCGCATGCGTGCGAAACATTCAAGCTTCCAATAGCATCAGCCACTCTCGTGTGGAACGAGAGCGGCTGTAAAACTTGACCGATGGCAGCAGCCGCGTTGCTTATTCGATGACTTTAGTGGCGCGGGAAAGCACGCTCTGCGGCAGGGTGACGCCCATCTTGGCCGCAGCAGCCTTGTTGACGACGAGATCGCTGCCGGCGGCGGTCTTGACCGCAATATCACCGGGGTTTTCGCCCTTCAGCACCCGCACGACGATTTCGCCCGTCTGCTTGCCGACATCGTAATAGTTGAAGCCGAGGGCGGCGATCGACCCGCGCGAAACCGAATCCGTATCGGCGGTGAAGAGCGGCAGCTTGCTCTCCTCGGCAACCGCGACGGCGCCTTCGAGCGCCGAGATGATGGTGTTGTCGGTTGGGATGTAGATCACATCGGCGCGGCCGACGAGCGCGCGTGCCGCACCCTGAACCTCTGCCGACTTGGTGGCGGCCGATTCCACAACCTTCAGGCCGGCCTTTTCGGCTTCGGTCTTCAGCACCGCCAGCAGCGAAACGGAGTTCGCCTCGCCGGAATTGTAGAGATAGCCGATGGTTTTCACATCAGGCAGGATTTCCTTGATCAGCGCGATGTGCTCGGCGACCGGCGACATGTCGGAAAGGCCGGTGACGTTGCCGCCGGGCTTGTCCATATTCTTGACGAGCTGGGCGCCGAGCGGATCCGACACGGCCGTGAAGACGACCGGGATATCGCGCGTCGAGGAGACGACCGCCTGGGCCGATGGCGTGGAGATCGGCACGATGACATTCGGCTCGTCGCCGGCGAACTGGCGGGCAATCTGGGCTGCCGTCGCCGGATTGCCCTGCGCCGACTCGAAGACGAATTTCAGGTTCTCGCCCTCTTTGTAGCCGGCGGCCGTCAGCGCATCGAGAACACCCTTCCGGGCTGCATCCAGCGCCGGATGTTCGACGATCGCCGTCACGGCAACGGTCACATTGTCAGCCTTTGCGGGCAGGGAAAGGGCCAAACTGGCGGCAAGAGCGAGTAAAATCGAGCGCATTTGTATCCTCCTGATTGATTTTGGCGCCAGTTTTAGGAAAGGGGCGCCCTGAAATCAATCGCGGAGAATTGTAGCAAGGATCAAACCTGCTGATCAGTCGTCGGCGCCGTGATTGGCAATCATCATCGCCTCGAAGGCCAGGCGCTCGGTCTTGCGCATACGTTCGGAGTCCGATTTCAGCTGGCCGCAGGCGGCAAGAATGTCGCGGCCGCGCGGCGTGCGGATCGGCGAGGCGTAACCCGCCGAATTGATGAAATCGGCGAACTTCTCGATCTGTTCCCAGTCGGAACACTGGTAATTGGTGCCGGGCCAGGGATTGAATGGAATGAGGTTGATCTTCGCCGGCACGCCTTTCAAGAGCTTGATCAGCCCCTTGGCATCTTCCAGGCTGTCGTTGACATCCTTCAGCATCACATATTCGAAGGTGATCCGCCGTGCGTTCGAAAGGCCCGGATAGGTTCGGCAGGCTTCGATCAGCTCCTTCAGCGGGTACTTCTTGTTGATCGGCACGAGAATGTCGCGCAAATCGTCGCGCACCGCATGCAGCGAGATCGCCAGCATGACGCCGATCTCATCGCCGGTGCGGAAGATCTCCGGCACGACACCGGAGGTGGAAAGCGTCACTCGGCGCCTGGACAGCGACAGGCCGTCGCCATCCGTGGCGATCAGCAATGCCTGTTTGACGGCGTCGAAGTTGTAGAGCGGCTCACCCATGCCCATCATCACGATGTTGCTGACCTTGCGGCCCTCGGCAGGCATGATCGTTCCCTGCGGCGCTTGACGATCCGGGAAGTCGCCGAGCCGGTCACGGGCAAGCAGCAGCTGTGACAGAATTTCCTCTGCCGTCAGGTTCCGCACCAGCCGCTGTGTCCCGGTATGACAGAAGGAACAGGTAAGCGTGCAGCCGACCTGGCTGGAAAGACAGAGCGTGCCGCGGCCCTCTTCCGGAATATAGACGGCTTCGATCTCGACGGGGCGCCCCGCGCCCCGCGGGGGAAAACGCAGCAGCCATTTGCGCGTGCCGTCGTTCGAGACCTGTTCCTCGACGATCTCCGGACGTTCGATAGTGAAATGCTGCTTCAGCATCTCCCGCATATCCTTGGCGACATTCGTCATATGGTCGAAATCGGAGACGCCGCGCACATAGATCCAGTTCCAGAGCTGCGCGACGCGCATCTTGATCTGCTTCTCAGCCACTCCCGTTTCCCGGAGTACCGCCCCCATCTCCTCGCGCGACAGCCCGATCAGAGACGGCTTTTCGAGGCTGGCGGAGGTGTGCGCCTGCGGCTTGCTAACAACGATCGCATCCATGACGGACATAAGCATTCATCCCGAATTCAAACATGTCCTGCCCCTGCGAGCCCGCATGCTTCAGGGTGAACCGGAAGACTTGCGGACGCATGACGGCAGATCGGCAAAAATTGAATGGCGGAACGGCGACTGATCGCGATCTATCCGCTGTTGGGCCGGCTTTAGCATCATTTTGCCCGCCCGTCACTACATAGCGTGTCGCGCAAAACTGTGCGGCGGTTTTGCGACAACGACATGTGGAAACCAAAGACCTAAAGCGTGGAAAGCGAATCTGAAAGATCCCGCTGCGCTTTAGATGGAATCGAGAGGGGCCGGCGCAAGGCCGGCCCCTCTCGAAATTCTGCGGTGGGAAAGGCTGCTTACTTGCAGCTTTCGATCTGCTTCAGCGCAGCCGAGATGCCGGAGAGCGAATAGCTGTAGGAGGTGCCGGTGCCCTTGCGCGAAACGGCATTCACCGTCATCGAATGACCGGTCTTCATCGCCGCGACGAGGGCTGGCTCCTGCGCCGCATTCTCGACCCAGCCGGCCTTGTCCTTGGTGAACATCACGAAGGTCTTGTTGTCGATGACGACGTTGATCTTCGAATTTTCCTTCACCGTGTAGCCCATCATCGCCTGCGGTTCGTAGGAGATGTTCTGGCCCGGACGCTGCGAGACGATGAAGAAGTTGTCGCCGTGGTCAACGCTTGCCGGCTGCTTTGCCGTCGGAACGGACAGCACATAGCACACGGTGCTATTGCCCGACTTGTAGGAGTAGGCGCCCCATGCCTGGAACTGCTGGATGCGGTTCGGCGCGGCGGCCTGTTGCGCTGCCGCAACTCCGGCCATAACAAGGGTGAGTGCGAGAGCGGATACGATACTTTTTACAAACATGGATTCCTGCCGGTTCTTGCGATCAAGGCCCGAAGCGATCATAGCGGGCGCCGCATAATCACGATCTGCTTTATTTTGACTTAATTCAGGTTACCAAATGGTCAACAATAGCCGCGATTTGTATGTGCCTGTGTCATTTCAGCTCGAGTGTCAATTTTCGACCCTTTGACGGTATCGGCTGCAACACCGTGTCCCGATGGTACTGGCCGTCCGTTCCGCTGAATTTAAGACACAAAGATTCAGGCAAGAGTTTGACCTTTCCCAAATCCGTTGTACCTCATTAAGACTTGGAAATCCGATACGAATTTATTGCGCAGGGGGGCTGGTGAGGGGACATGGATGCCGAGGAAAGACAGCGTTTCGCTGCCCTTGCAAAGGCCGTCGCCAGAGGTCGCGACCAGCAGGCCTTTTCCATCCTGTTCGACTATTTCGCACCCCGGCTGAAAGCCTGGCTGATGCGCCAGAAGATGACCTCAGGCGAGGCCGAGGAACTGGTTCAGGAGACCATGATCGTGCTCTGGCACAAGGCAGATCTCTACGATGCCACGCGATCTTCGCTCTCGACCTGGCTTTTCCGCATTGCCCGCAATCGCCGCATCGACATGCAGCGCCGCGTCAATACCCGCATCTTCGATGAAACCGATCCGGCTCTGCAGCCGCCGGCCGAAATCGGCGCGGAGGAAATCGTCGCCAACGACGATCGCGACGCCAGGATACGCGCCGCCGTCGGCCAATTGCCGGAGGAGCAGCGCGATATGCTGCGCGCCGCCTTCTTCCTCGGTCAATCGCACTCGGAAATCGCCGAAGCGACCGGGCTGCCGCTCGGCACGGTGAAGTCGCGAATCCGGCTTGCCTTCGGCAAGCTCCGCAAGGTGCTGGAACGCGAGATGGCTTAGATCGTCTTCATCGTTTCTTCGGTCCGGTCGGCCAGAACGCGGTCGGCCGCCTCGTAGTGGCCCGGGCGGATATGGCCACGCACCATGGCGAAGGCCGCCGAGAGCACGGCGATGTCGTCGGAAAAGCCGATGACGGCGAAAACATCCGGGATTATGTCGATCGGCATGACGAAATAGGCAAGCGCTGCGAGCAGCACGCCGCGCACCTTCGTCGGCGTCTGCGGATCGAGCGCGCAGTAGAAACCGGCGACGACATCGCGTGAGAACGGAATTTGCCGCACAGCCCGCCGGAAAGTCGGCCAGAATTTCTGCCGTATGGTCTTTTCCCGTCGGCTCTGGGTGTCCTCGTCGCCTGGCAACAGGATTTCCCCGAATTTGACGTCGTTCATCCCTGCCTCCTTTCGTCCAAGCGAACATATGGTGATGGCGCCCACTCTTTCAATCGACCCCTTTCAATCGGCCCCGCTTTCAAACGCCGCGTCGCGACGCAACCTTCTCCATCGCCTTGGCGAGCTTGAAATCCAGCTCCGTCAGTCCGCCGGCATCATGCGTGTTCAGCGTCACATCCACCCTGGAATAGACGTTGAACCATTCAGGATGGTGGTTGAGCTTCTCGGCCGTGATCGCCGTCTCCGTCATGAAGCCGAAAGCCTCGATAAAATTTGCAAACTTGAAGCTCTTCGATATCGAAGAGGCCGCATCATTGAGCGCCCAGCCCGCAAGCCCCGCCAGTTGCGCCTCGACCGCCGTCCGTTCCAGTCTTTCCATTTTCATGCCATGCTCCTCCTGTGTGTCCGACAGGTCTACCGATGAAACGCATCAGCATCCTCTTCGTTTGCATGGGCAATATATGCCGTTCTCCGCTAGAACAGGATGATTTTAGGCCGGGTCGGCCTAAAATCTGAATCCTGTTCTACATTAAAGAGTTAGAGCATGATGTCGTCCGAAAACCGCTTACACTTTTCGGCATCATGCTCTGGCGGAGGGAATTTTCAGCCACGTCGCCGCCGAGGCGGATTTGAGTGGCCGCTTCACGATCGATTCCGCCGGAACCGGCGGCTGGCATGAAGGCGAGCCGCCTGACCGGCGGTCGATCGCCACGGCGAAAAGCCACGGGATCGATATATCCGGGCAACGCGCCCGCCGAATCCGCTCCAGCGATTTCAGGGATTTCGATCTGATCCTGGCCATGGACCGCGATAATGTGGCGGCGCTCGAAAAGATCGCGCCGGCCTGAGGCAACCATCCGTCTTTTCGGCGATACCGCGCTTGGAACGGGAGAGGATATTCCCGATCCCTATTATGGCGGCCCGGAAGGTTTCGAGCTGGTCTATACCAGGCTCTTGACCGGCTGCAGCAGCCTGCTCGAAACGCTAGGCGTCGAGCGCGCCTCGTGCAGAGGGAACACTTCCTCGGTGAGGTAAGGCCCCCCGCCGACCGATTCGCGCGACGAAAGCAGCACGAAGCGCGGCGCGGTGAAACTTGCGGTGTGGAAGTTGCCGCGTCCCGCCAGATATTGCACGACATCGTCGAGCCGCGACGATTTAAGCCGCGCCAGCGTCACATGCGGCATGAATTTGCGCGGATCCGGCGGCAGGCCGATACGCTGGCAGATGCGCTCGATCTCACCCTGCAGCGCATGCATTTCAGGCGATTGCGAAACACCGGCCCAGACCGAATGCGGTTTCTTCGAACCGAAGGAACCGATGCCTTCGAGCCGGAACTGGAATTCCGGCCGGTCGATCCGGTCGAGTCGTTCTACGATTTCATCAGCCGTGCGGCCGTCAACATCACCGATGAAGCGCAGGGTGATGTGGTAATTCTCCACATCGATCCATCGTGCTCCGGGGAGGCCACCGCGCAGCAATGAAAGGCTCATCGCCGCATTGCGCGGAATTTCGAGGGCGGTAAAAAGTCTCGGCATAACGAGCACTCCCCGAATCTTTTGCAGATGCTCACACGGAATCACGCAATCAACGACCGCGCAAGCCCCTATTTCTTCACAGAAGAAATCGCTTCGACGAAATTTGTGACGGCGGGCTCCATCTTCCCGACCATGATCTCGACACCTCTCGTATTCGGATGCATGCCGTCTTCGAGTTTAAGCCCTGGATCCAGCGCGACACCGTCGAGAAAGAACGCGTAGAGCGGAAGTCCGTGTTTTTCCGAAAGCCTCTGGTAAATCGGATTGAACCGCGCCGCATAATCCGCCCCCATGTTCGGCGGCGCCATTATGCCGGCAAGCAAAACGGCAATCCCGCGATCCTTTAGCCGAGCAATCATCTGATCGAGATTCTTCTCGCTTTCCTCAGGCGGGATGCCGCGCAACGCATCATTGGCGCCAAGCTCCAATATGACGCCATCGGTGCCGTCAGGTATCGACCAGTCGATGCGAGCAAGCCCCCCTGACGTCGTGTCGCCGGAGACCCCGGCATTGGCAACGGCGACGTCGAGCCCCTTCGCCTTCAGGGCCGCCTGCAGCTTTTCCGGAAAGCCGTCGCCGGGCGGCAGCTGGTAGCCCGCCATCAAACTGTCCCCGAAACCAACGAGATTGATCGTTCGGGCATCCGCTGCAACGGCAAAGACCAGCGAGACGGCAATGACGGTGAATTGAAGCGCGGCAACTTTAAATCTCATTCTGGCTTCCCTAGATTGGCGAAGTGCTGTTATGCGGCCATTCGATTATGGATTTATATAGGGCGATTTCTGTTGGCAAAAACCATCATCGAGTTGAAGGGCGCCGATCTGACCCTCGGCAGTGCAGCCGCCTCCGTGCATGTGCTGAAGGGCATCGATCTCGATGTCTCCGCCGGCGAATCCGTCGGCATCGTCGGCCCGTCCGGTTCCGGCAAATCGACCCTGCTGATGGTGCTTGCCGGGCTGGAGAAACTCGACAGCGGCGAAATCAACATCAACGGCACGCCGCTTCATACGCTGAGCGAGGATCAGGTCGCCGATTTCCGCGGCCGCAACATCGGTATCGTCTTCCAGTCCTTCCACCTGATCGCCAACATGACGGCGCTGGAAAACGTTGCCGTGCCGCTGGAACTCGCCAATGTCGGCAACGCTTTCGAGATCGCCCATCGCGAGCTGAAATCGGTCGGCCTCGGTGAACGGCTGAACCATTATCCCGGCCAGCTTTCCGGCGGCGAACAGCAGCGCGTGGCGATCGCCAGGGCGCTTGCCCCCTCTCCGGCCCTGCTGATCGCCGATGAACCCACAGGCAATCTCGACACCGAGACCGGTCGCCAGATCGCCGACCTGCTGTTCTCCAAGCAGGCCGAACGCGGCATGACCCTGTTGCTCGTCACCCATGACGTCTCGCTCGCAAACCGCTGCTCGCGCCAGATCCGCGTCCGCTCCGGCAGGATCGAAGGCGACAGCGCCGCCCGCCACAACGAGGCGGCGATCGCATGAGGATCATCACGCCGCGCGTCTCGCTCGCTTTTCGCCTGGCGCTCCGCGAGCTGCGCGGCGGCATTCGCGGCTTCTACATCTTCCTCGCCTGTATCGCCCTCGGCACGGGTGCGATCGCCGCGGTCAATTCCGTGTCGCAGTCGATCACCGACACGATCGCTTCGCAGGGGCAGGAGCTGCTGGCCGGCGACGTGCGTTTCGAGCTCAACAATCGCGAGGCGACGCCCGAGGAAATGGGCTTCCTCGACGGCCTCGGCACCGTTTCGGTCTCGACGGGCCTGCGCTCGATGGCCCGCAAGCCTGACGGTTCCGATCAGGCGCTGGTCGAGGTCAAGGCCGTCGATGACGCCTACCCGCTCTACGGCCGCTTCGTGGCCGAGCCGGACTATCCGCTCGCAGCCCTGCTTTCAGGCCAAGGCGGCACCTATGGTGCGGTCGCAGCCCCATTGCTTCTCGATCGGCTCGGGCTTGCGGTCGGCGACGAATTGCTGCTCGGCACCGTCAAGCTCAGCATCACCGGCACGGTGAAAACCGAGCCGGATGCATTGTCGGAGGGTTTTGGCTTTGCGCCGCGCCTGCTCGTCAGCCGCCGGGCGCTCGCAGCCTCCGGGCTGATCCAGACGGGAAGCCTAGTCGAACATGCCTACAAGATCCGGCTGGAAGACAAGGGCGCGATGTCGGGCATTCAGGCGCGCGCCACCAAGGAATTCCCCTCCGCCGGCTGGGCTGTTCGCACCAGCGACCGCGCCGCACCCTCGCTCACCGAAAACATCACCCGTTTCTCGCAGTTCCTGACGCTGGTCGGCCTGACCGCGCTGATCGTCGGCGGCGTCGGTGTCGCCAATGCCGTGCGCGCCTTTCTCGATTCCAAACGCACCACCATCGCCACCTTCAAATGTCTGGGTGCGCCGGCGCAGGTCGTCGTGTTGATCTATCTCTTCCAGATCGCCATCATCGCGCTTGGCGGCATCCTGATCGGCCTCGTCATCGGCGCCCTGTCGCCGATCTTCGCCGCGCAGTTCCTGGCGCAGTTCCTGCCGGTCTCGACTGCGCCGACCCTTTATCCCGGCGCCCTGCTGCTTGCCACGCTCTTCGGCATCCTGACGACACTCGCCTTCGCCATCCTGCCGCTCGGCCACGCCCGCGAAGTGCCTGCGACGGCACTCTTCCGCGAGCAGGGTTTCGAGGCCCGCCGCCTGCCCTCCTGGCCCTACATCCTGCTGGCCGCGCTGTTCATGGCCGCCCTTGCCGGCCTTGCCATCGTCACCGCCTATGACCGCTTCATCGCCGTCGTCTTCGTCGGCGCGATCGTCTTTGCCTTCGTCGCCCTTCGCCTTGTCGCCGCGCTGATCGCCTGGCTTGCGCGCCGCAGCCCGCGCGTCAACTCGCCGGCATTGCGGCTGGCAATCGGCAACATCCATCGCCCCGGCGCGCTGACGCCCTCGGTCGTGCTCTCGCTCGGCCTCGGCCTGGCTTTGCTGGTGACGCTGACCTTGATCGACGGCAACCTGCGTCGGCAGCTGACCGGCCGCATGAACGAAGGCGCGCCGAACTTCTTTTTCGTCGATATCCAGAGCGCCGAGGTCGACGCCTTCCGCGATCTCGTCAAGGCGCAGGCGCCGCAGGGCAAGCTCGTTGAAGTGCCGATGCTGCGCGGCCGGATCGTCGCCTTCAACGGCGAAGATGTCACCAAGTTGGACGTGCCGGCCGCCGGCCGCTGGGTGCTGAACGGCGATCGCGGCATCACCTATGCCGACACCCTGCCGGAGAATGCCGCCCTCACGGAAGGTAACTGGTGGGGCAAGGATTACAGCGGCGAGCCGCTCGTCTCCTTCTCGTCGGAAGAGGCGCATGAACTCGGCCTGAAGATCGGCGATAAGATCACCGTCAACGTGCTCGGCCGCAATATTACCGCGAAAATCGCCAATCTGCGCCGCGTCCAATGGGAATCGCTGTCGATCAACTTCGTCATGGTTTTCTCGCCGAACACCTTCCGCGGCGCCCCGCATGCCTGGCTGGCGACCCTCACTGATCCCTCCTCGACACCGGCCGAAGATGCGGCGATCCTGAAATCCGTCACCAACACCTATCCGACGATCACCAGCGTCCGCGTCAAGGACGCGATCGATATCGTCAACCAGCTGGTCGGCGAGCTTGCGACCGCAATTCGCGCCGCCGCCTCCGTTGCTCTCATCGCCTCGATCCTCGTCTTGGCCGGCGCGCTTGCCGCCGGAAACCGGGCGCGCACCCACGACGCGGTGGTGCTGAAGACGCTTGGCGCCACCCGCGCCATGCTGATCCGCGCCTTCAGCTACGAATATCTGATCCTCGGGCTGGCAACCGCAATCTTCGCGTTGATCGCCGGCGGCGTTGCCGCCTGGTTCATCGTCGCCCGCATCATGCGCCTGCCCTCGACCTTCCTGCCCGATGTGGCGGGGCTGACGCTGGTGACCGCGCTCGTCCTCACCGTCGGCATCGGCCTCATCGGCACCTGGCGGATCCTCGGACAGAAGGCGGCGCCCGTCCTGCGCGAACTCTGACCGGATAGCGACGCCCAAACCCTTCACCTTACGGCGATTTAACCGACCGAGCCTTTGCAAGCCTCTTGTTTGCGATCGGCGAAAGCCTCATATTGTCTGCAGGCATGCTGGAGCTCCGCAGCGGCGCCCGGGTCGAAAACCCGACACCGTATTTCCATCGGAGCTTGTAAGAGGAAACTATGGCTGACCTTCGTAACTATCAAAGCCGCGCGCAGACCGGCGAGATGATTGATCAAGGCCTGCGCACTTATATGCTCAAGGTTTACAACCTGATGGCGCTGGGTCTGGCGATCACCGGCGTGGCCGCATATCTCGGATTCAACTTCGCTGTTCAGGACGGCCAGCTCACCCAGTTCGGCGTGCTGCTGTTCCAGTCGCCTTTGCGCTGGGTCGTCATCCTTGCGCCTCTTGCGGCCGTCTTCTTCCTGAGCTTCCGCATTAACAGCATGAGCGTGGCCGCCGCCCAGACGACTTTCTGGGTCTATGCCGCACTTGTCGGCCTGTCGCTCTCGTCGATCTTCCTGGTCTACACCGGCCAGAGCGTCGTTCAGACCTTCTTCGTCACCGCCGCCTCCTTCGGCGCGCTGTCGCTTTACGGCTACACCACGAAGCGTAACCTGTCGGCGATGGGCTCGTTCCTGATCATGGGGCTTTTTGGCCTGATCATCGCTTCAATCGTCAACATCTTCCTGGCGTCGTCCGCGCTGCAGTTCGCGATCTCCGCGATCGGCGTCCTGATCTTCGCAGGCCTTACCGCCTACGACACGCAGCGGATCAAGGAATTGTACCTGGAAGCCGATGACGTCGCCGTGGCCGGCCGCAAGGCGATCATGGGTGCGCTGACGCTCTATCTCGACTTCATCAACCTCTTCATGTTCCTGCTCCAGTTCATGGGCAACCGTAAATAAGCAGGACAGACTGAGATCGAAAAGGCGGCTTCGGCCGCCTTTTTTGTTGCGCCGGCTTTCGCGGAATGGTTTAGGAGAGACCTTGCCCTCCGATGGACCTGCCGCCGAAATGTCCCTCCTCCTGCGCAATGCTTCCGAAGCCGATATCCCCGCCATCGCCGAAATCTATCGCGAATCCGTCCTGAACGGCACGTCGAGCTATGAGATCACGCCGCCGTCCGAGGCTGAGATGGCGCAGCGGTTTGCGGCGATCGTCGGCCAGCAATATCCCTATATCGCCGCAGCCGATGCTGACGGAAACCTGCTCGGCTACGCCTATGCCTCGGCCTTTCGCGTCCGCCCGGCCTATCGCTGGATAGTCGAGGATTCGATCTATCTGGCGCCCGAAGCCCGCGGCCGCGGCATCGGCAAAGCATTGATGACCGAGCTGATCGACCGCTGCACCGGTCTCGGTTTTCGTCAGATGATCGCGGTCATCGGCGGCGCCAGCCCCGCCTCGATCGCGCTTCATCTCAAGGCGGGCTTCGTGGAGGTCGGCCTGATGCGGGGGGCCGGCTACAAGCATGGCCGCTGGCTGGATACGATGCTCATGCAGCGCGTCCTCGGCGAGGGTATGACGACCGATCCGGATCCGTCCATCTATCCCGGCACGCTGTTTGCCGGCTGATGCATGTCGCCCGGAAGTGTGCAGCGGTTCCGGGATAACGACATGCAGAAAAAGTGTTTCGGCTTACTTATCGACCAGCTTCAGCGCCTTGTCGAACACCTTCAACACCTGGTTCAACTCGTGACCGCGCTTCAGAATGGTGCCGTGGACGTTGATCACCGAATAGGCGCCCTGCTTGGCGGCAAGCTTGGGATTTTTCTCGACGCGGAAGAGCGGCATTTCACCGGAGCGTTTGAAGACGGAAAATACCGCCCTGTCTTTCAGATGATCGATGGCGTAGTCGCGCCATTCGCCGTCACCGACCATACGGCCGTAGATCCAGAGGATCGCATCCAGTTCGCGCCGATGAAAGGTCACCGGAAGTGGATCTTTGCTTTGCTTGTATTCCCTGAGATCGACGACGACTGAGGAACTATTGTCGACGGAACGGCTTTCGCCGTGTCGCAAATCCGGCTGATCTGTCATTCAGTCTCCGAGGCCTCTGCATGTGACAGGAGAGTGACAGTGTGCCCGAGCCGCCGCAAATTGCAAGAGTGCCGGCCGTCACATTCGGCCGCACTCCAGCGCCGCGCGTTGGACGCGCAAGGATGCCGTAGCACTTTGAATCGGCGCATCGTCCGATGCGCATAATAGCGTTGTCGCTTTCTCGGTAGCGCCGCATTTCAGTCAAAACAGCGCCTCATTTGCAGGAGAATTATGAATCCCGGTTTGGCGCCAGCGCGCCAAAGGGCCCGGCGGAGCGTATCGACCTTAACCCCAGCCCCGAATACGCTCGGCCGGGCCGCCCGGTACTTCATCCGCAAGCGGATGAAATCTCAGATGTTTTTTCCAGCCATCACCACGGTCGCCCCAAGGATCGCAGCCGGATCGCCGTTGTCGGTCGCCGATTGCAGCAGGATCGCGCAGCCCTCGAGCTGCGGCCGCTGCAGGACACTGGCTGGCAGCGTCAGACTGGTCGCCTTGCCGTCCCACATGCCGACGGTTTCGACATTGGTGACGCTGTGCAGATAGGAAATCTTCTTTCCGCTGTTCTCGCCCTTTTCGACGTCGATGGTCTTTTCCTTGTCGAAATACACCATCACGACATTGGCTTTGCCCTGTCCCGCGCCGATCTTGATCTCCAGCTCGTCGCCGCGCATCGACGCGCTGATGGGGACGGTCAGCCCGTTGCCTTCGCCGCTATAGGTATCGAGCTTGCCGTTGATACCGTTGAGATCGGCGCCGGCCAGATGACCGCGCCCGTTGACGATGGCCTGCGGCGTGTAGACGTTGCTGCGGCCCATTGTCCTCGCATAGCCATATTGCCGCTCGGTGTTTTCCTTCGAGCTCAGCGTATCGGCCCAGCCGAGATAGTTCCAGTAATCGACATGATAGGCGAGCGCGATGACATCGCCCTGGCTCACCAGCTTACGGAAAGCAGCATCCGCGGGAGGACAGGAGGAGCAGCCCTGCGCCGTAAACAGTTCGACGACACCTTTCGGCGTGCCGTCTTCGGCCTGAAGCGGGCCTGAGAGAACAACGCCGGCGATCAGCGGAATCAGAAAACGGGGGGACATTCACCTGCACCTCTTTTTCAGCGCCGACGGCGTGTTCGACCGGAGGCCCTGACATATGAACGTACGAATAATCCTTCCGGATCCAAACGAAAAGTCACGAACGGGTGAGACGCAGCGCAACCGGAACCCGCATAAAACAAATCATCGTGAGGTCCCTCAAATACCGTCGCCGCAAAGAAAAGCCGCCGGAAAATGCTCTCCGGCGGCCATCATCATATTATGAAGCTCTTAACAATCAGGCAGCGAGATCGCGCAGAACCGTCTGCAGGATGCCGCCATTGTTGAGGTAGACCACCTCGTCGAGCGTATCGACGCGCGACAGCAGCGGAACTTCCTTCACAGTGCCGTCGCCATAGGTGATCTTGGCGATCTTCTTCTCGCGCGGCTTGATCTTTTCCAAGCCCTCGATGGTGACGAGCTCGTCGCCCTTCAGGCCGAGGCTCTGCCAGGTCGTACCCTCTTCGAAGACGAAAGGAATGATGCCCATGCCGACCAGGTTCGAGCGATGGATACGCTCGAAGGACTGGGCGACGACAGCCTTGACGCCGAGCAAATTGGTGCCCTTGGCAGCCCAGTCGCGCGAGGAGCCGTTGCCATATTCGACACCGGCGAAGATGACGAGCGGCACGCCTTCGGCCTTGTACTGCATCGCCGCGTCGTAGATCGAGGTCTCTTCCTTCGACGGGTAGTGGATGGTGTAGCCACCTTCCTTGCCGTTCGGGCCGAGCATATGGTTGCGGATGCGGATATTGGCGAAGGTGCCGCGCATCATCACTTCATGGTTGCCGCGGCGTGTGCCGTACTGGTTGAAGTCGGCAACGGCGACCTCATGGCCGAGCAGATAGGCACCTGCAGGGGATGCCGCTTTGATCGAACCGGCCGGCGAAATGTGGTCGGTGGTGATCTTGTCGCCGAACAGGCCAAGGACGCGGGCGCCCTTGATATCGGCGATGCCGGTGCCCTTCTTGCCCATGCCGACGAAGTAGGGCGGGTTCTGGACATAGGTCGAATCGTCGTCCCAGGCATAGGTCTGGCCCGGAGGAACCTGAACTGCCTGCCAGTTGACGTCGCCCTTGAAGACGTCGGCATACTTGCTTTCGTAAAGTTCGCGGGTCACGTATTTCTGGATGAACTCCTGCACCTCGTGCGAGGTCGGCCAGATATCCTTGAGATAAACCGGATTGCCGTTCTGGTCTTCGCCGATCGGCTCCTTGGTCAGATCCATCTGCACCGTACCGGCGAGCGCATAGGCGACGACGAGCGGCGGCGAAGCCAGGTAGTTCGCCTGCACGTCGGGCGAAATGCGGCCTTCGAAGTTGCGGTTGCCGGAAAGGACGCCGGAAACGATCAGGCCCTTGTCGTTGATCGTCTTCGAGATCGGCGCCGGCAGCGGGCCGGAATTGCCGATGCAGGTGGTGCAGCCGAAGCCGACGAGGTTGAAGCCGAGCTTGTCGAGATCGGCTTGCAGGCCTGACGTGGCAAGATATTCGCCGACGACTTGCGATCCCGGTGCCAGCGAGGTCTTCACCCAGGGCTTCGTCTTCAGGCCCTTGGCTACGGCGTTGCGAGCCAGAAGCCCGGCAGCGATCAGTACCGACGGATTGGAAGTGTTGGTGCACGAGGTGATGGCAGCGATCGCCACGTCGCCATGGCCGAGATCGAAATCCGTGCCTTCGACGGCGTAGCGGTTGTTGAGCTGGCCCGGCTTCTTGTAATCGGCATCCATCGAGCCGGCAAAGCCGGTCGCGATGTTCTCGAGCGAGATGCGGCCTTCCGGACGCTTCGGGCCGGCCATCGACGGCACCACGTCGCCAAGATCGAGTTCCAGCGTATCGGTGAAGACGAGATCTGAACCGTCGCCATCACGCCACATGCCCTGGGCCTTCGAATAGGCCTCGACGAGAGCGATCCGGTCATGCGTGCGGCCGGACACGGTGAGGTAGTTGATAGTCTCGCCATCGACCGGGAAGAAGCCGCAGGTGGCGCCGTATTCCGGACCCATATTGCCGATCGTCGCGCGGTCGGCGAGCGGCATATTGTCCATGCCGGGGCCGAAGAATTCGACGAACTTCGAAACGACGCCCTTCTTGCGCAGCATCTGCACGACGGTGAGGACGAGGTCGGTCGCCGTGACGCCTTCCTTGAGCTTGCCGATCAGCTTGAAGCCGATGACTTCGGGCAACAGCATCGAGACCGGCTGGCCGAGCATCGCCGCCTCAGCTTCGATACCACCCACACCCCAGCCGAGCACGCCGAGACCGTTGATCATCGTCGTGTGGCTGTCGGTGCCGACGCAAGTATCCGGATAGGCGATCGTCTCGCCGTCCTCTTCCTTGGTCCAGACGGTCTGGCCGAGATATTCGAGATTGACCTGATGACAGATGCCGGTGCCGGGAGGCACGACGCGGAAATTCTTGAAGGCCTGCTGGCCCCATTTCAGAAAGCGGTAGCGCTCGCCGTTGCGCTGGTATTCCAGCTCGACATTCCTGGCGAAAGCCTGCGGCGTGCCGAATTCGTCGACGATGACCGAGTGGTCGATGACGAGATCGACGGGAACGAGCGGGTTGATCTTCTCGGGATCGCCGCCGAGCGACACCATCGCGTCGCGCATCGCGGCAAGATCGACGACGGCGGGAACGCCGGTGAAGTCCTGCATCAGCACGCGCGCCGGGCGGTAGGCGATTTCGTTTTCGACCGCACCCTTATTATTCAGCCATTCGGCAACAGCGAGGATATGCTCCTTGGTGACCGACTGGCCGTCTTCGAAGCGCAGCAGGTTTTCGAGCAGCACCTTCATCGAATAGGGAAGCTTCGAGACGCCGGCCAGACCGTTTGCCTCAGCCTTGGGCAGGCTGTAATAGACATAGTCCTTTCCACCAACGGAAAGGGTGGAACGACAATTGAAGCTGTCAAGAGATTTAGACACGAGAGACCCCGTTCTGATAGCCAACACAGTCGTGCGAACGCCTATGCACTTAATGCACATCAGGATGCGGGTACGGCCATTTCCGCTGTCCGCACGTGGAACAGATGCTCCAAGTTCGGCGCAAGGATGAAATTCACGCCGACCGCTGGCGTGGTTGCGGCTCTTATAGATAATTTCCTAAAAACTTGCCATACCCGAGCGCGGTCAAAATCGGAGATTTTTTGACCCCGCCGCGACCCGAAACGAAGAAAGAGCCGACGCATGCATCTCACCGCCGAAAATCTGGCTGCCAGGCGCGGTGAGGATCTCATTTTCGTTAACATTTCCTTTCACTTGGCAGCCGGCGAGGCGCTTGTGCTGACGGGAAGAAATGGATCGGGAAAGTCCACTTTGCTGCGGGTTGTCGCCGGCCTCCTGAGTCCGGAAAAAGGCGCCGTCATCTTCCATGACGGAGAGGGCGGAGACGACCGCCGTTCTTCCGAGGTCAGCCACTACCTTGGCCATCGAAATGCGATGAAGAATGAACTTACAGTTGCAGAAAACCTCGATTTCTGGCGCAGCTTTTTTGGCGGTATAGGAGGCTCTGCCGGTCTCTCCGTCGAGGACGCCGCTGACGCCGTCGGCCTTTCGGGGATCACCCACCTTCCCTTCGGTTACCTCTCCGCCGGCCAGCAGCGTCGATTCGCCTTCGCCAAGCTGCTCGTCGCCCATCGCCCCTTATGGATCCTCGATGAACCGACAGCCGCACTGGATGCCCGCGCCGACCAGCTGCTGGCCGAATTGATCGAAGCGCATCTGGCCAAAGGCGGCATCGTGCTGGCGGCGACGCATCAGCCGCTGGGGCTGAAGAATGCGCACGAGTTGAAGATGACCGGCTTTGCCGGTGTGGATCAGGGAGTGTGGGGATGATGGTTCGAGGCGTTGCACCCCCCCTCTGCCCTGCCGGGCATCTCCCCCACAAGGGGGGAGATCGGCCAGGGGCGGCCTCTTGCCCCAGTCAAACGCTGCAGATGGACGCGGCCGCTTGGCGCGCGATTAAGATTTCTCGAAGCCCATGCATCGTGCCGATCTCCCCCCTTGTGGGGGAGATGCCCGGCAGTGCAGAGGGGGGTGCCGCCCCGACCACAACTCATGCAAAGAGCCGCCCCGCATGACCGCCCTCTTCCTTCGCGACCTCAAACTCTCCATCCGCGCCGGCGGCGGCGCGCTGATTGGCGTGCTGTTCTTCCTGACCATTGTCGCCGTCATCCCCTTCGGGGTCGGTCCGGACCTCAAGCTGCTTTCGCGCATTGGCCCCGCCATCGTCTGGATCGGCGCGCTGCTCGCCGCCCTTCTTGGCCTAGACCGCCTGTTCCAGGCCGAGCGCGATGACGGATCGCTCGACCTGATGCTGATGCAGGAAACACCGCTCGTCCTGACCGTCCTGGTCAAATGCTTCGCCCACTGGACCGCCACCAGCCTGCCGCTGGTCATCGCCTCGCCGCTGCTCGGCCTCTTCATGAACATGGACGAGAGGGCGATCGGCGCGACCGCGCTGACGCTGCTTGTCGGCTCGCCCGCCATCACCTTCATCGGCGCTGTCGGCGCCGCCGTCGCCGTGGCATTGCCCCGCGGCGGTCTGCTGGTCTCGATCCTCGTGTTGCCGCTGACCATCCCGGTGCTGATCTTCGGTGTCAGCGCCACCTATGCCGCCGTCGAGGATCCCGCCCCGTTCCTGCCGCCCTTTCTCATCCTCATCGCGCTGACGCTGTTCTTCGCGGTCATCGGCCCGGCTGCCGCGGCCCTTGCGCTGCGAAACACGGCGGATTGATTGGCATCCGATTGCGGGAAAAGTCGGATCACGGTAAGGAAGCGAACATGAGCCAAACCAGCCTTGCCATCAGCAAATTCAGCGACCTCGCCAACCCGACCCGGTTCTTGGCGCTGGCGGCGCGCGTCATTCCGTGGCTGGCCGGCATTACCGCCCTCTGTTTCGCGATCGGCCTCTATCTCAGCTTCTCCACAGAAGGTGATTACCAGCAGGGCGAAACCGTGCGCATCATGTACATCCATGTGCCCGCGGCCTGGCTTGCGATGATGTGCTACACGGTCATGAGCATCTCGGCGATCGGCACGCTGGTCTGGCGCCATCCGCTCGCCGACGTTGCCGCCAAGGCCGCAGCGCCGCTCGGCGCCGCCTTTACCCTGCTTGCGCTTGTCACCGGCTCGCTCTGGGGCAAGCCGATGTGGGGCACCTGGTGGGTTTGGGATGCGCGATTGACCTCGGTTTTCGTTCTCTTCCTGATGTATCTCGGCCTGATTGCGCTCAGCCGCGCCATTGACGATCCGTCGAGAGCCGCACGTGTCAGCGCCGTGCTCATCCTCGTCGGCTTCGTCAACATCCCGATCATCAAGTTCTCGGTCGAGTGGTGGAATACGCTGCATCAATCGGCAAGCGTGATGCGCCTCGATGGCCCGGCGATCGATCCGGAATTCCTGCGTCCGCTCTTCGTCATGGCGATCGCCTTTACCCTGCTTTTTTTCACGCTGCATATCATGGCGATGCGCAACGAGATCTGGCGCCGCCGCATTGCCGCCCAGCGCCGTCTTGCCGCCCGCCTTGCGAGCCGGGAGGAATAGCCGGTGACGCATGCCTTCTACGTCTACGCTTCCTATGGCTTTGCGGCGCTCCTGACGGTCGTCGTAACGCTATGGACCTGGGCCGACGGTCTAGCCCGCCGCCGTGAACTCGCAGCGCTCGAAGCCGCGGGCATTCGCCGCCGCTCGGCGCGCGCAAAGGACGGCGAATGAGCGAGACGCCTGAAACCACCACCGCCAAACCGCGCGGACTTGGCCGCTACGCGCTGGCGCTTCTGCCGCTGATCGTCTTCGGCGGCATTGCCGCAACGGCAGCAAAGATGCTCTACGACCAGGATTTCCACGGCAAGAACATCGCCGAAATCCCCTCCGCCCTGATCGGCACCAAGGCGCCGGCGCTGAACCTGCCGCCGCTCGCTGGCGCCAACCTGCCGGCGCTGACCGATGCCGCCGTCAACGGCAAGCTGACCCTCGTCAACGTCTTCGCCTCGTGGTGCATCCCCTGCCGGGACGAACATCCTGTTTTGAAAGAGCTGGCGAAAGACCGACGGCTGAACATCGTCGCCATCAACTACAAGGATAAGAGCGACAACGCCGTGCGTTTCCTCGGTGAGCTTGGCAATCCCTATCAGGCGATCGGCATCGATCCGAACGGCAAGGCAGCGATCGACTGGGGTGTCTACGGCATTCCGGAAAGTTACCTCGTCGGCCCCGACGGCACGATCCTCTATAAACGCGTCGGCCCCTTCGACGATATCAGCCTGAAGGAAGGGCTGTTTCCAGCGATGGAAAAGGCATTGGGGAAGCCGGTTTCGTAAGAGCTTACGCGCCGCCGCCCTGCCAGACCTTGATCGCCTCCACCGGCCAGATCAGCATCACCACGTTGAGGGTCAGGTTGTCGCGGATCATGTAGCCGGTGAAAATCTCGAAGAAGATGGCGATCGCAACCGTGAGCGCCACTGGCGCACGCGCTGCGAAGAAGAAACCGACGCACATGAAGACGGTATCCATCGCCGAATTCAGGATGCTGTCGCCGTAATAGTCGAGCGCGATCGTCGCCGTACGGTAGCGGTCGATGATCAGAGGCGAATTCTCCAGCAGTTCCCAGCCGGATTCGATGAACAGCGCCAGCAGCAGCCTCGCTGCCAGCGGTTTGCGGCGCAGGATCAGATGCCCGAGCCCGTAGAACAGGAAGCCGTGGATGATATGCGACGGCGTGTACCAATCCGACAGGTGCTGCGAATTGCCGCTGGTATTGACCCCGCCCTCCCACAACTTGACGTAGCCGCAGGCGCAGATCGGCACGCGGCCCATCATATATTCGGCGACGATCTGGGCGACCAGCACAGCAAGGCAGGCGACAAACCAGAAGGTCTGGTGTCTGGCCCGATATTCGACGTCTGCCGCGCTCACTTCTCGCCGTCCGTTTCCAGGTTGATGCTATGTTTGAGCACCAGCGGCATCTGCGCCAGCGTGAAGATGATGGTGATCGGCATCGTGCCCCAGACCTTGAAGGCGACCCAGGTACCGTCGGAGAAATTGCGCCAGACGACCTCGTTCAGCACGGCGAGAAACAGGAAGAAGATGCCCCAGCGAATGGTGAGCTTGCGCCAGCCCTCCGGATCGAGCTGAAAGGCGGCATTGAAGACGTAGCCGAGCAGCGACCTGCCGAAGGCAAGCCCACCAAGCAGCGCCACCCCGAAGAGCGCGTTGACGATGGTCGGCTTCATCTTGATGAATGTCTCGTTCTGCAGGTAGATGCCGAGCGCCCCGAAGATCAGCACCACGATGCCGGAGACGAACGGCATGATCGGCAGATGGCCGAGCACAATCTTCGAAACGATCAGCGAAATCGCCGTCGCCGCCATGAAAAGCCCGGTTGCGACGAACAGCGGACCACCCAGCTCCGAAAGAGCAGGAAACCGTTCCACCAGCCACTGGCCGCGCAGATTGGCGAAGAAGAAGATCAGCAGCGGCCCGAGTTCCAGTGCCAGTTTCAGCAACGGGTGATGCCGGTCGGCCGCGGTCGGGGTAATATCGCTTTCGGTGCTCATGCGTCCTTCAAACCTGCTATTCCTGAAAACCTGATTGCCGGCCGTGCCTTGCACGCTTTCGGCGGCATATCTGTGGCATCATTGGGGAAGTCCGGCAATGGCATGAGCGAAATCCTCAGCCTCGAACGGTTCCAGATCCTCGACGCCCTCGCCGATCCCGATGAAATAGACCGGCAGCTTATGCTTGGCGGAAATGGCAACGAGAATGCCGCCGCGCGCCGTGCCGTCGAGCTTGGTCATGATCAGCCCATTGACGCCGGCGACGTTGCGGAAGATCTCGACCTGGCTGAGCGCATTCTGCCCGGTGGTGGCGTCGAGCGTCTGCAGCACGGTGTGCGGAGCATCGGGATCGAGCTTGCCAAGCACGCGGACGATCTTCTCGAGCTCGGCCATCAGCTCGGCCTTGTTCTGCAGCCGGCCGGCGGTATCGACGATCAGCACGTCGCATTTTTTTGCTTTCGCCAGTTCGAAGGCGTCATAGGCAAGGCCGGCGGCATCGGCGCCGAGTTTGGTGCCGATGAATTCGGATTTCGTCCGGTCGGCCCAGATTTTCAGCTGCTCGATTGCCGCGGCGCGAAAGGTGTCGCCGGCAGCCAGCATCACCTTCAGCCCGGCGCCGGAGAGCTTCGCCGCGAGTTTGCCGATCGTCGTCGTCTTGCCGGTGCCGTTGACGCCGACGACGAGGATGACATGCGGCTTGTGCGACAGGTCGAGTTGCAGCGGCTTGGCGACCGGCTTCAGAACCTTGGCGATTTCGGACGCCATGATCCGGCTGACGTCCTCGCCGGTGACATCCTTGCCATAACGCTCGGAAGCCAGGGTATCGGTGACCCGCATGGCGGTCTCGACGCCAAGATCGGCCTGGATCAGCAGGTCTTCCAGATCCTGCAGCGTCTCGTCATCAAGCTTGCGCTTGGTAAAGAGCGCGGTGATCTGGCCGGTCAGCTGCGAGGAGGTGCGTGCAAGGCCGTTGCGCAGGCGCTGGAACCAGCTGAGTTTCGGCTGCGGGAGAATGGGTTCCGGCGCGACGATTGCCGGCCCGGTGGCAAAGCCTTTGGGAAGACTGGGAGATTCCGGCTTCGGCTGTTCGGCGATCGTCTCGGAAGGCTCGGTGGATGTGATACCCCCCTCTGCCCTGCCGGACATCTCACCCACAAGGGGGGAGATCGGCTGAACGGAAATGTCTTCTTCTACATTGATCTCAGCAGAAATTTCCTCTGAGAGCGCTTCTGCGACTTCCGCTGTCCCTTCGACCGAAGCCGGCGCGTCAGCCTCCGAACGATCTCCCCCCTTGTGGGGGAGATGTCCCGAAGGGACAGAGGGGGGTGCTTCCGCAGCGTTGCCGTTGGTCGGCTGGGTTTCCGTCTCCGCTTCTGCGGTGGCCTCGGCCTCCAGCAGCGAAAGCGGCACCACACCCATGTCGCTCAACTGGTCAGCAGGGGGCAGGATAGCGGGTTCGGCATCATCCTCGCCGGCAGGCTCCTCCGCCCCGCCCTGTCCGACATCGGCAGCCGGGCCGCCAGCCGTATCCATTTCCTCGGCGAGAACCGGATCATCGGCAAGCGGCAGATGCTCTTCGCGCGAATGCGGCTCAAGTTCTGCTTGCAGCGCCTTTACGTCGGCAGTCTCTACCGTATCTGTCTCCGCCGGCTTGTCCTTGCCGAAGGTGAAGACCTTTTTGATAAAACTGAGCGCCATGGGGATTCCGTGAGAAGTCAGGCCGCCTCTGCGGCCGTCAATTGCATGTCGAGATGCTTGCCATTGTGGCCGGTGATCGTGGCCGGCACAAGTTCGCCGGGACGAAGGCCGGGTGCCGCGGCAAGCGTGAAGTTTTCCGTATGCGCCAGGCCGCTGTTTTCGACAAGCAGCCATTGCCGGCTGCCGATCATGCCGTCGAGATGGGCTTGATGGAGCCTATGTCCAGTGGCACGCAGCCTGGCGGCGCGCTCCTTGACCTGCGACCGGTCGAGCTGCGGCATGCGGGCTGCCGGCGTGCCGGGACGGGGGCTGTAGGGGAAGACGTGCAGATGCGCGATGTCGGCCTCTTCGGCCAGCCGCACGGCATTTTCGAACATCTCTTCGGTTTCGGTGGGAAAGCCGGCGATCATGTCGGCGCCGAAGCTCATATTGGGGCGAAGGCGGCGCGCCTCCTCGATGAAACGCAGCGCATCGGCGCGCAAATGCCGGCGCTTCATCCGCTTCAGGATCATGTCGTCGCCATGCTGCAGCGACAGATGCAGGTGCGGCATGAAGCGGGACTCGTCGGCGATGAGATCCATCAGGTGGGCATCGGCCTCGATGCTGTCGATCGAGGAAAGCCGCAGGCGGCGAATATCCGGAAGCTGTTTCAGCAGCGTCTTCGCCAGAAATCCGAGCGTCGGCGCCCCCGGCAGATCGCCGCCATAACTTGTGGCGTCGACGCCGGTCAGCACGATCTCGCGATACCCGCTGTCGACGAGCTTGCGGGCCTGGTCGACGACCGCTCCCATCGGCACGGAGCGGGAATTGCCGCGGCCATAGGGGATGATGCAGAAGGTGCAGCGGTGGTCGCAGCCATTCTGCACCTGGATAAAGGCGCGCACATGGCCGTCGATATGCCTGACCATCTGCGGCGCCGTCGCCTTGACGCTCATGATATCGTTGACACGGAGTTTCTCTTCGGCCGAAACGCCGAAGTCCGGCAGGCTGCGATAGGAGCCGCTCGAAAGCTTCTCCTCGTTGCCGAGCACGGCATCGACCTCTGCCATCGCGGCGAAGGTCTCTTTCTCAGTCTGTGCGGCGCAGCCGGTGACGATGATGCGGGCATGCGGATTGTCGCGTCGCACCCGGCGGATCGCCTGGCGGGCCTGGCGCACAGCCTCACCGGTGACCGCACAAGTATTGACCAGGACGGCGTTGTTGAGCCCGGCCTTCTCAGCCTGCGCCTTCATCACTTCCGATTCATATGTGTTGAGGCGGCAGCCGAAGGTAATGACCTCGATGCCGCTCACTGTGCCTCCGCCTCTCGGGTACCATCGCGTGACCAGAGACCGGTCGAAGGATCGACCCTGCCCGACCATTCCCATTCGGCTGGGCCGGTCATGATGACATGGTCGTCGCGCTCGCGCCATTCGATCGAAAGCGTGGCCGGCGGCTTGGCGCTTGCGACGTTGACCGTCACCTTGCGGCCGGTGCGGCCGGTGCGTGCGGCGCTGACAGCGGCGGAACAGGCCGCCGAGCCGCAGGCGAGCGTCAGCCCGGCGCCGCGCTCCCAGGTGCGCGTCGTGATCGATGTCGGCGAGGTCACCTGCGCCAGCGTGATATTGGAGCGCTCGGGAAACATCGGATGGTTTTCCAGCAGTGGTCCGAAGCGGGCGAGATCGTGGGACATCACGTCCCGATCCACCCAGAAGATCGCATGCGGATTGCCCATCGACATCACCGAGGGCGAATGCAGCACCGGATTGTCGATCGGTCCGATCTGTAGTTCGATGCGGCTGGTATCGTGGAATTCTTCGGCGAGCGGGATCCTGTTCCAATCGAACACCGGCCGGCCCATATCTACCGAGATCGTCCCGTCCTCGTGCTCGACGGCGTTGAGGATGCCGGCGACCGTCTGGAAGGTGAAGGCCTTCCGGCCGGTCTCGGCGGCCAGCGCCTGCACGACGCAGCGCGTGCCGTTGCCGCAAGCCTGCGCCTTCGAACCGTCGGAATTCAAGATATCGATGAAGGCGTCGGTGCCCTCGGCCTTCGGATCATGGATCGCCATGATCTGGTCGAACTCGGTCTGCGGATCGACATTGAGCGCAACCGCCGCCGCAGGCGTCACCTTGTCCGGCCGGCCGCGCATGTCGACAACCAGGATCTTGTTGCCAAGCCCGTTCATCCTCGCGAATTCGACCGTTGCGCTCATGATATCATCCGTCCGTCTTTCCGGTGTATATGGCGGAAATGCGAAAGAATTACCAGTGGGATGAGTGCCGGGCAGACGCTGTGGCCCGCCGACCCTTCAAGCCGGTTCGGCTTTACCGCTCGGCGCCGTCTGGATCGAAGGACGCGGCATGCGCCTCGACAATAGCTGCGGTGATGACCTTTCTCAGCTCGTAGACCAGCGAGCGGGACCGCTTGCGATCCAGATCCTGTGCCGCCTTTGCAAGGTTCAGGCCTTCGTTCAAAACAATATGATGGGCCCGCGCCAGCGCCCAGCTCTCAATATCAGGATTTAACATTCGATATCTCCGCCGATTCATCGGCATCAAGGATATTCACGAATCATTTTACAGGACGCACTTAAGTAGAAAGTAGAATCACAAGCGGAATAATTTGCAACTGGCCGCTACAGCGAATTCGAACGACTGAGCGGAATTTTGAGCGGTAAAATCTGAAAACCGGCAGAATTCGCCGGCAGAATCGCAAGTCCAATACATCGGTTCAATCGACGATCGACTGCGTTGTTTCTTCAGGACGGCACCGTCGCGCACGCCGACATCACGCGACTTCTGAAAAATCGCGACGAGCCGTTGCCCCATCTGCCTTGACTTTCCCGCGCGTTTCCTGTTTATCCTGCCCAATCCGCGACGAGCCGCATGACTCCGAGCCGCCGACCGGGACCTGAGATCCCGGAGGTCAACACCCGACAGCGCGATGCGCCCTCGGGTGCTTTTTGGCTTTGCGTCTTGTTTTCGTCAAGGAAAAGCACGACGTTTCCGGGCATATCCGACCCCCCGCCCGAAACGTATCAAGGAAGAGCCGATGTTTGAAAACCTCCAGGACCGTCTTGGATCCATTCTGAATGGACTGACAGGCCGTGGCGCGCTTTCGGAAGCCGATGTTTCCGCAGCGCTGCGCGAGGTTCGCCGTGCTTTGCTGGAGGCGGACGTCGCTCTCGACGTCGTGCGCTCCTTTACCGACCGCGTGCGTGAAAAGGCCGTCGGCGCCGAGATCCTGAAGTCGATCAAGCCCGGCCAGATGGTCGTCAAGATCGTCCATGACGAACTGATCGAGATGCTGGGCGGCGAAGGTGTCGGCATCGACCTGCATGCGGCGGCCCCCGTCGTCGTCATGATGGTCGGCCTGCAGGGCTCCGGCAAGACGACGACGACGGCCAAGATCGCCCACCGCCTGTCGACGCGCGATAAGAAGAAAGTGCTGATGGCGTCGCTCGACACGCGCCGTCCGGCAGCCCAGGAGCAACTTCGCCAGCTCGGCGCCCAAGCCAATATCGACACGCTGCCTGTCATATCAGGCCAGTCGCCGACCGATATCGCCGCCCGCGCCGTCCAGGCGGCCAAGCTCGGCGGCCATGACGTCGTCATCCTCGATACCGCCGGCCGCACCCATATCGACGAGCCCTTGATGGCCGAGATGGCCGACATCAAGAAGCGCTCGAACCCGCATGAAATCCTGCTGGTCGCCGACAGCCTCACCGGTCAGGACGCCGTCAACCTCGCCCGCAGTTTCGACGAGCGCGTCGGCATCACCGGCCTGGTGCTGACCCGCATGGACGGCGACGGTCGCGGCGGTGCTGCCCTTTCGATGCGCGCCGTCACCGGCAAGCCGATCAAGCTGATCGGCGTCGGCGAGAAGATGAGCGAGCTCGAGGAGTTCCATCCCCGCCGCATCGCTGACCGCATCCTCGGCATGGGCGACATCGTTTCGCTCGTCGAGCGCGCGGCCGAGAATATCGACGCCGAGAAGGCGGCCGCCATGGCCGCCAAGATGGCCAAGGGCAAATTCGACCTTGACGACCTCGCCGACCAGCTGCGCCAGATGCAGAAGATGGGCGGTATGGGCGGCATTATGGGGATGATGCCCGGCATGTCGGGCATGAAGGACAAGATGGCCGCAGCCGGCCTCGACGACCGGCTTTTCGGCCGTCAGATCGCCATCATCCAGTCGATGACCAAGGCCGAGCGCACCAATCCCGACCTGCTCAAGCATTCGCGCAAGAAGCGCATCGCCGCCGGCTCCGGCACCGATGCCGCCGCCATCAACAAACTTCTGAAGATGCACCGCCAGATGGCGGACATGATGAAGATGATGGGCGGCAAGGGCAAAGGCGGCATGATGAAGCAGATGATGGGCGGCCTTGCCGGCAAGATGGGGCTTGGCGGTGGCATGGGCGGTATGGGTGGCGGTATGCCCGATCTCTCGAATATCGATCCCCGGCAGCTCGAAGCCTTGCAGAAGCAGGCAGAAGCGGCGGGACTTGGAAAGCCGGGTGGGGGTATGCCCGGTCTCGGCGGTCTGCCGGGTGGTTTGTCGGGCCTCGGCGGCGCCAAGCTGCCGGGCCTTGGCGGTGGTTTCCCGGGATTGCCCGGATTGCCGAAGAAGAAGTGAAAGGATCGCTTGCCCCATGATTGATCCAAACGTCAAAGCCCAGCTCGCGAGCTATCGTCAGTCGATCGACAACATCGATGCCGCTCTCGTGCACATGCTGGCCGAACGCTTCCGCTGCACCAAAGAGGTCGGCGTGCTGAAGGCCAAATACAATCTGCCGCCGGCCGACCCGGCGCGCGAGGAATACCAGATCGAACGCCTTCGCCAGCTGGCGAAGGCTGCCAATCTGGACCCGGATTTCGCCGAGAAGTTCCTGAACTTCGTCATCAAGGAAGTCATCCGGCATCATGAGCAGATCGCTGCGGATCACGCTGAGCAGAGCGCCGCAGCCCGATAACCCCGCCTAATCAGGCGATCAAGAAAAGCCTAAGGAGTAAAGAACATGGCACTGAAAATTCGTCTCGCCCGCGGTGGCTCCAAGAAGCGCCCGTACTACCACGTCGTTCTCGCCGATGCGCGCAGCCCGCGTGACGGCCGCTTCCTCGAAAGCCTCGGTTCCTGGAACCCGATGCTTGCCAAGGACGATGAGAAGCGCGTTCAGCTGAACGCCGAGCGTATCAAGCATTGGATCGAACAAGGCGCCCAGCCGACCGATCGCGTTCTGCGCTTCCTCGATGAAGCCGGCGTTGCCAAGCGCGAAGTCAAGAACAACCCGGTCAAGGCAAAGCCTGGCAAGCGCGCCCAGGAACGCGCCGCCGAAAAGGCTCAGAAGGTTGCTGACGCCGCCGCTGCTGCTGCCGACGCCGCGGAATAATCGGGACAGTCCCTTATCGAACGGGCGGCATGGCGACATGCCGCCCGTTTTCGTTTCCAATCGTCCGCACTTCGTTTATGAGAAACTGACTTTCGGCTTCACATGAAGGAACCCATGACAAAGCTTGAAAACCCCGTTCTGATGGCAACGATCGGTGGCGCGCAAGGCCTCCGGGGAGAGGTGCGTGCCAAGGCCTACACAGCCGATCCGAGCTCACTTGGCGACTACGGCCACCTGCACAGCATGGACGGCCGCAGCTTCGAAGTGCTGGAAATCCGCGAGACGAAGAATATCGTCGTCGTCCGTTTCCGCGGCGTCAACGACCGCAATGCCGCCGAGGCGCTGAACGGGCTTGAGCTCTATATCGAGCGCGACAACCTGCCGGACGAAGAGCTGGAGGACGACGAGTTCTACTATGCCGATCTCGAAGGTCTCGAAGCACGCGACGACAAGGGCGTCAGCTATGGCACGGTCACCGGCGTCTTCGATTTCGGCGGCGGCGACCTGCTGGAACTCAAGGGTCCGGGCAAACGCCCGGTGCTAATCCCCTTCTCCGAAGCCTCGGTGCTGGAGATCGATCTCGAGGCCGGAACGCTGCTGATCGATCCACTGGCGGCAGGGCTGGTCGACGATTCCGAAGAGCTTTCGAAATTCACCGCGGACAAGCCGAAAAAGAAGAAGTAACGCCATGGCCTTCCGGGCGAGCGTGCTGACACTCTATCCGGAAATGTTTCCGGGGCATCTGGGCTTCTCGCTCGCCGGCAAGGCGATGGAGCGAGGGCAATGGTCGCTGGATGCAGTGCAAATCCGCGACTTCGCCACCGACAGGCACCGCACCGTCGACGACACTCCGGCTGGCGGCGGCGCCGGCATGGTGCTGAAACCCGACGTTCTCGCCCGTGCGATCGACAGCACCGCGGAAAATGATACCCGGCCGCGCCTGCTGATGAGCCCGCGCGGCCGGCCGCTGACGCAGGAGCGCGTACGCGAGCTTGCGGCCGGCAACGGCGTCATCATCGTCTGCGGCCGCTTTGAGGGCGTCGACCAGCGAGTGATCGAGGCGCGCGGACTGGAAGAGGTCTCGATCGGCGACTACGTGCTATCAGGCGGCGAGCCGGCGGCGCTGATCGTGCTCGACGCGATCATCCGCATCCTGCCCGGTGTCATGGGCAACGATCTTTCCGGCCTGCACGAAAGCTTCGAAGGCGGCCTGCTGGAACATCCCCACTATACCCGGCCGCAGGCTTGGGAAGGCCGGGAAATCCCCGCCATTCTCACCTCGGGCAACCACGGCGCCATCGAAAAATGGCGGCATCAGGAGGCGGTGCGGCTGACGCGGGAGCGACGGCCGGACCTGCTCGAAAAAGCTGAGAGTGACAAAAACGGCTGATTTCACGGCCTTTTTCACAAAAATGTCGTGCGAGGGATGACAAGCCCTGGGCTTTGGTGTATTGGCGCACGCGGAAATGGGGTTTATCCCCGTCTGCCAGCAAACAAAGAATGGCGAACCCGCTCCCGCCCGAAAGGGCAAAGTCCCGAGGCCAGTTCCAAAGGATCAGTGTCGAGCGCTCTGGCTGTTTCAGAAGAACCAAAGGTTAAGACGATGAACATCATTCAGCAGCTTGAGGCCGAACAGGTCGCCAAGATCGAAGCCAAGCGCACGCTTCCAGAATTTTCCCCGGGCGACACCCTCCGCGTCAACGTGAAGGTCACGGAAGGCACCCGTACCCGCGTTCAGGCCTATGAAGGCGTCTGCATCGCCCGCTCCGGCGGCGGCCTGCAGGAAAACTTCACGGTCCGCAAGATCTCCTACGGCGAAGGCGTCGAGCGCGTATTCCCGGTTTACTCGCCGATGATCGAAAGCGTCGACGTCGTTCGCCGTGGTAAGGTCCGTCGCGCCAAGCTTTATTACCTGCGCGACCGTCGCGGCAAGTCTGCCCGTATTGTTGAAGACACCGGCGTCCGCGCCCGCAAGCTCAACGACGCCGAGCGCGCCGCCATTGCCGAGGAAAAGGCACGCACCGAAGCTGAAAAGGTTGCAGCAGCCCAGGCGCTCGCCGCCGAGAAGGCAGCAGCAGAAGCAGCGGAAGCCAAGGCCGCTGCTGAAGCAGCAGCCGCTGCCGCCGCGGAACCGGCAGCAGAATAACATCTGCGTGACGCAGTCTTTGCTTGAAGCAAAATTCTTTGCTTGAAAAGGCGGCCTTCGGGTCGCCTTTTCTATTTTTTGCTTCGGCGTGCAGCAGGCGGCCTTGCCTCGGACCTATCTTCCATGACAGTTTTTGCCGTTCAATTTTAGGGAACCGATCAATGTTGTTTCGCCGCACCGTTCTTGCGAGCTTCGCCGCCCTTAGTCTTCTGCCGCTCGCCGCAATGGCCGCTGCGCTGCCCGATCTCGGCCGCAAGAGCGTCGTCGTCGTTACCGAGAACGCCTATCCGCCGCTGCAATTCGTGGATCCGAAATCCGGCAAGCCGATCGGCTGGGAATATGATGCGATGAACGAGATCGCCAAGCGCCTGAATTTCAAGGTCGAGTATCAGAACACCAGCTGGGACGCGATGATCCAGGCGGTTTCCGACGGCCAGTACAATATCGGCATGACCGGCATTACCATCAAGGAAGACCGCAAGCAGAAGGTCGATTTCTCCGACCCCTATATGCGCTCGCAGCAGTTCATGCTGGTGCGCGGCGACGAGAAGCGTTTCACCGAGGCCAAGTCCTTCGGCGCATTCAAGGACGGCCTGGTCGGCGCGCAACCCGGCACGACGCCTTTCTATACCGCTGTCTATGAAGTGCTCGACGGCAACGAACAGAACCCGCGCATCAAGCTGTTCGAAACCTTCGGCGCCACCGTCCAGGCCCTGAAGGCCGGCGACGTCGACGTCGTGTTGACAGACGGCACTGCCGGCAAGGGTTATGTCGATGCCTCGGGCGGCGCCCTGAAACTGATCGGCGAGCCGCTCGGCACCGAGGATTTCGGCTTCATTTTCCCGAAGGGCTCCGATCTCGTCGCCCCGGTCAATGCCGCCATCGCCGCTCTCAAGGCCGACGGCACGCTGGATGCGCTGAACAAGAAGTGGTTCCTCGACTACAAGATGGGCGAATGACGCCGAGCAATTGCTGATGACTTTGCGACCATCTCCCGACAGGCACGTCAAGGACGACTATCCCTGGTGGCTGATCGCGCTTGTCGTGATGGGCATCGCCCTTGCTGCCGTCATCGTTGCCAACGACATCTACGCTCAGGTTTTCCGCACCGTCGTCAACGGTGTCGGCATCACCGTCTTTGTCACGCTGGTCGCCTTCGTGCTCGCCACCGTGCTCGGCCTCGGCATCTGCCTGCTCGGCATGGCCGACAGCCAGGTGTTGCGCCAGATCGCGCGATTCTACATTGAGATCATCCGCGGCATCCCGATCCTCGTGCTACTGTTCTACGTCGCCTTCGTCGGTGCACCGGCTCTGGTTGCTTCCTATAACGTCCTGATTTCGCCGCTGGTGACATCAGGCATGGCCGAGCCCATTCTGGTGCGCGATCTCTCGTTGATGTGGCGAGCGATCATCGCGCTGACGATCGGTTACTCTTCCTTCATCGCCGAGATCTTCCGGGCCGGTTTTCAGTCGGTCGATCTGGGCCAGATCGAGGCTGCCAAGGCACTCGGCCTTTCCCGCTACCGGCGCTTCCGTTCCGTCGTCTTCCCGCAGGCGATCCGGGTGATCTTCCCGCCACTCTCCAACGATTTCGTCTCGATGGTGAAGGACAGCTCGCTCGTCTCCGTGCTCGGCGTCGCCGACATCACTCAGATGGGCAAGGTCTATGCCGCCGGCTCCTTCCGCTTCTTCGAAACCTATTCGATCGTCACTTATATCTACCTGATCCTGACGATCGGCCTGTCGCTGGCGCTGCGGCGCACAGAGAAGTGGATGAAGTCGCGGTGAACAGAGCCAACTTTTTGCTTGCGTCTTTCCAGGAGCAATTTTTAGGTTGTTAAGTCCGGAGTATTTTCAATGACCGCACCTATCCAGTTTTTTTTGGCGATCGCTGTTTTTGCCAGCACAATATCCTTTTCGGCTAAAGCCACCGAATTTCCCACGTTTCAAGGCGAATATTGTACAGAAGTCGCAAAGCAGCCGATAAAGCCGGCCGAGCGTTTCCTTGCTCTTATACAGTGCAATCGCTCCGAAAATCAATTTAAGGAGCAATTGCAGAAACATTGGTTTCTGGTCACCGACGACGACATGAAATTCTGCATGAAATCTAAAGGAACCATGAACGAGATTAAATCCTATCTGCAGCTTATGGGATGCCTTTCAGATATCGTTGGTTCCAAATGCTATTCTGGAAAGCTGACTTGTCGAGGAAAAACGCTGTGAGAATTCAATTCCTGGAGTTCTCAGTCGCGTTGATCCTTATGGGCGCCGCCATTGCACAACCGTATTCCGGTGAAGCAGCAGACTTGCCTGAATATGACAGCTCATACTGTGTCCAGCTAAACTCAAAGATGCTGGATGCGGATGAAAAGAACATCGAAACAAACAAGTGTCTTCAGGAAGAAGCTGACACAAAGAAGAAGCTCGCTGAGCACTGGGAGATCGTCTCGGAAAAAGCATTTGCCTACTGCCGCACATCGGGCCCGGGAGCTTATCGATCGCTCCTACGCTGCTTGGCAGGCAATGTCGGTTATCGTTGCTTTCAAGACGAACTAAGCTGTAATTGGAATTGAGGCCGACAGTTCACCCTGGAATATCCGACTCCAACCCGCTTTATCCAGTGGCCCATGTCACTTAGCAGAACATTGCCCAGGCGGTGGAAAGTTGTTATATGCAGGCGATGGAATCCAAGTTCAGATGCACAGGCGCGCATATTTTCGTGCTGCAGGACCACTATCGCCTGCCGGCGCGGTTCTTTGCATGCGTGTCCGGTGCGCTCAGCAGCCGACTTCGTTGATCGAATGACGGCCGGCGGAGCCTGATCCGCTTTTTTCTCGATTTCCCAAAGCATCCAAAAAACGGACTTAACGCCATGAGCGCACCGCGTACTCTCTACGACAAGATCTGGGACGATCACCTGGTCGATCAACAGCCGGACGGCACCTGTCTTCTCTACATCGACCGCCATCTGGTCCATGAAGTCACGTCGCCGCAGGCGTTCGAAGGCCTGCGCATGACCGGCCGCAAGGTTCGCGCCCCGGAAAAGACGCTCGCCGTCGTCGACCATAACGTTCCGACCTCGCCCGATCGCCATCTCGGCATCAAAAACGAGGAAAGCCGCATCCAGGTGGAAGCGCTGGCCACCAACGCCGCCGAATTCGGCGTCGAATATTATTCGGCAAGCGACAAGCGCCAGGGCATCGTCCACATCGTCGGCCCGGAACAGGGTTTCACCCTGCCTGGCATGACCATCGTCTGCGGTGACAGCCACACTTCGACGCACGGCGCCTTCGGCGCGCTGGCGCACGGCATCGGCACCTCCGAAGTCGAGCATGTGCTGGCGACCCAGACGCTGATCCAGAAGAAGGCGAAGAACATGCTGGTGCGGGTCGACGGCCTGCTTCCGCCGCACGTTACCGCCAAGGACATCATCCTCGCCATCATCGGCGAAATCGGCACCGCCGGCGGCACCGGCCACGTCATCGAATTTGCCGGCGAAGCGATCCGCTCGCTGTCGATGGAAGGCCGCATGACCATCTGCAACATGACGATCGAAGGCGGCGCCCGCGCCGGCCTGATCGCACCTGACGAAAAGACCTTCGAATACATCAAGGGCAAGCCGCGCGCACCGAAGGGCGAGGCGCTGCAACAGGCAATCGCCTACTGGAAGACATTGGAGACCGACGAAGGCGCTCACTATGACCGCGTCGTCGTGCTCGATGCCGCCAGCCTGCCGCCGATCGTCTCCTGGGGCTCCTCACCCGAGGACGTCATCTCCGTCCAGGGCATCGTGCCGAATCCCGACGATATCCAGGACGAGACCAAACGCACCTCCAAGTGGCGCGCCCTCGACTATATGGGTCTGAAGCCGGGCACGAAGATGACCGACATTACCCTCGATCGCGTCTTCATCGGTTCCTGCACCAACGGCCGCATCGAGGATCTGCGCGAAGTCGCCAAGGTGGTCGAAGGCAAGACGGTTGCCGCCACCGTCGACGCGATGATCGTTCCGGGCTCCGGCCTCGTCAAGGAACAGGCGGAAGCCGAAGGCCTGGACAAAATCTTCAAGGCAGCCGGCTTCGACTGGCGCGAGCCGGGCTGCTCGATGTGCCTGGCCATGAATGACGACCGCCTGAAGCCGGGCGAGCGTTGCGCCTCGACCTCGAACCGCAACTTCGAAGGCCGTCAGGGCTTCAAGGGCCGCACGCATCTCGTCTCGCCGGCAATGGCCGCTGCCGCCGCGATCGCCGGTCACTTCGTCGATATCCGCGACTGGAACTGATCCGTCCGACGGAGAGAATGAAAGCCGCCCGATGCCTGCAGAGCACATCGGGCGGCTTCGCCTTTCATGACCCTGTCGCTTCGGTGCGAGGCTGTTGCGGCTTGCAGCACGGCGCGCCGCCCAAGCGCACAAAGATCTGCAGCGTCTTAAGGTTTTGCATGAAAACTTAGATCGTTTGCGATTTGACTATGCCCCTGCGGGCGAGCCCATTTGTGCGTCGCCGGCAATTCCCATTTCATCCTTTCGGGCAATCGACATCGATAAATTCCTGTGGCCTCATCGATATCAGGCGCGACACGCGACAGACCGTCAGCCTGCTACGGACGGCTTCGGCGAACACTGCGCCTTGGGGAGTGTCGTCATGAGGCGGAAAATGGCAAAGAGTCTCGCGCATGCCATCCTGACCGTATTTGCATCGCTGGCATCGATCGACGCCGTGGGCGCCGTATCGATGCATCCAACCCTACCGCCGCTCACGCAGGTCTCGTCGAGCCAACTGCTGCAGGTGGCGCAGAACAGAGTACCGTCAGTCAACGGATATCGCGGCTCCAGCAAGGCCCGACCCGGTTATATCAAGAGCTCGAACGGTTATTGGTATCCCTCGCGCGCCTTCGACGATTATACCGGCTCGATTAGACGGCCGACGAACCTGGGCAATACCTGCAACTACGGCTTTGCCCCGACCAACGGATCGTCCAGTTGCAATTACTGACGTGAAGGCTGCGTGACCTGTGCCATGTGGCCGCCGCCGCGGCGATCTTTTCTTCAGAGGCGGCCTTTGATGGGTTGGGTCGTGATCGAAACGACGATCAGAAGGTTGCCGTCATCGGGTCCGGTCCCATGCGGGCGCTGGCGCGGTCGAGTCTGGCGATCGCCGCCATGTCATCGGCATCAAGCTTGAAATCGAATACCTGGAAGTTCTCCTCGATACGCAACGGCGTCACCGACTTCGGGATGACGACGAGGCCGGTGTCGATATGCCAGCGGATGATGACCTGGGCCGGCGTCTTCCGATGCTTGCCGGCGATCTCACCGATAACCGGGTTCGAAATGAATTTGCCCTGGCCGAGAGGGCTCCAGGATTCGGTGGCGATATTCAGCTTCTTGTGCGCCTCCTGCGCCGCCTTCTGCTGGAAGTCGGGATGCAGTTCGATCTGGTTGATGACCGGAACGACACCGGTTTCGCCGATGATGCGCTCCAGATGTTCGGGAAAGAAATTCGACACGCCGATCGAGCGGGCGCGGCCCTCTTCGCGGATGCGCACGAAAGCCTTCCAGGTCTCGGTGTAGAGGCCGCGATGCGGCGACGGCCAGTGAATGAGATAGAGATCGACATAGTCGGAGCCGAGTTTCTTCAGGCTGCCGTCGAAGGCGCTGAGCGCATTGTCGTAACCCTGGTCGGTATTCCTAAGCTTGGTGGTGACGAAGATATCCTTGCGGTCGAGGCCGGAGGAGCGGATGCCTTCACCGACGCCCTCTTCGTTGTCGTAGCCGGACGCCGTATCGATATGGCGATAGCCGGCGGCAATTGCGGTACGCACCGTCGGGGCGGCAATGTCCTGCGGCGTCTGCCAGACGCCGAGACCGACCTGGGGAACGGAATGTCCGTCATGGAAAGTAATGATGGGTTGAGCGGTCACAATATATCTCCGGGAGTTTGAGAATTGGACGAGGCATGAATTGCGCCCACACTTTTAGGCGTCCCGGAACGCATTTCAGCCTGAGCGCTCGGTCACCGAAAACATATAGGCGGCCGTATCCGGAAGACAATCAGAGGACCCGGACAATCGTCCCTTTCCGAAGATGCGGCAGAAGCCGGCGCATGTCGCTGAGGCTGACCGCCACGCAGCCGGCCGTCGGCTCGTAGCCCGGCCGGATGAGATGGAAGAAGATCGCCGAGCCGCGATTGCGCGCCCGCGAGGAGATGTTCCAGTCCATCACCAGACAGATATCGTAGAGCCCGTCGCCACGCCGCATCTCCTCATGGCTCGGGCCGAACGGCCCCCTGACGAGGCGATTATAGCTGGCGTTGTCGGGCTGATCGCACCAGAGCATGTCGGCGCGGATGCGGCGGATGGGAAGAGAAGTGGCGAGCCGGCCGTTTCGCTCACCACGCCGGAAGCCTGATATCAGCCTCATCGAGGCGATCGGTGTGGCGCCGTCGCCCTCTCGTTTCATTGCGGTTCGTCCGGAGCGGCCGATCGCGGCAGGGACGGTGATGGCGCCGAACCGGACGATCGCCCGGCTTTTCTGGCCCGGCGCCGGCCGCACCACGATCGTCGACGGCTTCATCCCCGGCTTCCGCCTTGTTTTTTCCATTTTTCTCGCATGTCTTGCATTGTCTGGGGCTCCCATTGAAATCATATGAAAACCTGTGCGGCAACAGCCCGCCGCCCGATCCTTGCCAAACCAGGAATTTGGCGTAGGACTAGGGA
The DNA here is from genome assembly GCF_019685115.1 of Rhizobium sp. NZLR11. Taxonomy (NCBI): domain Bacteria; kingdom Pseudomonadati; phylum Pseudomonadota; class Alphaproteobacteria; order Hyphomicrobiales; family Rhizobiaceae; genus Rhizobium; species Rhizobium sp. NZLR11. The sequence goes on along the minus strand of NZ_JABDWD010000006.1, from coordinate 254,143 downwards.
AGATAACACGAGGACAAGACGGCATGACCGCACGCACCATTCTTCTGGTGGATGACGACGACGACCTTCGTCAGACGCTGACGGAGCAATTGTCGCTGTATGAGGAGTTTTCGGTTCTGCAGGAAGCCAACGCCGGCAAGGGTGTTGCGACCGCCCGCTCGACACCGGTCGATCTGCTGATCATGGATGTCGGCCTGCCCGATATGGACGGCCGCGAGGCGGTGAAACTGCTGCGCAAGGGCGGCTTCAAGGCGCCAATCATCATGCTGACCGGCCACGATACCGATTCCGACACGATCCTTGGCCTCGAAGCCGGCGCCAACGACTATGTCACCAAGCCCTTCCGTTTCGCCGTGCTGCTCGCGCGCATTCGCGTGCAACTGCGCCAGCACGAGCAGAGCGAGGACGCCACCTTCACCGTCGGCCCCTACCTCTTCAAGCCGAGCCAGAAACTGCTCACCACCGATAACGGCCAGAAGATCCGGCTGACGGAAAAGGAGGCGGCGATCATCCGCTATCTCTATCGTGCCGAACAGAAGGTCGTGACCCGCGACGTGCTTCTCGAAGAGGTCTGGGGCTATAATTCCGGCGTGACGACGCATACGCTGGAAACCCACGTTTACCGGCTGCGCCAGAAGATCGAGCGCGATCCCTCCAATGCCGAAATCCTGGTCACCGAAAACGGCGGCTACAAGATCATACCCTAGAGCATTTTCATTTTTCTCCGAATCACGGAAATGCTCTATCTCTCTGTTTTCACGCAATTCCGGACGCAAAGCCGCTACGCGCTTTTGATGGAATTGCTCTTAGGCGAAAAGCCCGCATGGCGCTGACCGACGACATCCACATGCTCGCGCAGCTTCCTTTGTTCAGGGATATGAACGAGGATCAGCTGCGGCTGATCGCCTTCGGCGCCGATCGGCGCATGATCGCGGCCGGCCAGATGCTGTTTCGCCAGGGCTCGCCCGCCGAGAGTGCCTATGTCGTCCTCAGCGGCAGCCTGGAGCTGAGCGCTGCAAGCAGCGACGGCATGCAGAAGACGGAGGGGGTCGCCGGCCCCGGAACGATGATTTCCGAACTGGCGCTGGTCACGCTGGTGGAGCGCAAGTTCACCGCGGTGGCGCGCGAGGACACCGGCATCATCCGCATCACCCGCGCCCTTTTCCACCGACTGATCGAGGAATATCCGGACGCAGCCCTGCTGATCCAGAACCGCATCCGCGACAATCTCGCCGAACTTGCGGCAAAGGCCGCAAGCCAGTTCTACCGCTTCAGCTGAGGCCTGCTGGAGCGGTTCTGCGCTTCCACGAAAAGCTGAACCACCACACCGCTCTAAAGATCGAAATGCGCCGTGACCGGCACATGGTCCGAGGGCCGGTCCCAGCCGCGCGCCTCCTTCAGGATCTCGATGCGCCGGAGATGCGGCCCGAGATCCGATGACGACCAGATATGGTCGAGACGGCGGCCGCGATCGGCCGCCTCCCAGTCCTTGGCGCGGTAGCTCCACCAGGTATAGAGCTTCTCGTTCTCCGGCACATGCTGGCGCATGAGATCGAGCCAACCGCCGCGCTTCATCACCTCAAGCAGCCCGTCGGTCTCGACAGGCGTATGGCTGACGATCTTCAGGAGCTGCTTGTGCGACCAGACATCGTGCTCCAGCGGCGCGACGTTCAGGTCGCCGACCAGGATGGCGGAGGTGTTGCTCTCACCATTGGCTTTCAGCCGCTTCATCTCCTCGATGAAATCGAGCTTGTGGCCGAATTTCGGATTGACGGTACGGTCGGGCTCGTCGCCGCCGGCCGGAACGTAGAAATTGTGCAGCCGGACACGGCGATTGCCGCGCTCGAAAATCGCCGAAATGTGTCTGGCATCGCCGACCCCGCAATAATCCTGCCGGTGATCCTCCGTCAGCGGAATGCGCGAGGCGATCGCCACGCCGTGATAGCCTTTCTGGCCGTGGATGATGATGTGATCGTAGCCCATCGCCCGCAGCGGTGCGGCCGGAAAGAGCTCGTTCGCCACCTTGGTTTCCTGCAGGCAGAGAATGTCGGGCCTGTGCTTGAGAACGAGCTGCTCGACGATCGGCATGCGCAGCCGCACCGAGTTGATGTTCCAGGTGGTGATCGAAAAGCCCATATTCCCAGCCCTTTCATGCTTTCATGAAAGGGCTTTAGAACAAAGGCGGATGGGAGGGAACCGCCCGCGTGCAAAACAGGGGACAGTCAACCAAAAAGGCGTCAGTCGCGGGACTGAGGCGTGCCCGGAATGGTCTCATAGGGCACGCGGAACACGCGATCGTCGAACTGCATGCCTGTCTTGACGTTGAAGATCATCACCGAGGTGTCCTTGCCCTGGTTGTCGGTGATCGTCCACTGACGCAGGTCGTAGGTCTTCGGGTCGAACATCATGGTGATGGTCGAGCTGCCGAATACCGTGTTGTTGCCGAGCGCAATCGTCGTCAGATCCGACTCTTCCTTCACGCGCTTCACCATGCCGGCCGAGAGGTCGATGTGCTGCGCCAGGAGCAGGCTGAGCGGCGTCTTCGAGAGCGGATAGAGGTCCCAGGTTTTCAGCTTGGTATTGCCGATGGCGACGTTTTTGCCGTCGGCGATCACCCGCATCGGCGACGGGTCGTCATAATTGAAGCGCAGTTTGCCGGGCCGCTGGATGAAAAACTTGCCGCCGGTCTGCTCGCCGCGCGGACCGAACTGCACGAATTCGCCCTGCATCGTCGTGACACCGGAGAAGTGGTCGGCGATCGCCTGCGCGGTGCCGGAGGCGGGAGCTGCCGCCTGCGCATAAGCACCGAAGGGAACGGCGCTCACCATCGCAGCAACGGCAAAGGCGCCGAGAAGATCGCGGCGCGTTACCGTCAGGCCGGAGAGGAAGGGGTCGGAGTTACTCATCTAAATCTCCTTTATGCGATCTGCATGCTGCCGAAAGGCGGCGTCTTCAAGGCGTTGCGATCGGCCCGCGAGAGGTAACGGCTTCGACGCTGTCAGGTTTCCGCAAAACCGGCCCTATTGGAAATATATGCCAATTATTTCAGCGGTCGAGGATATCGCCTTCGGTCGGAACAAGAATCTCGCGTTTGCCGGCATGATTGGCCGGCCCGATGATGCCTTCCTTCTCCATCCGCTCGATCAGCGAGGCGGCCCGATTGTAGCCGATGCCGAGCCGGCGCTGGACGTAGGAGGTCGAGGCCTTGCCATCACGCAACACGATGGCGACAGCCTGATCGTAAGGATCTTCCGATTCCGAAAGGTTGGACGTGCCGGCCGGGCCACCGCCGCCGTAATCACCATCTTCGTCGTCGTCGGCGGTGATCGCATCGAGATACTGCGGCGAGCCCTGGGTCTTCAGGTAGGAGACGATCTCTTCCACCTCGACATCCGAGACGAACGGACCATGCACGCGCTGGATACGTCCGCCGCCCGCCATGTAGAGCATGTCGCCCATGCCAAGCAGCTGTTCGGCGCCCTGTTCACCAAGGATGGTGCGGCTGTCGATCTTCGAGGTGACCTGGAAGGAGATGCGGGTCGGGAAGTTCGCCTTGATCGTGCCGGTAATGACGTCGACCGATGGGCGCTGTGTCGCCATGATCACATGGATGCCGGCCGCGCGCGCCATTTGCGCCAACCGTTGCACGGCGCCTTCGATATCCTTGCCAGCGACCATCATCAGGTCGGCCATTTCGTCGATGATGACGACGATATAGGGCATTGGCCTGAGGTCGAATTCTTCGGTCTCGTACATTGCCTCGCCGGTGTGACGGTCGAAGCCGGTCTGCACCGTGCGCGAGATCGCCTCGCCCTTCGACAAGGCCTGCTCGACGCGGGTGTTGAAGCCGTCGATGTTGCGAACACCGATCTTCGACATCTTCTTGTAGCGCTCTTCCATCTCGCGCACGGTCCATTTGAGCGCGACGACGGCCTTCTTGGGATCGGTGACGACGGGCGAAAGCAGATGCGGGATTCCGTCATAGACCGAAAGTTCGAGCATCTTCGGGTCGATCATGATCAGCCGGCATTGTTCCGGCGTCATGCGGTAAAGCAGCGACAGGATCATCGTGTTGATGGCGACCGACTTGCCGGAGCCGGTGGTGCCGGCGACGAGCAAATGCGGCATCTTGGCGAGGTCGGCGATGACGGCTTCGCCGCCGATCGTCTTGCCGAGCGCCATGGCGAGCTTCGCCTTGCTGCCTTCGAAATCCCTGGAGGCGATAAGTTCACGCAGATAGACGGTCTCGCGCGTCTGGTTCGGCAATTCGATGCCGATCGCGTTGCGGCCGGGCACGACGGCGACGCGGGCGGCAATGGCGCTCATCGAGCGGGCGATATCGTCGGCAAGGCCGATGACGCGCGACGACTTGATGCCGGGCGCCGGCTCCAGTTCATAGAGCGTGACGACCGGGCCGGGGCGGACATGGATGATCTCGCCCTTGACGCCGAAATCCTCAAGCACGCCTTCGAGCATGCGGGCGTTCTGCTCCAGCGCATCGGCCGATAGCGTCGAGTCGCGCACGACATTCTTCGGTTCGGCAAGCAGATGCATCGAGGGCAGCTGGAAACCCTCCGGACGGATGAACGAGCCCTGCGCCTCCCGCTCGATGCGGGCGCTGGGCTTCGGACGCGAGACCAAAGGCACGACGCGCGGTTCCGGCTTGCCGGCGGCCTTTGCCGGTGCGCGGATCATCCAGTCGTCGTCGTCATCATCGGGCAGAATATCGGCCGGGCGCGGCGGCATGTCGGCATCGAAGGGCAGATCGTCGTCATCATCGTCGTCATCGACGGAAAGCGACGGTGCAGAGACGATACGCCGCGGCGATGCTGCGCGTGCCTCCATCGACGGCTCCATGCGCTCGCCGCGGACGGTGGGCGCCTTAGCGCGGACGGGTTCGTTCAGCGTGCCGAACTCGTCATCGTTGAAATCATAGGGTGATTCGAAATCGCCCTGGCGGCGCTTGCGCGGCCCCATGCCGAAGAGCCGGCGCAGCCGCCCTTGGCTCATGTACCAGGCATGGGTCATCGCACCGCTGAGAGCGACCCAGCGCGACTCGTCGTCCTCGTCCTCGTCTCCGACGACGCGGACCTTGCTTGCTGTCCCGACGTAATCTTCCTCGATCTCCTCCTCGGCGTCGCTGCGGCCGACGAGGCCCGACGCAAAGAGCATCATCCAGGCGGTGGGCGCGGCAAAGATGCAGCCGACGACCATGGCGAAGGTGCCGGTGGGATAAGCGCCGACGAAGAGTGCGGGAAAACGCAGGATCATGTCGCCGATGACGCCACCGATCCCGTTCGGGATCGGCCAGGTGAGCGGCGGCGGGAAGCAGCCGATCACGGCGCAGGAAAGCACCGTACCGGCAAGCCAGGCGCCGGCTCGGGCGGGGATACGGCTGAAGCGGCGGCCCGAGATCAGCGTCAGCGCCCAGGCGACGATCGGCAGCATCGAAATGACGCTGGCAAGGCCGAGAAACTGCATGACGATATCGGCAAAGGCAGCGCCGCTATAACCGAGGATATTGGTCGGCAGATTGGCAGTGGCATAGGAATAGCTCGGATCGGCAACGTTCCATGTCGCCAGCGCCGCGACGCAGAGCGCCAATAGCAGAAAGATCGCAAAGCCGATGAGGGCCTGGATCTGCCGCAGCATGAATGCCGAGAGGGAGAACCGATCCGGACGGCCATCCATCGCCGGCGACGTGCTTCTTGCCATGTGTCTAACCCGTCCAATGCCTGAGGGCAGGCGAATCACCGAAGCCTCGCCATGCCAAAATGCGTCCGCTCCACCTAATCAGAGCCGGGTTAAAGCGATGTTAACCATGCACGCCTGGACGTGCATTCGCGACAGGGAAATAAAAAAAGCCCGAACCTTGAGAGGTCCGGGCCAAATGCGGTCTATGATTAGATAGGCCGCGACGGGCCGTGGAGCGGCGTCCTTAAGCCAGGCGCCGCAAAGCCGATTTACGAGTGGTAGGCGGCTTCGCCGTGGGTTGCGAGGTCGAGACCTTCGCGCTCGGCTTCGACGCTGACGCGCAGCCCGATGACGACATCGACGATCTTGTAGAGGATCGCCGAACCGACGCCGCACCATATGATGGTAGTGAGAACGGCAATGAGCTGAACAACGACCTGGCTTCCCATCGTCACACCTTCGACATAGCCGACGCCGCCGAGCGACGCGCTGGCGAAGACGCCCGTTGCGATAGCGCCGAATATGCCGCCCACGCAGTGCACGCCGAAGACGTCTGCGGTGTCGTCATAGCCGAACTTGTTCTTCACGACGGATACGAAGAAGTAGCAAAGCGGCGAAACGGCTAGGCCCATGACAATCGCGCCCATCGGACCGGCGATTCCAGCAGCCGGCGTGATGGCAACGAGACCCGCAACCATGCCGGAAGCACCGCCGAGCATAGACGCCTTGCCACGAGCAAGGGTTTCGACGAGCGTCCAGGAAACGATGGCAGCTGCGGTCGCGATGAAGGTGTTGACCGTTGCAAGCATCGCACCGCCGGAGGCTTCGAGGTTGGAGCCCGCGTTGAAGCCAAACCAGCCGACCCAGAGCATCGAGGCGCCGACCATGGTCAGCGTCATCGAATGCGGTGCCATCATGTCCTTGCCGTAGCCGGTGCGCTTACCGACCAGAAGAGCGCCAATGATACCAGCGATACCGGCATTGATGTGGACGACCGTACCCCCTGCGAAGTCAAGCGCGCCCATCTTGAAGAGCATGCCGTTCGAATCCCAGACCATGTGCGCGATCGGAAAGTAGACGAAAGTCGCCCAAAGTGCGCAGAAGAGAACTGCAGCCGAAAATTTGATGCGCTCGGCGAAAGCCCCGATGATTAGGGCAGGCGTGATCGCTGCGAAGGTCATCTGGAATAACATGAAGATGAATTCCGGAATGACGACGCCCTTGGAGAAGGTTGCAGCCGTGGTTGCCGTGGAAACGCCGGAAAGGAACATCTTGGCTGTGCCGCCCCAATAGGGGCTGTCCGAACCGCCGAAAGCGAAGGAATAGCCGTAAATCACCCAGATCAGCATAACCACCGCGCCGATCATCGTGCACTGCATCAAAACGGAGAGCATGTTCTTGGCGCGAACGAGACCGCCATAGAAGAGTGCTAGGCCGGGCACCAGCATGAACAGCACAAGGATCGTGGAAATGAACATGAAGGCAGTATCGCCCTTGTCCGGCACCGGTGCTGCAGCCGCAGCCGCAGCCGGTGCAGCTTCCTGCGCGAAAGCGACGGCCGGCGCGAGAAGCGCTGCCGAAGCTGCGCAAATCCGCGCAAAGGTGGAAGAAAACTTCGAAATTGACATTGGAAAAAGCTCCTTGATCTGCCGCTTACAGCGCTTCTGAATCGGTTTCGCCCGTACGGATGCGCACGGCATGGTCGATCGAATAGACGAAAATCTTGCCGTCGCCGATCTGACCGGTCTTGGCCGATGCCGCGATGGCCTCGACCGCCCTGTCGACGAGTTCCGATGCAACCGCGATTTCGATCTTGAGCTTCGGCAGGAAGCTGACCGCATATTCGGTGCCGCGATAGATTTCGGTATGCCCCTTCTGGCGCCCGTAGCCCTTCACTTCGGTCACGGTCAGCCCTTGAATGCCGATCGCCGTAAGAGCTTCGCGGACCTCATCGAGCTTGAACGGCTTGATAATAGCCATCACAATTTTCATCTGGTTTCCCATCCTTCGTTATCCTCGGCGCGGAGCCGACTCTCCTTGCCGCTGACGTTCCTGAACAGCGACCGGCGATATACATTCAAGGGACGTGCCAGATTCGAGGCATGGAATAACTTATTGAAAAATAACGATTATAATACCTGGCGCCAATAAACAGGCAAATGATCGGCAAATGACCGGCCATCAATCGCACAAATAATGCGCAATTTTAAAAAGATGCGTATTTTTTATTCATTTGCCTTTTTCCGAATCAAACCCTCCTGTGCGACAGAGGCAATCAGCTCACCCGATCGGGTAAACAGGCTACCCCGGGTCAGCCCTCTGGCACCCGACGCCGACGGGCTGTCCTGCGTATAAAGCAACCAGTCGTCGAGCTTGCAGGGCCTGTGAAACCACATCGAATGATCGAGACTTGCCACCTGCAGGCTCTGATCGAAGATGGAGGTGCCGTGTGCATAAAGCGACGTATCGAGCAGGGTCATGTCCGAGAGATAGGCAAGCACGGCCGCCTGATAGAGCCGGTCGTCGGGAACCGGGCCGGTGGCGCGCACCCAAACGTCTTGTTTGGGATCGAGCTTCTTGTCGGAAAAATAATGCGTCAGCGAGACGGGACGGATCTCGATCGGCCGCTCGCGCTGCCAGTATTTTCGGATCGCCACCGGCGCATGCGCGAGATATTGCTCCTTGATCTGCTGTTCGCCAAGCAGCGCTTCGGGCATTGTCACCTCAGGCATGACGATCTGGTGATCGAAGCCCGGCTCCTCCACCTGGAAGGAGGCCGACAGCGTGAAGATCGCCTTGCCGTGCTGGATCGCGACGACGCGCCTGGTATTGAAGCTCGATCCATCGCGGATGCGCTCCGCCTGGTAGATGATCGGCACCGAGGGATCGCCGGGCCGCATGAAATAAGCATGCAGGGAATGGACGAAACGCTCGCCCTCGATGGTGCGCTGCGCCGCCATCAGCGCCTGGCCGATCACCTGGCCGCCGAAGACGCGCTGCCAGCCGGCCTGCGGGCTGCGTCCACGGAAGATATCGACCTCGATCGGCTCCAGGTCGAGCGTCGAAAGCAGTGTCTCCATTGCCGAAGACCCGGTCGTCTCGCGCGTCATTTTGTATGTCTCCCGGCGGTAGGAAGTGAAGTTGCGATGATCTATATAGGTCACATCTGAGGCACAAGGTACGGGAGCGGCGCGATGCTGGACATGCTGGTTGTGGGCGGGGGTTATGTCGGCCTTTCCGCCGCTGTCGCGGTCAAACAGGCAGCCCCCCATCTGAATGTCGTCGTCGTCGAGGCGGCCCCGGAGCATGTCTGGAAAAACGACACGCGCGCTTCCGCCGTCATCGCGGCGGCGTCGAAGATGCTCGAGGTCTTCGGCATCTGGAATGAGATCGAGCCGGAAGCCCAGCCGATCACCAAAATGATCGTTACCGACTCCAAGACCTCTGATCCGGTGCGCCCGGTTTTTCTCACCTTCGACGGCGAAGCGGCGGAAGGCCGGCCTTTCGCCCACATGATCCCGAATGTCGCCATGGTCGCAGCGCTGCGGGGCGTCTGCGAGCGGCTCGGCATCGACATCCGTCACGGGCTCGGCGCCACGGAGCTGAAGACGCACGACAGCCACATAACCGTCACGCTTTCGGATGGCAGCGCGCTGGAGAGCCGGCTGTTGGTTGCCTGCGACGGCGTGCGCTCGACGCTGCGCGATCTCGCCGGCATCAAGACCGTCACCTGGAACTACGGCCAGTCGGGCATCGTTGCCACGGTCGAACATGAGCGGCCGCATGATGGCTGCGCCGAGGAGCATTTCCTGCCGGCCGGTCCCTTCGCCATCCTGCCGCTCAAGAACAATCGCTCCTCGCTCGTCTGGACGGAGCGGACACATGATGCCGATCGGCTGGTCGCCGCCGACGACCTGGTCTTCGAGGAAGAGCTCGAACGCCGCTTCGGCCACAAGCTTGGGGCGCTGAAAATCATCGGCGACAAACGCGCCTTCCCGCTCGGCCTGACGCTGGCACGCGCCTTCGTCGCACCGCGTTTCGCGCTGGCCGGCGACGCCGCCCACGGCATTCACCCGATCTCAGGCCAGGGCCTCAATCTCGGCTTCAAGGATGTAGCGGCACTTGCCGAAACGATCGTGGAGGCTGATCGGCTCGGCCTCGATATCGGATCGATCAACATTCTCGAACGCTACCAGACCTGGCGCCGCTTCGACACCTTCCGTATGGGCGTGACGACGGACGTGCTGAACCGGCTGTTCTCCAACGACGCAATACCGATCCGCATCTCCCGAGACGTCGGCCTCGGCATCGTCGACCGGCTGCCGCGCCTCAAATCTTTCTTCATCGGCCAGGCGGCTGGAACGACGGCAAAGGACAATCCGCGGCTGCTGGCAGGCCAAGTCATTTGATGGTGATTTAAAGACGCCTATTCGTCGAGGCGACGGGCTTCGGACACCAGCATGATCGGAATGCCGTCGCGGATCGGATAGGCAAGCCGCGCCTTTTCCGAGACTAGCTCATTGTGTTCGCGATCATAGGAAAGCCGGCCCTTGGAGAGCGGGCAGACCAGCAGATCGAGCAGCTTTGGATCGACGCGGCTGAGTTTTTCATCCATGGCTGAAGTCTACTGCAGAACCGTGTCGGAGTCACCGAAGACCCGCGCCAGCACGATCTCGGTAATGGCGATCAGCGTTTCGGCCCGCGTCTTCAGATCGGGCGCTTCCAGCAGTGCCTGCTTTTCAGCCGGTCCGAACGGCGACATCATCGCCAGCGAATTGACAAGCGTCAGATTGCTCGCCCGCTCGACGCTCTCCCAGTCCGCTTCCAGCTTGTTGGCATCGAGATAGGCCTTGAAGGCAGTCAGAAGCGCTGCGCGGTCGACCGCCTCCTCCTCGTTCGCGGCCGAGAGATCGGCGATGAACGGCGCGATACGGAAGGTGCGGAACGGATCGCTGGTTGCTTTCTCCTCAAGCAACCGAAAGCGGCAGACGCCGGTCAGCGAGACGATATAGCGGCCGTCGCCAGTTTCGGCGAAGGAGGTGATGCGGCCAAGGCAGCCGACGGCGGCAAGATTGGGATCGCCGCCCTTGTCTTCGTGTTCGCCGAGCGCCGGCTGCACCATGCCGATCAGCCGGTTTCCCGTCAGTACAGCATCCAGCATCGCCAGATAACGCGGCTCGAAAATGTTGAGCGGAAGCTGCCCGGCCGGCAGAAGGAGGGCACCGGTCAGGGGAAAGACGGCGATTGTATCAGGCAGATCGCCCGGCTTCAGGTATCTGGCATTCCCGACTTGCATGAAACCGTCCCGCATTCTTGTAACGGGCATGCCCGTCCTCACGAGAATGTGGTGCCCCCGTCCGAAAACGCAAGGGCAGTTGCTCGAAACTTAGCGCCTACCTCCGAAAATCCGAATCGCCTTTCAACAGGATCAGACAGGGATACAAAGCAATACAGCGCCTTGCCGCCCTGTCGGACCCGCGGCGCTTTACGAGAACAGCATCGCCGAAAGCTTGCGCCGAGCCGAAATCGTCGCCGGATCCTTGAAGCCCCAGACCTCGAAGAACTGCAGCAGCTGGCGACGGGCGCCGTCATCGTCAAAGGCGCGGTCCTTGCGCATGATCAGCAGCAGGTGCTCGGCCGCTTCGTCGCGCCGGCCTTCGACATTGAGGATCTTGGCGAGCTTCAGCCGCGCCTCATGGTCGTCGGGGTTGACGGCAAGGCCACGTTCGAGCGCAACAGGATCGCCGAGCTTGCGGGCTTCCTCGATCTGTTCGAGCTTTTTCAGTACGGCCTGGATACCGGCGTCCTTCGCCAACTCTTCCGGCAGATCAGTCAGAGTTTCGCGCGCCCGCTCATGCTGGTTTGCGACGATCATGCACTCGGCCATGCCGGCAATCGCCTTGGCATTTTCGGGATCGGCCTGCATCACCGCGGCGTAGAGCTGAGCGGCCTCATTGATGTTGCCGGCGGCCAGCAGTTCTGCTGCTTCCGTAACCACGGCTTCGATCTCGGCCGCCTCATCGGCGCCGGCCGGGCCGGCGATACGGTCGATGAACTGCTGAATCTGGCTTTCCGGCACTGCACCCATGAAGCCGTCGGCGGGGCGGCCGTTAACGAAGGCGATCACGGCGGGGATCGACTGGATGCCGAGCTGGCCGGCGATCGAGGGATGGTCGTCGATGTTCATCTTGACCAGCCGGACGCGGCCCTTGGCTTCGTTGACCACCTTCTCCAACACCGGCGTCAGCTGCTTGCACGGCCCGCACCAGGGCGCCCAGAAATCCACCAGCACCGGTTGATTGCGCGATTCCTCGATGACGTCCTTGCCGAAATTCGCGGTCGTGGTGTCGGTGATGTAGCTGCCGGCTGCAGCCACGGGTTCTGGGGTGGCGCCGAAGCTTGTCGTCGCCGTCATCTGATTTCCGAAGGAACTGTTATAGGGGTTGTCGCTGCCGCTCATAGGTATCTCCCGCCGCGCCGATCTTGCCGGCGTCTTTGCTAAAGCATGTCGCGCAAAAGTGTAGCGGTTTTGCGATCAAGACATGCACAAAACCAAAGGCCTAAAGCGCCGCAAGCGAAACTGAAAGTCCGCGACGCGCTTTAGCGCTAAAATCGTATGTCAGGACGTCACTTTCAAGACAAGCGGCTTATGCCCGGTCGCTTCCATGAAACGGATGAGATCGGAGCTCGCAATCGATGTCGTCGCATCGTTGGATAGCGGATGGCAGTTGATGATCTCCTCGCGCATCAGATCGGTATCGAGCACGAAGGTGACATTCGCCGCAGTATCGTTGATCGCGCCGAATGCAGTGACCGCGCCGGGAATGACGCCGAGATATTCCATCAACTTCTCGGGCCTGCCGAAGGAGACCCTGCCGGACCCGCCGATGGCATTATGCACCTGCTTGAGATCGACGGCAGCGTTTTCCTCGACGGTCAGCAGAAAATACCTGTCCTTCTTGTCCTTGACGAACAGGTTCTTGGTGTGGCCGCCGGGGATCTCGTCGCGCAGCGCAACCGATTCCGCCACGGTGAAAACCGGCGCATGGTCAACCGTCTTATGGGCAATGCCGAGCCCATCGAGAAAGGCAAACAATTCTTCTCTGGTCTTCGGGACATTTTCGGACATTGGGCAATCCATTGGATAGGAAGGGAAAAAGACAAGGCGTCCTGATTAAGTCCGTCGACATCGTTTGGCAATCTTTGCGGCCGACGCTTTGCCCCGCATTTGCGGCCTTTCCGCCCGGCCCGCGCGAGCAGGAGAATTTTTCTTCACCTCTCCGTCATTTCCCTGTTGCATTTGAAAACCCGTTAGGCCATATAGCGCCGGTCGCCGCGAGGCGGCGCCCACGGTCCAACAACTACCCCGGACCGATGTGGATTGAGCGGGTGTAGCTCAGGGGTAGAGCACAACCTTGCCAAGGTTGGGGTCGAGGGTTCGAATCCCTTCGCCCGCTCCAGTTTCTCAAATTTTCAAAGCCTTAGCGCACCTTTGCCGTGCAGCGTGCCTGTTCTGAATGTTTGCCGATCCGCGAGCTCGCTGATCGGCGAATAAGGGGCGTGTGCTCCTCGCGGCCGGGGCGCGTAAACTGCTGAGTTTGACGCGATCTTGCGTGCACCCAATGACTCGCCGCATAGCAACGCCACTCTGCTTGGCCTCGACCCATAAGATGATGTTCTGATCATCGTCAACGGCAGGAGCAGATGGCGCACTCAATGAGATGGGCCGCACCGCTTGCGACAATCCCTCACTTGGTGTCAGATGACCGGAGAAATTCTTGACGACAGCACCGGCCTCGAGGTCCAGGGCGCTGCCGGCATTGCGGCCCTACCTTCCTGATTGCTCCCAATATCAACTGAGGTTTCCCATGCGCATCGCCGTTGGTGGCATTCATATCGAATGCAGCACATACAATCCCGTCCTGAACGAGGAGAAGGATTTTCGCGTGCTGCGCGGGGACGCACTGCTGGCATCACCCTACTTTGGCTTCCTCAGGGATTACGACGCCGAATTCCTACCGACGATCCATGCCCGCGCCATTGCTGGCGGCCCGGTTTCACGCGCCACCTACGAGGCCTTCAAGGGCGAATTCCTCGAGCGGCTGAAGCCGATGCTGCCGCTCGACGGTCTCTACCTCGCCATGCATGGCGCCATGTATGTCGAGGGCATGGAGGATGCCGAAGGTGACTGGATTTGTGCGGCCCGCGCGCTCGTCGGCGAGGCCTGCACGGTGTCGGCAAGCTACGACCTGCATGGCAACGTCACCCAGCGCATCATCGATGCGCTCGATATTTATTCAACCTATCGCACTGCGCCGCATATCGATGTCGAGGAGACGATGCGCCGCTCGGTCTCCATGCTGGTGAAGAGCCTGAAATCAGGTGTGCGGCCGGTTGTTCTCTGGGCGCCGGTCCCGGTCGTGCTGCCCGGCGAGCGCACCAGCACCGTCGATGAGCCGGCGAAAAGCCTCTATGAGATGCTGCCCGAAATCGATGCGATTGATGGTGTCTGGGATGCATCACTGATGGTTGGTTATGTCTGGGCCGACGAACCGCGCGCCACGGCCGCCGCCATCATCACCGGCACCGACCGCGCGGTAATGGAGCGCGAGGCCAGACGTCTCGCCAAGGCCTATTGGGATGCGCGCGAAGACTTTGTCTTCGGCTGCGAGACCGGCTCGTTGGAGGAATGCGTCGCGAGAGCCATTGCAAGCCCGACAATCCCCGTCGTGCTCGCCGAATCCGGCGACAACCCGACCGGCGGCGGCGTCGGGGACCGAGCCGACGTGCTGGCCGAGTTGATCGGTAGGGGTGCTGCCGGCGTCGTCTTCGCCGGCATCACCGACAAGGCGGCAACCGAGACCTGCTATGCCGCAGGCGTGGGCGCCAAACTGGACCTCAGCGTTGGCGCCTCACTCGACAGCGAGGGCAGCAAGCCGGTCAATGCTCGTTTCATCGTCAAGTTCCTGCATGGAACCGCCGAACCCGCCGACCGCCAGGCGGTGGTTTCGATCGATGGCATCGATCTCGTACTGTCCGCCAAACGCCGGCCCTATCACAACATAGCCGATTTCACCCGGCTCGGCCTCGATCCGCACAAGGCGAGGATCATTGTCGTCAAATCGGGTTATCTCTCTCCCGAGCTGGCGCCGATTGCAAATCCCAGCCTGATGGCGCTCTCGACCGGTGTCGTCGATCAGTTCGTCGAGCGCCTGCCACGGCTGCGCAAGCAGCATCCAACCTATCCCTTCGACAAGGATTTTGCCTTCGAGCCGCAGGTCTTCCTGTCGGCGCGTTCGGCGGGGACTTGAGACGACCGATCGGCGAGAGGCGTGTTTCATCTTCACTGCCTCGCGGCGCGATGCCAAGGGGTAGATGCGCGCAGTAGAGACTACGACGCCTCATACCAGCCTATACGATTGAGCGACTGTCACCCGTTCCGCGGAAGATCGGAGGAACCGAATATCGCCGAAAACAACGGCTGCGGACCGGCGCGTAACCGCTGCTTTTGCTGCACCGCTTATATGACTTCTACTAGATATTATTTCACCGATAATTATTAACGACCACTTCTGCCCATTTGTGTTCTCTTATCCCTGCGAATCAAAAAGGTTTGATTTGCCGGGGGACGGCCGTCATGTTCAAGCATGGGGCGATGCAACAGTTGGGTAGGAGCCTATGCTGCAACGGATTGAAGATATTGATGCAGCGCTTGTCGACAGGCTGCAGCATTCGGCATTCAAGTACTTCCTGAAATATTCCAATCCCGAAAATGGCCTGGTGGCCGATACCTCGATCGGCGGCGTGCCGGCAAGTATCGCAGCCGTCGGCTTTGCCCTTTCCTCCTATCCCGTCGGTGTCGAGCGTTGCTGGATCAGCCGCGCGGAAGCAGCCGAACGCACGGTCAATACGCTGCGGTTTTTCGCCGGCGCGCGTCAGGGCGAGGAACGCCACGCCACCGGCCACCGCGGCTTCTTCTACCACTTTCTGCATATGGATACCGGCCACCGCGCCTGGAACAGCGAGCTGTCGACCATCGATACGGCGCTGCTGGTCGCCGGCATCCTGACATCAGCGCAGTATTTCATCCGCGAAGACGACGAGACGGAAACGGAAATCCGTGAGCTCGCGACCTTCATCTACGAGCGCGTCGATTGGCGCTGGGCGTTGAACAAGGGCGACACCATTGCCATGGGTTGGAAGCCCTCTTCCGGCTTCCTGCGTTGGCGCTATCACGGCTTCGACGAGGCGATCATCCTTTACGCACTGGCGCTCGCATCGCCGACGCACCCCATCCCGCAATCTTGCTACGACGCCTTTACGTCAAGCTATTCCTGGATGCTGCACGGCGAACAGTCCTATCTCTATGCCGGGCCGCTGTTCATCCACCTGTTCTCTCATGCCTGGATCGATTTCCGCGGCATTCAGGACAAGCCGATGGCGGAGCGGAACTGGGATTATTTCCGCAACACGCAGGCGGTCATCAACGTCCAGCGTGATTATGCCGAGCGCAATCCCGGCCAGTTCGTCGGCTATAACAAGAATATCTGGGGTTTCTCCGCCTGCGACGGCCCGCCGCCGACGCGGCGCATGCGCGGCGGCCGCCAGCCGAAGGTTCTGGGTTATGCCGCTCGCGGAGCCCCGCTCGGCCCGGATGACGGCACGATCGCACCCTGGGCAGCCCTTGCCTGCCTGCCCTATGACCGGCAGGCGGCTTTGGATGGCACCAAGGCACTTTTGACCAGCTATCCGAACCTGCTCTTGGAAGGCGGCTTTCCCGGCGGCTTCAACCCGACGGTCAAGACCACGCGGCCGGAAGGCTGGGTCGACGACCGCACCGTCGGCATTGATCAGGGTCTTCTCGTCATGACCGTCGAGAACGAGCGCTCCGACTTCATCTGGAAGCTGATGAGGCAATCGCCGGCCATCCGGCTCGGGCTCGAGCGCGCCGGCTTTACCGGCGGCTGGCTTGAAGGCATCGAGCCGCAAGAAGTGGTGCGCAAGTTCGGCTAAAGCAATTACAGGAAAAGTGCGAAGCGGTTTTCCGTCCGGAATTGCGTTAAAACAAGAAGTTATGGGGGTTCTGAGCGTCCTCGGACGCGCGACGCTTTCACTCAGCTCTCGAAAACATGCGCCTTGCCGGCGATATCGAGGCGAACGAGATCGCCTCGCGCCGGCAGCGCGACGCTCGAGGTCTTGATCAGGATCGGCGGCAGGGCAACACCGTCGAGCGAAACGGCAACGGTGCAGACCGCGCCGCCGAACTCCACCTCGACGACACGTCCGCCATGGTTGCGATCGCTTTCATCGGCAACGACGCGGATCTGCTCCGGCCGCAGCATGATCTCCGCTTTGCCCTGACGACTGCCTTCGACGGCGACGCGGCCAAGCGCGCAGTCGGCCAGACCGTTCCGAATGATCGCGGGAAGCAGCACGGCATCGCCGAGGAACAGTGCTGTCTCACGATCCCTGGGATGCAGATACAATGATTGCGGCGACCCGGCCTGAACCAGCCGTCCTTCTCTGAGCACCGCGACCTGATCGGCAAAGGTCAGCGCCTCTTCCTGATCATGCGTAACCAGAATGGTGGTAATGCCGGCCGCCTTGAGAACGCGCGCAACCGCCTTGCGCATGTTCTCGCGCAACCCGGTGTCGAGTGCCGAGAAAGGTTCGTCGAGCAGCATCAGCCGCGGCTTGCGGCCGAGCGCGCGGGCAAGCGCCACGCGCTGCTGTTGGCCGCCGGAAAGCTGATGCGGGCGCCGCACCAGCATGCCGCGGTCGAGCTCGACCATATCGAGCAGCTCGACGATACGCTTCTCACGGTCGGCCGCACCCCGCTCGAAGCCGAAGCCGATATTTTCGGCGACGCTTAAGTGCGGAAACAGCGCGCCGTCCTGCGAAACGATGCCGATGCCGCGCTTGTGAGCCGGCACCGTCGCGGGGCCGTCGGCAAGCACCTCGCCATCGAGCGTCACTCTCCCGACGTCGGGCTGCTCGAAGCCGGCAATGATGCGCAGCAGTGTCGTCTTGCCCGAACCGGACGGGCCAACGACGGCGGTGCGGCTGCCCGCCTGGACATCGAGCGAAATATCCTTCAGCGCCTGCACAGGCCCGTAGCGCTTGCTGATGTTTTCGATCGTAAGCAGCGTCATTGGCCGGCAGTCCGTTTCGATTGGGTATAGAGCATCAGCGTGAGCGGCAGCGACAGCACGATCATCATGAAGGCATAGGGCGCAGCCGAAACATAATCGATCTCGCTGGTCAGCGACCAGAATTTCGTCGCCAGCGTATCGACGCCGTTGGGCGACAGCATCAGGGTCGCCGTCAGTTCATTGGTAATGCCGAGGGCGGCGAGCGCGACGCTGGCCGCCGCTCCGGGTGCGGCAAGCCGCATGGTGATCTGCCGTACCGCCTGCCCCGGGGTGCGGCCGAGGCCCATCGCGGCGCGCTCCAGCTCCACCGGTGCCTGGGCGATGCTGGCGCGCAGCCCCACCATGGCGCGGGGCAGGAAAAGCATCACATAGGCGACGAGCAGCGTTGCAAAGGTCTGGTAGAGGGGCAGCACGAGACGCACGGTGATCGTCACCAGCGCCAGCGCCACGACGACACCCGGCAGCGAGCCGACATAGTAATGGCAGGCTTCGAGCACGCGCTGCAAACGGCCGGGCGCACGCACGGAAAGCCAGGCCATCGGTGCTGCGGCAATCGTCGCCAGCACGCCGCCGACAATGGCAAGCACGATCGTCTGCAGGAAAGCGCTGCCGACTTCGATGCGCCAGATCTCGGTGCCGCCGAGATAGAGCCAGCGGCCAAGCGTCACCAGCGGCACGCCGAGGGTCAGCACCGCCAGGACGACAGGCAGAAAAACGGCCGGCACCACGAACCAGCCGAGCCGGCGGCGATCTGTCGGACGCGGCGAGCCGGAGCCGACGCGTGCATACCGTTCGTTGCCGCGCACCAGCACCTCGAAGCCGAGCAGAAAAAGACAGCAGGCGACGAGCACGCCGCCGAGCATGTTGGAGGCGGGACTGTTGTAGGAGGACTGGAACTGGTCGACAATCGCCGTCGCGAAAGTGTCGAACCGGATCATCACAAACAGGCCGTACTCCGAAAGCAGATGCAGCCCGATCAGCAGCGAGCCGCCGCAAATGGCGAGTCGGAGCTGCGGCAGCACCGCCCGGAAGAAGACCCGCCAGGGATTGAGACCCAGCGAGGCCGCGGCATCCTCGATCGCCGGATCGAGACGGCGCAACGCCGCGGCGACCGGCAGGTAGAGAAAAGGATAATAGGCGATCACCGAGACGAAGACACCGCTCTGCAGGCCGTGCATGCCGGGGACGAGGCTGACCCAGGCATAGCTGTGTACGAAGGCAGGCACGGCGAGCGGAGCAATCGCAAGCCAGGCGCAGAGCCGCGCGAAAGGAATGTCGGTCCGCTCGGTCAGCCAGGCAAGCGTCACCGCAAGCGCGATCGATAGTGGAATGGTGAGCGATTCCAGCAGAACCGTGTTGACGAGCAGTTCGCCGACGCGCGGCCGAAAGACCAGGGCGTTTACCGTTTCCCAGCCGACATCATAGGTGACCCAGCCGATGAAGCCGAGCGGCACCAGGCTGAAGATCGCGACGATGGTTGCCAGCAGCACCACGGAAGCGTGCGGCATGGGCGCGCGCGGCAAACCCATCCGCCCCCCAGGCGCGACCGGCCCCGCGTTACCGGATGCGAGCAATCTGTTGTCCTGCAGCAAGGCCGATGCCTTTACACGCTGAAAAAGGAAGGCAACCGCTTTTGAGGAGCGGTTGCCGGATTTCGTCATGCCCTAAGGTTTTCTTGAGCCAAAAGCAATAGTTTTGGCGGAAGTCGCCTGCGGCAGAAGGTCAGATCAGGCCGGCGGCCGTCATCAGCTCCACAACCTTCTTGCTGTCGAGCGTCGAAGCTTCGACTTTCGGCGCGTCGAGATCGGCGAGCGGAGCGAGCTTCTCGTTGGAGGGCGCGTCCTTGCCGACGGCATATTCGTAGGAGTCACCATCCTTGAGAACCGCCTGGCCGGCCTTGCTGGTGAGGAACTTCAGGAAAGCCTGGGCTTCCTTCATGTGCTGCGTTGACTTCAGGATGCCGCCGCCCGAAACGCTGACGAAGGCGCCGGGATCCTGGTTCTTGAAGTAGTGCAGGCCGACATTCTTGCTGTTCTCGCCGGTCTTCGCCTGATCGCCGAACCAATAATAGTGATAGATGATCGCACCCTCGACTTCGCCTGCATTGACGGCCTTCATGGCGACGCTGTTGCCCTTGTAGGGCGTGGCGTTTTCCTTGAGAGCCTTCAGCCAGTCGGCGGTCGCCTGCTCACCCTTGAGCTGCAGCAGCGCAGCGACGATGGCCTGGAAATCGGCGCCGGCAGGTGACGCACCCCAGCGACCTTTCCAGGCCGGATCAGCAAGGTCAAGCATTGATTTCGGCAGCTTGTCTTCGGTGAGCTTCGTCTTGTCATAGGCAAAAACGGTGGTGCGGGCGGCAATGCCGGTCCACATGCCGTCAGCCGGGCGATATTGATCGGGAACCTGGTCCAGCGTGTCCTTTTCGATGGGGGCAAAGAGGCCCGCGCCATCGACCAGCGTCATCGCCGGCGAATTCTCGGTCAGGAACACGTCGGCCGGAGAGGCGTCGCCTTCCTGAATGATCTGGTTGGCGAACTGCATGTCGCCGCCCTGCCGCATGGTGACCTTGATGCCGGTCTCCTTGGTGAAGGCATCGATCCATTCGCGGCCCAGGCTTTCATGCTGGGCATTGTAGACGACGAGACTTTCGTCCTGCGCATTGGCGCTACCGGCGAGCGCGGTGGCGGCGAGAAGCGAAGCGGCAAGCGCGAGGGAAAAACGGCTAAGAGCAATGTTCATGATGGCCTCCGTGGCGATGTCACCCGAGGTCTCCACGGGTGATGAGAGGCGTATATTTTTCCTGACTGAGGATTTCAAGTTTGGCTTGCCCGAAAAAGCCATCACAATATCTTGACTAAATGTCTCATGTTATAGTGGAATAAATCGCGATTGGCCAAAAAGGCGACGCCCCCTGCATGTCGCCCGGAAGTGTGCAGTGGTTCCGGATAGCGACACACTTCAAAACAAAGAGCTAACGCGCGTCGCATGAATCAATTGCATGCGACGCGCTTTAGGGAATGCCGCCCGTTGCAGCCGGCTTATTCGACGTCGAACTTGACGCCCTGCGCAAGCGGCAGCGTCCTGCCGTAATTGATCGTGTTGGTGGAGCGCCGCATATAGGCCTTCCAGGCATCCGAGCCGGATTCGCGGCCACCACCGGTTTCCTTCTCGCCACCGAAGGCGCCGCCGATTTCGGCGCCCGATGGCCCGAGATTGACATTGGCGATGCCGCAATCCGAGCCGCGGGCGGAGACGAAGGTTTCGGCCTCGCGCATGTCGTTGGTGAAGATCGACGACGACAGCCCCTGCGGCACGGCATTGTGCAGCGCCAGCACCGCGTCGAAATCGCTATATTTGATCACATAGAGGATCGGCGCGAAGGTCTCGTGCTCGACCGGGCCGGTCTGATCAGGCATTTCGACCAGCGCCGGGCGAACGTAAAAGGCGTCAGTCGAACCATTGTCGACGCGGTCGCCGCCGGTCACCTTGCCGCCGGCCGATTTCGCTTCGCCAAGTGCTGCCTGCATCTTCTCGAAAGCCTTGCCGTCGATCAGTGGTCCCACCAGCGTGCCGGTTTCGAGCGGATTGCCGATGGTGACGGAGCCATAGGCCTTCTGCAGGCGCGGCACCAATTGGTCGTAGACGCTGTCATGCACGAAGAGACGACGCAGCGTCGTGCAGCGCTGGCCGGCCGTGCCCATGGCGGAGAAGGCAACGCCGCGCAACGTCAGGTCGAGATCGGCGCTTGGGCAGACGATCGCCGCATTGTTGCCGCCGAGTTCGAGAATGGCGCGGGCAAAACGCTGCGACAGCCGCGGACCGACGGCGCGGCCCATGGCCGTCGAACCGGTGGCGGAAACGAGTGGGATCTTCGGATGGTCGACCAGCACTTCGCCGACTTCACGGCCGCCGATGATCAAAGTCGATAGATTGGCCGGAGCCGTGCCGCCCTCGGCGATGAAGCGCTTCAGCGCCTTCTCGAACAGTGCCTGCACGGCAAGGGCGGTCAAAGGTGTCTTTTCCGAGGGCTTCCAGACGGTGGAATTGCCGCAGACCATCGCCAGCGCCGCATTCCACGACCAGACAGCAACAGGGAAGTTGAAGGCGGAGATGATACCGATCACACCGAGCGGATGCCAGCTTTCCATCATCCGGTGTTCGGAGCGCTCGGTGGCGATCGTCAGGCCGTAGAGCTGACGGGAAAGGCCGACCGCGAAATCGCAGATATCGATCATCTCCTGCACTTCGCCGAGGCCTTCGGATGTGATCTTGCCGACTTCGATCGAGACGAGACGGCCGAGTGCTGCCTTGGCGGCGCGCAGTTCCTCGCCGAGCAGGCGGACCAGTTCGCCGCGCTTCGGTGCCGGTACGGCACGCCATTCGAGGAAGGCCTTATGCGCCTCTTCGATCGCCGCATTCGCCTCGGCAACCGAATGCTCTCTGAGTTTGCCGATTTCCTTGCCGGTGACCGGCGAGCTGACCGACAGGGTGCCGCCGTGATAGCGGCCGGCATCGACGCCGAGTTCGGCAAGCAGCTTGGCGGTTTCGGTGGCGAGATCGAGGACGGCGATATTCATTGTCGTGGTTCCAATCTTATTATTCTCAGAAGCGAGTTTCGCTTCCCGGAAGCGTTTACCGGTTCTCAAAAGCGGGCATCGGCGAAATGGGCGACTTGAGCGCCCGCTTCGTACCATAGTTCCTTCAGCGCACGGAGCCTCGGTTCGGTCGGCGACGTCAGCGGCAGCGGCAGGTCGGCTTCGGCAAGCCGGCCGAGGATATGCTCTGCCAGCGTCCGGCCGAAGACCGTGCCGGGCGCAATGCCGCGGCCATTGTAACCCGAAAAGCCGACGACATTTGGCGCGAATTTGTGAAAGCGCGGCAGCGCATTGTCGGTCATGCCGATCTGGCCATACCATTCGCACTCGAATTCGACATCGCCGATAACCGGAAACAGCCGCTTCAGGGCGCGCTTGGCCCAACCCTTATGCACGGTGAGCCCGGTATTGCGCAACGCCCCGACACTGCCGAACACCAGACGTCCAGCCTGATCCATCCGGAAGGAGGAGAGGATTTCCTTGGTATCCCACGCGCCTTCCCGGCCCGCCAGGATCGACTGACGCAGATTGTGGCCGAGCGGCACGGTGGCGAAATTGAAATAGGGCAGATGCACCTGTTCGCTGCGCACCTGCTCCCACGGTCCGGTGCTGTAGGCGTCCGTCGCGACGATGATCCATTCGGCGCTGACTTCG
The DNA here is from genome assembly GCF_019685115.1 of Rhizobium sp. NZLR11. Lineage (NCBI taxonomy): Bacteria > Pseudomonadati > Pseudomonadota > Alphaproteobacteria > Hyphomicrobiales > Rhizobiaceae > Rhizobium > Rhizobium sp. NZLR11. Next base: position 231,048 of record NZ_JABDWD010000006.1, on the reverse strand, counting down.
CCGCTTTCGGTCTTCACCTTCCAGCGGCTGCCGTGACGCTCCGTTGCAACGACCGGACTGGATGTGTGAATGACGACGCCTGATTTGACGGCGGCATGGGCAAGACCGCGCGCATAGGCCAGCGGTTGCAGCGTTCCGGCGCGCATGTCGAGCAGCGAACCGGTATAGGCATCGCTGCCGATGCGTCTGGCCGTCTCCGCCGCATCGAGCAGCGTTACGGCGGCGCCGCGGGCGGACCATTGCGCCGCGCGTTCTTCGATCTCCTTCAGCCCGTCCGCACCGACAGCGCAATGCAGCGTGCCGTTGCGTTCGAGTTCACAGGCAACCCCGTGCCTGTCGATCAGTTCCATGACCAGCTTTGGCGCATTGCCGAGCAGCTCGAGCAGACGTTCGCCATGCACCGGGCCGAGCACGCCGGGCAGATCGTCGGGCATCACCCACATGCCGGCATTGATCAGGCCGACATTGCGCCCCGCCCCGCCGAAGCCGATCTCCTTGGCTTCCAGCAGCACCACCTTCGACCCGGCTTCGGCAAGATGCAGAGCAGACGACAGGCCGGTGTAACCGCCGCCGACGATGACGACATCGGCCGACACCGCGCCTGCAAGCGGCGAGGTGGCCGGTGGTTCGGCTGCGGTCTTTTCCCAGAGGCCGTGGGAGCGCGGATCATTCAGCATGGCTCAGTCCGATCGGAGCGAAATCGCGGTACTCTAACGCATATGATGAAGGGTTGAAGCCACCATTTTACGCGACGGTCTTCAGTTGCAGGCCCGCAAGACCGAGCGCCTCCATCGCCGCATCCAGCGATGCCGTCTGGCGTTCGGCATAAAGCGCCAGCTCGTCCTGGACGGTCCCGCCAAGTGCTGCCTCGAAGGCGTCGCGGTTCGAGCGGGTCCCATAATTCTGCTGCTGGTCGGTGCCGAGGTTCGACTGAAAGATGCCGGCTGCGCTGACCGGCAGGAAGTCTTCATAGACGATCGGGGCGAAGGCGAGGTAACCGTTGGTGATCAACGCTTCCGGATCGTCGGGCAGCGTGCCGCGGACGGCGGCGGCAATGCCAGCAGGTGTGGCGGAATAACGGAAAAATGCCAGACCCTGCCTGCGCAGCTCTTCCCAGCTGTCCGGCAGCGCCTTGAAACGCTCGGCAAGTTCGCTGTCGTAGGCGCCGGCCTTGGCGCCGCCGGGGCCGACCTGGACCTCGCCGCGAACCGAGGCGAGCAACCGGTCGTAGAGCGCCCGGCCCTTGGCCGTCAGCGCCACACCGCGCTGTTCGATCTCGCCGAAGCGGGCGGTGTGTGTACCCCGGATCGCACCGTCGTCATCGGAAAAGCCGATCCTTTCCTCCAGCGCCTTGAAACTCGTCTGCCGCAGGAGGATATCGCAATGACGGCGCGGCGGCCCTTCGATGACGGCCTTCGGCGTGATGCCGCGTTCTGGCATGCGGGCCTGAACCGCGTCGATATCCAGCGTGCGCGGCGTCAGATGGTTGATGTGCGGCCCCTTGAAGCTGACGACGTCGGCGATCAACCGGTGTGCATCGTGCAGGCGCTTGTAAGTCTTGGCGCTGACGGTCGCCTCGCCATGCCAACGGAAGGTTTCGAGCGCCTCGGCGACGAATTCCACTGCTTCCGGCCCGGTCAGGCCGCCGTCCCGCTCATGACGCTCGATTAGCGCGATGGCGCGCGGCGTATAGATGCGCCGCGCCGCCAGAATGGCCGCCGCTTCGCCGCGCAGCCCCTCGTCTTCGATTAGCTCCAGCTGTAACAGCGAGGTAAAGACGCGGAATGGATTAACGTTGAGCGCCGCGTCGTCGACCGGCCGGAAGCTGGTGGAATGAACAGGCACGCCGGCAACCGAAAGATCGTAATAGCCGACGGCCTGCATTCCCATGACCGCAAACAGCCGTCGAATGGTGAAAAGTTCTTCTGCCGTGCCGAGCCGGATGGCGCCGTGGCGCTCGACATCGATGCGCTCCAGTTCGCCGGCGCGGGCCAGTCGCTCCCGCAGTTCGGGGTCGTGTTCGAGGCAGCCGGCATTCACATCCGCCACCAGTTCGATCAGCGTGCCGTATTGCGGCACCTCTGCCCGGTACATCTGCGACATCGCCTCGGTAAAGAGCGAACGGATACGGTCTGTGGAAACGAAGGCTTTCGGCATCGGGGACTCCGGCTCATTCCGCTTTTGCAGGATGAACCTCTTTACAAGCGTAACAAACCCAGAAATATCGACATTTTGGAAATAGCTCATTCTGAAGCGGAATGATCATGTTTGCTTCAAGACGATTTTTGCCATCGATTTCGCATCTCGCCGCCTTTGAGGCGGTCGCCCGCACCGGCAGTGTGACGGCAGCCGCGCGCGAACTCGATCTGACCCAGAGCGCCGTCAGCCGTCAGGTGAGCGCGCTGGAGCAGCAGCTTGGCGTCGAACTCTTCCGGCGCGAACGCCAGACCATGCGGCTGACGCTTGCCGGTGACAGTTATGCCCGTGAAATCCGCGAGGCGCTACGGCGCATATCCAGCGCCTCGCTGAACCTGCGCGCAAATCCGTATGGCGGCACGCTCAATCTTGCCATCCTGCCGACCTTTGGCACGCGCTGGCTGGCGCCGCGCCTGGGGCGTTTCCTCGCCGCCAATCCCGGCGTCACCATCAATCTGGTGACCCGGCTTTCGCCCTTCGATTTCCGCCTCGATTCGATCGACGCCGCCATCCATTTCGGCCACCCGCACTGGCCGGGCGCCGAACTGGCTTTTCTGATGTCGGAGCGCACGGTGCCGGCCTGCAGCCCTGAGTTTCTGAAGCGCTACGCAATCTCCGGACCACAGGATCTGCTTTCGGTTCCGCTGCTGCACCTGACGACGCGGCCCGATGCCTGGGAGCAATGGTTCGCCGGCAACGGCGTTTCCTTCGAAAGCGTGCACGGCATGCTCTTCGACCAGTTCGCCACCGCCGCCCAAGCGGCGATTGCCGGCCTCGGCATCGCCCTCCTGCCGACATTTCTGATGCAAGAGGAGATCAGCCGCGGCGATCTCGTCGCCGCTGTCGACCGTGAAATGGAAAGCCGCGAACGCTATTATCTCGCCTTTCCGCCCGAGCGGGCCGACTATGCGCCGCTTGCCGCTTTTCGCGATTGGATCGTCTCGGAAGCGGCCGCCGATCCGGCCGCGTGACGAACGGCTTGCATCGGCATGGCGCTTTCGACCATTATGCCACCAACCAACCCTTTGCAGGAAATCCCCATGAAGCCGATCTTCGTCCAGCTCCAATGCGCCCCCGGCAAGACCTATGAGGTCGCCGATGCCATCTACCAGACCGAACTGGTCTCGGAGCTCTATTCCACCAGCGGCGACTACGACCTGCTGCTGAAGGTCTACATCGAAGAAGGCCAGGATATCGGCAAGTTCATCAACGACAACATCGCCAATATTCCCGGCATCGTCCGCTCGCTGACGACCTTGACTTTCAAGGCCTTCTGAAGCAATTCCAACAAAAGTGTGCTGCGGTTTTACGTCCGGAATTGCGTAAAAACAAAGATGCTCTGAATCAATCAGACGCGGTTAACCTTTTTCGCGAAGAATCGCCTTTCGGGACGCCGCTTAAACCGCGGCTTAACGCCGGAGAGATCTGGTCGTTGCTATAAGAGTCCCGCCTCAACTCGGGGCAACGTGCGCAGCTATAGGTGGAAAATGGCGATCGTCGAGGCAGATAGGGTGCGCGAGAAGGCGCAGCCGGAAACGGCGCCGCTGATCGTCCATGTCGTGCGCCAGTTCCTGCCCAACCGCGGCGGCCTGGAAGACGTGGTCGCCAATCTCGCCCGCCAGACTGTCCGGCGCGGTTATCGCGTCCGCGTGGTCACGCTCGATTCATTGTTCACCGCGCCTGAGGACAAACTGCAGCCGCGCGAAAACATCGACGGCATCGAGGTGGTGCGCATTCCCTGGTCCGGCAGCAGCCGTTATCCGCTGGCGCCTAAGGTTTTCCGTCATCTCGCCGATGCCGATCTCGTGCATGTCCATGCCATCGACTTTTTCTTCGACGCGCTCGCCTGGGGCCGGCTGCTGCATCGTAAGCCGATGATCGTCACCACCCATGGCGGCTTCTTCCACACGCGAAAATACGCGGCGATCAAGAAGATCTGGTTCCGGACGTTGACCCGCGCCTCGGCACTGGCCTATCGCAGGGTCGTCTGCTGCAGCGCGTCCGACCTCAAGCAGTTTTCGGAAATCGTGCCCGACAGCCTGCTGATCGAAAACGGCGCCGATATCGGCAAGTTCGCCGACACCGCTTCGCGCCGGGCAAAGCGCCGCATCGTCACCATCGGCCGGTTCTCGGTGAACAAGCGGCTGGACCATCTCCTCGATGCGATGGTCATGCTGACGACCCGTGATGCGGAATGGCATCTCGATATCGTCGGCGCCGAATCCGACCTGAACCGGGCGGATGTCGAAGCCGCGATCGAAAGCCGTAACCTTTCCGGCCTGGCCACCCTGCACGTCTCACCCGACAACGGCGCCATCCGACGGATCATCACGGATGCCTCGCTCTTTGCCTCCGCCTCTGAATATGAAGGTTTCGGTCTGGTGGCGCTGGAGGCGATGAGCGCCGGCCTGCTGCCGGTGCTGAACGCCAACGATGCCTTCGCGACACTTGCCGGCCGGCATCCTGCTATCATGCTTGCCGATTTCACCGATCCTGGGGCCGCCGCCACCGCAATCGAAGCGGCCTATGAAGGTCTTTCGCGCCAACCTGAGACCATTCGCGCTGGGCTTCTCGACGCTACGCGCGGCTATTCCTGGGATATCGTCGCCGGACGCTATATCGATCTCTACAGATCGTTGGATATCGTCGCCGTCGAAAACATCTGATTCTGCTTGCTGAAATTCCCGTCACGCTCTTGCGAGACGAATGATCTCGTCCAGCACGAATTTGCGCGACTGCGGCGGCGTCAGATTGTGGTCGGCATCCGGCAGCATCAGCAGCCGGACGTTCGGATAGCGGGAAAGCCTTGCGCCGCGCGGCCCGAAATGGAAATAGACATGATCGAGCCCAACATCGCCTTCGCTGTAAATCAGCGTCAGCGGCACCTTGCGTTTGCCGAACAGCGCGAAGGAATGCCTGACCTCGCGGGCGATATGGCGTCGGTCGGGAAGCAGCTCGAGCAGCGGCGCGATCCACGGCGACAACCGGCGGCCGGCGGCGATGACGACATTCTGCAGCGCCGAAACCACATCCACCTGGCCGCGCAGCAGCCGCTTCAGCGTATCGAGCCGCGCCAGGCGCTGGCCGTAGTCATCCAGGCTGCGGGGAACGGAAACGACATGCTCTTTGCGCACCGGGATCTTCGGATCCCAGTAGTAGACGAAGGGATTGATCGACACGACGGCCTTCAAACGCTCATCGGCGACCCCTGCGCGGAAGGCGAGATAACCGCCACTGCATCGGCCGGCGACCATGACCGGACCGGTGACGATGCTTTCGAGCAGATCGAGCGAGGCGACCGCGTCCGCGGTCTGCGTATCGGAGTAAAGCACCTGTTCCGGTGCATCCGGCCGCGGCGGGCTGTCGCCGACATTAGCGGAATCGAAGCGCAGCGAAACGACGCCTTGCCGCGCGAGCTCGCGGGCCATATCAACCGTCGTCCGTCCCCAGCCGGCATGCCGGTCATAGGCCGTCGACAGGAACAGCACGGCATTGCCCTTGATCTCGCCCAGCGGCCGGCTGACGACGCCGACCAGGTGATCATGGCTTCCGAAACGCACCGGCATTTCCGTAAAGCCGTCACCTGCAAGCGGCGGGTTCTCGATCGCTGCCGATGAATGGGCTGCGGACGTCTCCGTCGTCCTTGCCTCCAGCCACGTCGTCAACAGCGCGATGACATCAATCGGCGTCTTGGCAAACAGCGGATTGGTGGCGAGCTCGTCATAGCCCTCGAAAGCCCTCTGCTCGACATCGGCGCCAAGCGCCCTCAGCGCATCGGCAAAGCCGGTATCCTCGGCCTTCGCAGGACGTTCGAGGATCAGATAGCGCGGGGCTGCAAGCCCCTGCGGTGAAGCGATGCTGAGCTTGCCGAGCTCGGCAGCGATCTCCTCGGGCATGACCAACCCGGCGATCTGCACCTTTGCCGTCTGGACGTGCTCCTTGCCGAGGCCGAGATCGGCATCGATAATCCTGGACCACATGTTGAGTTCACGCAGATAGGCCCGGCCGCTCAGCACCGGGGCCAGCATGACCAGGCTGTCGACACCGTCGATCGAGGAGCCGATGCGCTGGGAAAGTGTTGCCCCAAGGCCCTGGGCGATAAGGATGACGCGGTCGCAGCCGCTCAGCGACTTCAGCTTGACGGCGGCCGCACGGATCGAATTTTCCCAGGTCTCCAGCCTTGCCGGCAGCGCGCCGAAATCGAGCGCATCGCCGGTGCCGCGATAGTCGAAGCGCAGGCTCGGTACGCCGATATCGGAAAAATGCTCGGCCGCAACGCGGAAGAATTTGCGGCTGCACATCTCCTCGAAACCCCACGGGCTGACAAAGAGCACGGCCGCCGAACGTTTCTTCACTAGAGGATTCTCGGGCATGAACAGCCCGACCGTGCCGTCGAACACGACAGGCAGGGCAGCGCTGCGTCCGGCACCCGCAGCCGGATCGAGCGAGAATTCGCCGGGCGCGACCTTGGCACGATCGGGATCGCCGGGAAGCCGCGGTGCAATGAAATTGATTGCGTGCCCCACAGGCCGGCGCAACAGCGACGGCATCTTGTCGAGAATGGAGCGCATGACGTCGACATCCTCGCCCGGCACGGCGCGCAGCACGCGGAGCGCCGCGAAATAGCAGACTGTACCGGCGACGATTGCAGCGACCAGTCCGACCGGGCCATGGAGGAATTCCAGCACGGAAATCGCCGCGCAAGCGCAGAGCACGGAGGCGAGTGTCACCTTCGTCAGGCTTGCGTAGAGACCCGAAAGCTGGGATCCGAATCCTGTCTGTCTGATCATCATCACCGACATCGCAACGAAAACGAGGATGCGCACGAGTGCGGCACCCTCGGCTGCAAGCCTAGGTACGATCAGTAAACAACCCGCTACCATGAGAAGGCCACCTATCACACTGATGTTCAGGCGGGAGCGGGCCCGGTCCATCGACAACAGATAGAGGCTGAGGATCTGCATGAAGGTATAGGCGGGCGCGACGAGCGCCAGCAGCGCCACCACCGTGCCGCTGCGGCGGAACGCCTCGCCGAACACCACAAGCACCAGCTCGCTGGAGATCGCTGCCAGCCCGAGGCTCATCGGCAACACGATATAGGCCATGCTGCGGGTAACGGCTGCGAAGACCTCGACCGGCAAGGTCGAATCGTCGCTGTTGTGACGCCGCTCGGAATAATAGGGCAGCAGGCTGCCGGTCATCTGGATCGGCAGTTGAAGGGCGATATTGGCGATCGACAGTCCGACGGCGTAGTAGCCGACCATCTCCACCGACCAGAACTGCTGCAGGAAGAGCAGTTCGAGCCGATTGAGGAAGATGGAATCGATAATGAACTGGATCGACAGGATAACGGAGGAGGAAGCGAGAGATTTCAGCGAAACCCCGCACCAGTCGCGTCGCGAAAGAAGGATCGGCAGCGTAGCGAAAAACAGCACGAGCTGGCCGAGCGCATAACCGACGAGAACACCCTCGACGCCATAGAAAACGGCGCCGACGGCAACACCGGCGAGCTGCACAATCGAGACTGCGACCGTCAGCCGGAAGAAGGCACCAAGCTTTTTTTCGCCAATCAGGTAAAATTTGACGAAGGATCCGATCGCCTGGACGAAGAACAGCACGCCGGTAACCAGGGCGACGGACGGCGCGGTATCGGCCCAGTGCATCTCCTCGGAGGTCAGGAAAAACAGAGCGTAGAGCGCCAGCAGCACGACGGTCGAGAACATCATGAAGCTGACGAGGATGGCGGCAAAACCGCGCCGGCGGCGCGCGTCGTATCCTTCCGCAGAAAGTTGCGGTAGGGTCTTCAACAGCGTGATGCTGGAGCCGAGTTCGGCGATCGAGGCGCCCGTGACCACCAGCCAGAGCGAGAAGGCGACGATGCCGTTGGCTTCCGGTCCGAGCAGCCGCGCCGTTATGATCGATGAAATGAAGCCCGTCAGCAAGAGCAACATGCCTGCCGCCGCATTCATCATCGAATTTGCGATAATACCCTTCGACATCTGTCCATCCGCCAGGATCGGCCTAAAACGCGTCGCGATCTTTCAGATTCGCTCCTCGCGCTTTGGGCCTTTGTTTTTACGCATGCCGTTATCGCAAAACCGCTGCATACCTTTGCGCGACATGCTCTAAAACCGGATACCCGCCACCTCTAATGCAAAAATGTTAAAATAAAGCGGAGTGGCGACCTCACCTTAGCTTGCCTGCATCGCCGATAGCTTCTGAAGCGCTTTCTCATAGCTGTTCTCAGCGAGGTAGCGCAGCAGGAAGGCCCGCGCCTTTTCAGCCTTCTCTCTCGCAAGCTCGGGCGCGCGGAAGATATCCCCGAGGCGCGCGGCCGCGGCTTCCGGAGAAGGATCTGCCCAGACCGCGCCCTCGAGCCCGGCAAATTCCGGATGGGTATCGACGACCGGAATGAGGGGAGAGTCGACCAGCCATGTATTGTCCGGATCGCAGAAATCCGCCGTGCCCGACCAGGCGGTTGAGATAACCGGCGTGCGCTGCATGATCGCCTCGGCAACCGTCAGCCCGAACCCCTCGGAACGATGCAGCGAAAGATAGGCGTCGGAAGAGCGGATGAGGCCGTTGATCTCGGCGTTCGACAGCCTGTCAGTGACGATTCTGATCCGGGCGTCACCCGCGACCGAAGCGACCAGTGCGCGCAGGCCTTTGTCCTTGTTCACATCGCCGCTGGCCTTCATCAACAGGAAAGCGCTTGGGGCCTCGGCGGCGAATATCCTGAAGGCTTCGATCACCGCCTGCGGATTTTTCCGGTTGATCGAGGAGCCGGCGCTGAAAATGAAGCTGACGAGAAAGGCGTCCTTCTCGATGCCGAACTTCTCCCGCATGCCTTCCGTTGCCGGCGCCGCGGTGACGGGATGCGGAACGACGATAACGGGTGCCTTGGTGAGCGGCGCAATCGCCCGCCGGGTGAATTCCGACGGCACGAAGACGGCATTCATATAGTGCATAGCGTTGCGCCACTCGGCCGGCACGACTTCGAGCTCCCAGGCGAAATACCCGATATTGAAGGCGCGGGTGAAATTCGCAACGCCCTTCTTCAGAATGGCGCGCGGCAGCATCGGCGGATTGAGATGCCAGATACGGCTTCCCGGCGCCTCGATCGAGAGAGGCGACGGTGTCCATCCGGCGAAGGACTCTTCGTCGGGATGCGTGCTGACGTCCGAAAGCGAAATCGCCCCTCCCGCCTCCGACAGAGCGCCGGCGCAAAGCCTTGCCGATTCGCCGACGCCGACAGCCATCGAGAGATAGCCGACGATTTCCACCGGCTTGCGCGGATTGAAGGCAAGCCGCGATCGCGGGATCAGCCGCTGCAGCACATGGGCACGCAAAAAGCGGTATGTCGTTCTCAAATCGCGGTCTTTCTCAATGGATCGGCATCGTTTTTCGCGAGATTCAGCCCGAGAGGGCGACACGATGCGAACTTCCCAGACTTCTAATCTCGCCTGTGGGCGCGATATCGCTTTCGGTGCCGGGCAGCGCCGAGAGCTTCACGTGCCGCATCGCGCCGGGGGCAAGGTGGAACCAGTCGTCGTCGGCCCGGTAGCCCTCGATGTCGATATGCACCGACTGCGCCAGCCGGTCGGTCCTCAGATCGACGAACCAGTCGTCGCCGTCCCTGCCGAGCGATGCTTCGATGCCGGCATCATGCAGCGCCTTCCCCCGTCCGCACGGGAAGTGGAAGCTTTCCGCGAGGGTGTCGCCATCTGCCAGCGAACGCAGGCGCGCAACACTCGCATCATGCGACGGCGGCCCGAAACGGAAGGCATAGGTCGTATCGAAAAAGGCGCCGAACAGCGCGGTGCAGGCAATACGCTCCGTGTCCCTTGCGTCCAGCTTGAAAGCCCTGCTGCCGCTGAGCACCTGCTGTTTTCCATCCCGCAGGCAGACGACTTCGAGTTCCACATCGAGGGCGGCATCCGTCTCGTTGATGATGTGCACGTCGAGACCATTGGTTCCCTCGTCGGTGAAAACCACCTGAACCGGCCGGAATGCACGGCGCATCGCATACCAGGCCGGCTTTGGCTCACCGGTGGAATCGATCACGCCCCAGCCGGGACCGGGCAGCAGATCCTGCAACGTCCAGACGAGCGCGCCGTTACAGGAGGAGCCCTTGCGCCGCCATTCGGCAAAGGTCTCTTCGATCACCTCGCCAGTGACGGCGCGGGAGAGGTCGAGATAATGCCCCGGATCTTCGCGGCGCAGCTGGGCCGGATCGAGGTCGTAGAGAAGCTGCAGGTAGAAATCGCGAACATCCTCGAAATCCCAAGATGCGCTGCGGTCGCGCGGCACACGGGCCTTCCACAGTGGGCTGTGCACAGCCGGCACATCGAGATGGCGTTGCAGCGTCCTTTGCTGCGGCACATGCGCGAAGGCGAGGCTCTCGGAGGCAAAACGCACGTTGGCGCGACGCGCATCGGCAATCGGCAGCATATAGGCGCCGACGCCGTAATAATGGGCAATACCGGCATTGGGTGAAAACGGCATCGCTCCGCCATAGGGCGAGTTCGGGACATAGGGCACGTCCGGACGCATGCGCGCGACGACCGCCGGGATGATTTCATCGGTGACCGGCCCGCTCCAGAATTCCATGGGCAGGCCGAGCATCGCCGCCTGCTGGTGGATTTCGCTGCCGCCGCAGAGCACTGCGAGGGAAGGCGACGCCTGGACGCCGTGCAGGAATTCCTCGACCTCGGCATGCACATGGCCGAGAAAAGCCTTGTCGTTGCGCGGATAGTCGAAATTGGCGAACATGAAATCCTGCCACACCAGCAGGCCGAGCTCGTCGCAGAGCGTAAAGAAATCGGGCGTCTCGTAGACCATGGTGCCGCCGATGCGGATCATGTTCATGCCGGCGCCAGCGGCAAGCCGCAGGAACGGCTCATAATCCGCCCGCCCGCCCGGCAGACGCGCGATATCGGCTGTCGTCCAGACCGCGCCGCGGCAGAAGATGCGTTCGCCGTTGACGGTGAGCGCGAAGTCGTCGCCGTCTTCGCCGTGGTCAACGTCGATCCGCCGGAAGCCGGTCCTGCCCAGCGGATATTCAACGCCGTCGGAAATCAGCGTCAGCTCGTAGAGGCGCGGAGCGCCATGTGTATGCGGCCACCAGGGCTCGATGTCGGAAAGCTTGAGGATAGCCGAGTAATGATTGTCGCCGATCTTCTCGAAGGGCTGCTCCATCCCGCCGCAGTGCAGCAGCATCGCGGGATGCTCGGCATTGCTATGCAGGGAAACGCTGAGGCGGCCGACGCCGCTTTCCTCCAACACCGCGCGGATGGAGACATTGTCGATCGAGACGGGATTGCGCCGCACCATCGAAATCGGCCGCCATGGCCCGACGGCATGGATATCGGGGCACCAACCCGGCATATGACCGAGCAGCGTCGTGCGGAAATTCTTCAGCCCCGCCGGCGTGATCATCTGCGGCCGCCAGCGTGCGCGCGGGCCCGGCTCCGACAGCCGGGGGCCGAGCGCCCGGAAGCATAGCGCCAGTTCGTCGCCGCCCGAAAGCGTCACCGGAATCTCGTGCGCCGTGAACATGCTCTCGGAAAACAGGATTTCTTGGCCGTTCAGGAAGACATGGCAAAGCGTCGCGAGCCCTGCAAAACGCAGGATTGCCTCGCCGGGCTCGGCATCGAAGAGCCGGCAGAGATACCAGGCGTCCCTGGTGTTCAACGGTTCGGGATTTTCCCGATCGAACAGCCCGGCCTTTTCCAGCGCTGCGGCGACGGTTCCGGGAACGGGCGCTGGGATGAGCCGCGCGGAGAGCGGGATATCGTGCGGCACGGCGCAGGCGCCCGGCTCCGTCAGGATCAGGTTCCAGCCTTCGGAAAGCAGACTTTCCTCGGCACCGATGCTTGCCAAACGCCCCCGCATGGTCAGATCTCCGGCCTCAGATTCGCCCCGCAAGCGACGCCATCATGGAATCCCATGCATCGGCAGCCGGATCAAGGGCTGCCTGCAGCGGTTCGAACTTCCGGCGAGCGATGGCACGGGCAAGCTGGAACTGCACGGATTTCGCCGTATCCGAAATGCGCCGGGCATGCTCGGCGGCCGCGGCGAATTCATCAGCAGAAAGCCAGACCAGATAATCGGCCGCCAGCTCGAAATTGGCGCCCACCTGGCGAAGCGTATTGAAGGCATATTTGTGGAAGAAGCCGAACGGCCGCTCCGCCACCGCTTCGACCTGCTGCGGAAAAACGCTTGCAAATGCACGGATCGGATTTTCGCTGGGACGCCTGTTGAAATGAACGCCGGCAAGCCGCCGGGCGGTCGCGCGCAGATACTTTTCATCAGCGGGCTTTTCCGGGAACCGGGCAAATTCCGCATAGGGCAGGAACGGCGGCTCATTCTCCGTCAGCTGCAGCTGGAACAGCCCGTTGAAATCCTCGCCTTCGAGGCGGAAATAGCCGGCATTGTGGAAATAATCGACACGCTTGGCGGCAACATCCAGCCGGTTGATGGCCACCGTCGTCTTGCCGTGCTCCAACAGGTAGGCGGTCCCGCGCGTATCCGGCATGTAGAAGGAATCCATCTCGATCAGGCAAAGACGACCCCGCGCGATCTGAACTTCGACATGGCGTTCGACGCGGTCGTAAATGGCAAGCTCGGTCGCGCGAATGCCGTAGAGCGCTTCGAGATCTTCGAGCGGCACCTTGAAGAAGGTGAAATGGTCGCCCTCGAAATCCTGCGTCAGGGTGAAACCGAGCATCGCCTCGGGCGCAACGCCTGAGGTCGCCAGCACCTCGATCCAGAGATCGACATAGCAATTGGTTTCCGGCCAGGTACGCTCGCTCGAATGCAGCGCGTGCTGACGATAGGTCTCCGGGTCGATTCCCGAAAATACCGATGTCATCGACCGGCTCAACCCCACAGCGCTTTCCGTACGCTGGCCGGCCATTCCTTCACATCGAGCCGGTGATGATGGAAGAGAGCCAGCGCGATGCGCTCCAGTCCGAAGCCGACGCAGGCGGTGTGGGCGACACTGCCGTCTTCAAGATTGAGACCCCATTTCGTCCCGAAGGCATCCTGATGGTAGTTGAAGCTCATGCAGGCGGTCGGATTGGCGGTCGAGGTGATCGGGATCAGCAGTTCGAATTTCAGGTTCTGGTCGCGCTGGTTGTTGGCGAGCATCTTGCCGGCGCGGCCGAAGAACGGATCGTTGGCGATATCGATCGTCACCTCGAGGCCGACGGCCTTCATCATCTCGACACCGCGATCCATCCAGCGCTGGCGGAAATCGGTAACGTGCTCTTCGGTGCCCATGCAGACATATTCGCGCATGCGAAACAGCTGCTGGCGGGCCGGATCCTTCGACGGTTCGTGGCGGAAGCAATAGGATTGCAGGTCGAAGAGGCCGCCCGTCTTCGGCAGGTTGCCGCGCTTGGCGATCGTTGGATAGAGTGGATAACAGGCGGCCGGCGTCAACACGATGTCGGTCGCCTCCTGCCCCTTGGTCCAGTCCTCGCCGACCTCCATGCATTGCAGCAGACTGACATGATCCAGTTCGCTGCCGCAGAAGCTGTGCACCGTGCCGGCGAGCTGCGGAAAACTCTTCATGTAGCCGCTCGTCTCGAAGAAGGCTCGGTTCATGCCGGGCGGAAAGCGCATGGCCTCCGCGCCGTCGGCGCCGCCGAACGTGTCGATTAGGCGCTCGAAGGCAGCGATCACCTCTTCGAACTGGCCGCTGCGGCCATAGAGCCCATCGATGCCGGTATCGATCAGCAGCCCGGCTTCGAAAAGCCGGTCCAGAAACGAGGTCTGCATATCCATGACTGTCACCCCAGTAGGCTAGTGTCCTGCTTATGGACAAGAAGCATGCTCGACGTATTGCCGAGGATGCGGTCGTTCGAAATCATCAGCTGTGCGGAGTGCGCGTCGCGCAGATGGCGTCCAAGGCTGAAGGGCGTGCCATTCTTGTAGCCCATGATGCCGCAGATCAGCATGGCGTGGTTGACGATCTCCAGGATCGTCTCGGACGAGGCGATCTTGACGTTGTTCATCGCCACCGCAAATCCCATCGAAGACAGCCGGTCGACATCGACCTTGGCATCCTCATAGGCCTTGAGGCCGGCAACCACATTGGATTTCACCATCTGCAGCAGGTTCGAAACCTCGGCCAGGCGCAGCGCGCCCGGCGGCTGCGCATCCGGCGCCTTGCGGGCGGCAGCGCGCACGAAAGCCTGGGCGCGGACGACGGCGTCGACCGCGATGCCGTACCAGACGCCGCTCCACAACAGATGCGAGGAGGCGAGCATGGATTGCGCGGCGATCTCCGCGAAAGGCTTCGGCAGGATCTGATGCGCCGACGCTTGCCCCTTGAAGAGGAATCCGTCGGAGCAGGTGCCGCGCATGCCGAGCGTATTCCAGACATGCGTTTTCTCGAGCGTGTACTGGTCCTTGAGGAAGGCCGTCAGCACCTGATCGGAGGAAGCCGCCTGCGCATGGGCACGCGAGGTGATGAGAATGGCGTCGGCATGTGAACCGTAGGAAATGACGGTCGCATCCTTTTCGAGGCGGCAGGTGTCACCATCGACCTCGACCGCGCAAATGCTGTTGCGAAGGTTTCCGCCGATACCACCTTCGGTGGTGGCCGATGCGATCAGCAACTGCTCGGCGGCAATGCGGCGCATGAAGCCGCGGTGCCATTCGCTGTCGGCGCCGTGTTCAACGATACTCGACAGCTTGATGTGATGCATGGCGAAGACCATGGCGCTTGCCGCACAGGCTTGGCCGAGCATCGAGCACAATTCGGCGATCTCGGTGATCGAGGCGGATTCGCCGCCGAATTGGCGCGGCACCTGGATGCCGAGCAGCCTTTCGGCCTTCATCGCATCCACGGCTTCGCTAGGGAAGCGGGCTTCGACGTCGACCGCATCGGCGTGTTTCGCTGCGATTTCGGCGACGCGTGCGACCCGAGCGACAAGACCGTCCTGCATGATCTTGACGGGGAAGTTCATCAGGCGACCTTCCGGCTGTCCCGGATGAGATCGACGGTCCTGGCGATGGCCGAGATGCTCGCGAAGGATTTGCGGTTCAGGAGATTGTCGGGAAATTCGATGTCGAACGCCTCTTCGATGCCGAGCATCAGCTGCACCGAAGCAAAGGATGTCAGACCGGCCGCATAAAGATCGGCATCGTCGGCGACCTGGTCGATCGACGCAGGAAGTTTGCCGTATTTGGCTACGAGGTCGCGGATTGTCTTATGCATCCCATCACTCCAAGATTCTCATGATCCCGAACCGGCGTTCATCGCCTTGTCATGAGCGTTCTTTTAGTGCGGAAAACAGAAAATTCCGCTAATTTATTGGGTTAAATATGATTAGCGCTCACAGTTAGAATTTTAGCGACCATTTCGATGCAAGCGGCAATAATAGTTTTATATCAGTCGTTTAAACTCGTTTCGAGCGCGACGGACGCCGCAGTTTGGAGCGCAGCGAGTACAGAAATGACACGAAAAGCACCCGTTTGCGTCAATCCGCGGGCGGATAGGAATGTTCGCCGCCGCGATAATCCGAGACGGAATAACACCCGTCACCGCTAGCCCGGATGGCGCTTCCACTAACAACGGCCTTGCCGTGACCACCCGGTATATCGAGGATGTAGGCCGGCTGGCAGAGACCGGAAATCTGCCCACGCAACGCGGCGACGATCCTCTGTCCCTCTTCGATCGTCACTCTGAAATGGCCGGTGCCGGGCGCCAGATCAAGATGATGCAGGTAATAGGGTTTGACGCGGATTTCGACGAAGGCCTTCATCAGCGCCGCAAGCACGTCGGGATCGTCGTTGACGCCTTTGAGCAGCACCGACTGGCTGACCATGGCGATACCGGCATCGACGAGGCGGGCGCAGGCAGCACGCGCTTCCGCCGTCAGTTCTCTGACATGGTTGGCATGCAGCGCCACATAGACCGTTTTGCCGCTAGCCTTCAGCGCGGCGATCATTGCCGCATCGATCTTCCCGGGATCGACAACAGGAACACGAGTGTGGAATCGCACGATCTTGACATGGGCGATCCCGGCAAGCGCCTCCATGATGTCATGGAGGCGGCGTGGAGAAAGCACCAGCGGATCGCCACCGGTGAGGATGACCTCCCAAATCTCCTCGTGATCTCTGATGTAATCGAAGGCTGCCCGCATCGCCGCCGCATCGAGCGTGCCGAGGCCCTGCGGCCCGACCATTTCGCGCCGGAAGCAGAAGCGGCAATAAACCGGGCAGACATGCACGGCTTTGAGCAACACACGATCGGGATAACGGTGAACGATGCCTTCGACGGGGCTATGGGCATGATCGCCGATCGGATCGGCGCGTTCTTCTCGGGCGATCGTGAGTTCGGCTATGTCAGGCACGAATTGCCGTGCGATCGGATCATCAGGATCGGTGAGGTCGATGAGCTCGCTGATCACAGGTGTCAGCGCGATCGCGTAACGCGCCGCAACCTGCTCGAGCGTTGCGCGATCGGCGGGCGCGACCAGCCCTGCCATCACCAGATCGTCGACGCTTTTGAGCGGTTTGACGGCATTCATCTTCCGTACTCCGCAACCGGCGCCCAGAGCACCTGATCGATGCGCGATGCTCCCGTCGCGAGCATCACCAGCCGGTCGAAGCCGAGCGCGATGCCGCTTGCCTCACGCATCAGCGAAACTGCGGCAAGGAAATCCTCGTCGATCGGATAGGTTTCGTCGTAGACACGCGCCTTCTCGGCCATTTCGATCTCGAACCGCCGGCGCTGTTCGGCGGCATTGGTGAGCTCGCCGAAGCCGTTCGCAAGCTCGACGCCGCAGGCGTAGAGTTCGAACCGCTCGGCAACCCTCTGATCGCGTGGCGAGGGACGCGCAAGTGCAGCCTCCGAGATCGGATATTCGTCGAGGATGGTGATGCGGCCGAAGCCGAGATGCGGCTCGATCTTTTCGACCAGCACCCGGCTGAACAGATCGGCCCAGCCATCGTCATCGGCAACACGCATGCCGGCGCGCTTCATCTCTGCCGCCAGATGATCGCGATCGGTCGACCCGTCGGCGGCGACCGAGGCGAGAAGATCGATGCCGGCATGACGCTCGAATGCTTCGGCAACGCCAATCCGCTCCGGACCGGCGAAGGGATCGCTTTCGCCACCGCGATAGGCAAGTTTTTCAGTCTTTACCGTTTCGGCCGCGAGCGCCAGGATCCGCACACAATCCATCATCAGGCTCTCGTAGCTTTCGCCGGCCCGATACCATTCAAGCATGGTGAATTCAGGATGGTGCAGCGGCCCGCGCTCGCGATTGCGATAGACATGGGCAAAACACGAGATGCGCTCCTCACCCGCCGCAAGCAACTTCTTGCAGGCGAATTCCGGCGAGGTGTGCAGATAGAATGGCGCCTTTTGCCCGTCCGTCGTCAGTGCTTCGGTGGCGAAGGCATGCAGATGCGCCTCGTTGCCCGGGGAGATCTGCAGCACCGCCGTATCCACCTCGATGAAATCCTCGCGCGCGAAAAACCCGCGCAACGCCGCCTGGATCGCATTGCGCCCGATCAGGAACGGACGGCGATCGGCGTGTACGGACGGGTTCCACCAGGGGGACACTTTCGCCGAAGAGTTCATTCCAAGCTTTCTTCGCCGGAGAAGCCGGTATGGGGATGGCTATTTCCCGGATTTTAGGTTAGTTGCGCCCCCAAAGAAAAATATTTGCGTCTTCGAGGCGTCTCGGCAGTTCTCTACGACGCCGAAAGCCGAGTTACAAGGAAGTCTTATGGTCAAGGTCATCGCCTCTTCGGTCCGCAAGGGCAACGTTCTCGACGTCGACGGCAAGCTTTACGTCGTTCTCACCGCTCAGAACTTTCATCCGGGCAAGGGTACGCCGGTCACCCAGGTCGACATGCGCCGCATCGTTGACGGCGTGAAGGTTGCTGAGCGTTGGCGCACCACCGAACAGGTCGAGCGCGCCTTCGTCGAGGACGTGTCCTTCCAGTACCTCTATCAAGACGGCGAAGGCTTCCACTTCATGAACCCGAGCAACTACGATCAGGTCGTGGTTGATGTCGACACTATGGGCGATCAGAAGGTCTATCTGCAGGAAGGCATGTCCTGCATCCTCTCGATCTATGAAGGCCTTCCGCTGGCACTCGAGCTGCCTCGCCACGTCACGCTTGAGATCACCGAGACGGAACCGGTCGTCAAGGGCCAGACGGCATCGTCCTCCTACAAGCCGGCCATCCTGTCGAACGGCGTGCGCGCCATGGTGCCGCCGCACATCAATGCCGGCACTCGCGTCGTCATCGCGACGGAAGACAATTCCTACGTCGAACGCGCCAAGGACTGATCCCTGGTTCATTCCATACAAAAGGCCGGTTCCGACCGGCTTTTTTGTGTCCGCCGCCAACAATGCTGATCAGAGATGCGGGTTGCGCGGCCGGTATTTCTGGACAAGCTTCTGGTTGATCTCGGCTGCACCCGGCATGTTGGCGCTGAGATAAACCGGCGCATCGCCGGATTTCGAAAGCTCGGAGGCGACCTCGGCGAAGATCGCATTGATGACCGTCACCCCGACCGCCGTCGAGACCGGCCCGACCCGAAGCCCCGTGCCTTCGAGGTCGAGAACGGCGTCACCCGGTGGCAGCCCATTGTCGAGCACCACATCGGCCGCGTCGGCGAGCCGCCGGCGGCCATTGGCGATCGCTGAGGAATAGGCGATCGAAGTGATGGCAATCACCTTTGCGCCGATTTCTCGCGCGTAGTCGGCGGCTTCGATCGGCGCGGCATTGACGCCCGAATTGGAGGCGATGATGATGACATCGCCCGGCTGCATGCCGTAACGCTCCAACATGGGCCGAACCAGGCCCTGCGTGCGTTCATAGACCGAACTGATGACCGCACCCTCATGCAGCATCGCCGAGCCGACGAGCACCGGCACGGTGAAGGCGAGCCCGCCGGCACGATAGTGCACCTCTTCCGCCAGCATATGCGAATGGCCAGTGCCGAAGACATAGACGCGCTTGTCGCCGTGGGCAGCATCGAGGATAACCGCCGCCGCCTGCGCCATCGGCTCGGCAAGCGTCTGCTTCAATTCTTCCAGCCGGCCGATCAGGTTGGAGAAATAGGCATCCGTGATGTCAGTCATCCCACTTCTCCTTGAGTCAAGCCGCTTCGCCGCTGAGCCAGGTGGCGGTGACCGAGAGCGCATCGGTGAGATGCACGAGATCGGCGCGCGCGCCTGGTGCGAGATGGCCGCGATCGCCCAGTCTGAGAAAGCGGGCGGGATAAAGCGTTGCCATGCGCAAAGCCTCGGCCAGCGTCAGATCGAGATAGGTGACGCCGTAGCGAATCGTCGAGATCATGTCGACGTCGGAACCGGCCAGCGTGCCGTCGGATAGTACCAGCTTCGAGCAGAACCCGCCCCGTTCGCGCCGGACGGCGCGCCCGTTCAGCGTGAACGAATCCTTCTCCGACCCGACGAGCGACATCGCATCGGTGACGAAAAACAGTCTGCCTTCGCCGCGTTTGGCACGCAGCGCCGTGCGCAAAGCCTTCGGATCGACATGGTGACCATCGGCAATGACGCCGCACCAGATCGAGGGATGATCGATCGCCGCGCCGACGAGACCGGGGGTACGGTGTCCGAGCTGGCTCATGGCGTTGAAGAGGTGCGTGACGCCGCGCGCTCCGGCATCGAAACGTTGTTCCGCTGCCTCGCTCGAACAATCGGAATGACCGATACTGACGGTGACGCCGGCTTCGGCAAGCTCACGCACCTGGGCAACCGTCACCTGCTCGGCAGCCATGGTGACGAGCAGCGTGCCGATCGCCTCGCGTGCCCGGATGAAGGCCTTGACGTCTCGATCCTCGACCGGCCGCATCAGTTCGGCCAGATGCGCACCCTTGCGCGCAGGCGCCAGATGCGGGCCTTCGAGATGCAAGCCGGCGACGCCACGGTTCGCCTTCACCGCCTCCTTGGCGGCCTCGATTGCGGCAATGGATGCCTCGGACGTGTCGGTGATCAGCGTCGGCAAGAGCGATGTCGTGCCATAGGGCCGGTGTCCAGCAGCGATGATCTCCATCGAGGTGACGGAAGGCTCGTCGTTCAGCATCCGCCCGGCGCCGCCATTGACCTGCGCATCGATGAAGCCGGCCGACAGAACCCCGCCGGCAAGCGTCACCGTCTCGCCGTCCGGCAGATCGTTTCCAGCAGCGATCGCCTCGACGCGGCCGTCGGCAACGATGAGTGCTTTCTCGTCATGGAAGCGCTCGCCATCGAAGATGCGGGCGCCGATGAAGATCTTGCGGACCATCAGACCGTCTCCGTCACCTTGAGCAGGTTCGCCGGCTTGTCGGGATCGAAGCCCTTGCGGCGCGTCACCGACTCGATCAGCCGGTAATAGACGAGCAGCGACACCAGCGGATCGATAAGGCCATTGCCCGTCGTCGGCACGCGCAGATTGACCCCGGAAAGCGGCTGCGTGGAGAAACCGACGGTGGTGGCGCCGAGCTTCTGCAGGCGCTCCAGCGCTTGAACGTTGTTGACGAAGGCCGCATCGTCGGGCGCAAAGGCGATGATCGGAAAGCCCGGCTGCACCAGGCGCATCGGGCCGTGCATCAGTTCCGCCAGCGAGAAGGCCTCGGCATGCAGGCCGGAGGTTTCCTTGGCCTTCAGCGCCGCTTCGAGCCCGATTGCAAAGGCCGGGCCGCGGCCGGCCATATAGAGCGAGGTCGCATTGAAAAGCACCTCCTCGGCTGCCGCCGTGTCGATCCCGGCGGTTGCCGAAAGCGCCTCCGGCAGCCTGCCAAGCGCAGCCTGTAGGTCGGACGCGCCGCCGACCGCAACGGTCACGCCGGCAAGGGCGGCGACGGAAGCGATAAAGGATTTGGTCGCCGCGACGCTCTTTTCCGCGCCGGCATTAAGCCCGAGAACGATATCGGCTTGCTTGCCAAGCGGACTGTCGGCGACGTTGACAACGGCAATCGTCGTCGCCCCGCCCCTTTTGGCCGCATCCTGCAATGCGATGATGTCGGGGCTTGCACCCGACTGCGAGACGGTGAAATGCACACCCCCCTTCAGATGCAGCGCGGCACCGTAGACCGAAGCGATCGACGGGCCGACCGAGGCGACCGGGACGCCGCAGGTGATCTCGAAGAGGTATTTGAAGAAGGTGGCGGCATGGTCCGAGGAGCCACGCGCCGCCGTCGTTACCACGCTCGGGCGGGAGGACGAAAACAGCCGGGCGATCTCGGCAAAGGCCGGCTTTTCCTTTTCGAGAAGCGTGGCCACCACCTCTGGGGATTGGCCGGCTTCCTGCAGCATCAACGACTGGTTCTCATTCATAGGTCATCTCCGATTCTCAATTCGGCAACGAAATCATAGGCATCGCCGCGATAGTGCGAGCGGGTGTACTCAACGACGCGCTGGTCTTCCAGGCGCGAGACGCGTTCGATCAGCAGCGCCGGCGCGCCTGATTTGACGTTCAGGATCGCCGCTGAGGACGGATCGAGCGTAACTGCGGTCAGCCGCTGCAGCGCACGTACGGGCTTGTGACCGTTGGCCGCCAGCGCATCATAGAGCGACCCCTCGCCGCCGGGATCGCCGCCTAAGAATTTGATCGGCACCACGGCGCGTTCGATCGCAAGCGGCAGGCCGTCGGCGAGACGCAGCCGGTCAAGCCTCAACACCGGCTCGTCGCCGCCAAGGCCCAGCAGGAAGGATTCCTCCGGCGACGGCGTATTGACCGCCCGCGACAAGATCCGCGCGGCTGGCAGACGCCCACGCGAACGCATGTCGGCGGAGAAGGAGGAAAGCCGCCAGAGCGACTGCTCCATACGCTCCACTCTGCTCGATACGAAGGTACCGCTTCCGTGGCGCGATTCCAGTGCACCTGAAGCCATCAGATCGCGATAGGCGGTGCGCACGGTGACACGGCCGAGCTTCAAGGCCTCGGCAAGGTCGCGCTCCCCTGGCAGCGCCGTGCCAGGCTTCAGCAGGCCTTCCTGAATAAGGCCGGTCAGCGCCTGCGCCAGCCGCTTATAGAGCGGGCCGGACAACGCCTCGTCACGCAGGCCGCGGTTGTTCAGTTCCGCTATCAGACTGGTTCTATCCATAAGCACACAATAGAACCTATCTAGAACCAATCCACAAGGCGGAATCGCACCCGGCCAAGAAAAAACCTCCCCGGAGACCGGAGAGGTTCATAGCACTGATGCATGTCGCCCAGAAGGGCGCAGCGGTTCCGGGATAACGACATGCATAAAAACAAAGGACTAAAGCGCGTCGCATGAATCAAATTTGATGCGACGCGCTTTAGAATTTGACAACCGTGCGTCCATAGAGCCGTGCGTCTGAAAAAGACGTCAGCTCTTGGTGAAGATATAGTCCGTCTCCTGGCGCAACACTTCGCCGGGGCGCAGCACCGCATTCGGGAAACCTTGGTGATTGACGGCATCCGGCCAGACCTGCGTCTCCAGGCAGAAGCCAGCAAACGGGCCGTACTTGCGCCCGCCGATGCCGGGAGCGCCGGTATCCAGTTTGAAACCGGCATAGAACTGCACGCCCGGCTCGGTGCTGCGCACTTCCAGCGACACACCGGAATACAGGCTGCGGGCAAGCGCGACGCTGCGCTTGGCGGTGCGCTCGCCGGACAGGCAAAAATTATGGTCGTACAAGGCCTGTTCGCTGCCGACGAAACGCTTCATCGGCGCCATCTCGCGGAAATCGAATTCCGTGCCCTCGACGGAACGGATCTCGCCGGTCGGCACCTGTTTCTCGTCGGTCGGCAGATAGTGGTCGGCAGCGATCATGATGTCGTGGCCAAGCGCATCTTCACGGCCGTCGAGATTGAAATAGGCGTGCTGGCAGACATTGGCGAGCGTCGGCTGGTCGCTGGTCGATTCATAGATCACCGACAGTTCGCCGTTGCCGTGCACCCAGAAGGTTGCCTGGATGGTGCAATTGCCGGGATAGCCGGCGCGGCCATCGGGATCGACAATCTTCAGCACCACCCGGTCGACCTCATGCTCGACGACCGTCCAGTTGCGTTTGGCGATATTGTCGCTGCCGCCATGCAGATGGGTGACGCCATTTTCGTTCAGCTCGAGCTGGCAGTCCTTGCCGTCGAGCGTGAAGGCGCCGCCACCGACACGGTTGGCGCAGCGGCCCGGCGTCGCGCCAAAATAGGCCGAATGGAGCGGGTAGCTGTCAAAATCGTCGAAACCGAGCTGCAGTGGGGCCTCATGTCCCTTAAGACGCAGATCCTGGATGACCGCGCCCCAGGTGATGATCTTGGCCGTCAGCCCGCCGCCCTTGATCTCGACGCGATAGACGGTCTCGCCTGCCTTCGTCTGCCCGAAAACTTCCCGCTCCAACTTATCCGACATGATCGACCGTCCATTCTCATTCAAAGTTTTTCAGCGTTGTGCGTCACAAAGACCCACAACGCTTTCGGTTTCAGGAGCGGAACCTGCCCGCATTTGCTCCAAACCGCAACCGGTCGGATCAGAAGAAACGCCCCGGCATCGGCCGAGGCGCAGTCCGACGCTTCAGAGGTCCGTGCCGATCTCCTCCACATCAAAGGGGGTCGTCTGGTAGATCTCGTTGATCCAGTTGCCGAACAGGAGATGCGCATGGCTGCGCCAGCGGTTCTGCGGCGTCAGCGCCGGATCATTATGCGGGAAGTAGTTGTGCGGCATCTTGATCGGCACGCCGGCGTTGACGTCGCGGAAATACTCGTCGGAAAGCGATGTGGAATCATATTCGACATGATTGAACATGTAGAGCCGCCGCCCCCTCCTTTCGTGCACGAGGCAGACACCCATCTCGCCTGATTCCATCAGGATCTCCAGGCTTTCGGATGGCTCGATATCGGCGCGGCGCACCTCGGTCCAACGCGACACTGGCACCTCGAAATTGTCGGAAAAGCCGTTGAGATAGATGGAGGATGGCTTCAGGTTCCGGTGGCGGTAGATGCCGAAGGCCTTTTCTTTCAACTCGTATTTCGGAACACCGTGGAAATGATAGATCGCCGCCATCGCGCCCCAGCAGACGTTCATCGTCGAATGCACGTTCGTTTCCGTCCAGTCGAGAATCTGCTGCATTTCCGGCCAATAGGTGACGTCTTCATAGGGCAAAAGCTCGATCGGCGCCCCGGTGATGATGAAACCGTCGAACTTGCGGTGCTTCACTTCCTCCCAGGTCTGGTAGAAGGCGAGCAGATGATCTTCGGACGTGTTCTTCGCCTTGTGGCCGCCGATGCGGATCAGCGACAGCTCGACCTGCAGTGGCGAGGCGCCGACGAGTCGGGCTATCTGTAGTTCGGTCTTGATCTTGTTCGGCATAAGGTTGAGCAGCCCGATCTGCAGCGGTCGGATATCCTGACGGATCGCCAACGTCTCGGTCATCACCCGCACACCCTCTTGAACCAGGGTTTCGAAGGCGGGCAGCGTATCGGGGATCTTGATGGGCATTGCGGTCACTCGATCAAAAAAACAAAAAACCGGCGGCGAAAAAAATCGCTACCGGTCCGCACGCGGCCCTTTAGCGACTTTTTTAACGTGGCTGCAAGCCGGCCGGCCAAATCACCACGGAGCTTTAATTAGCCCCAGTCGGACCGCGAATCAACTGCCGAATGCACGCAGGAGCGATGCATGCAAGCATCATCACAGTTTAATGACTGATAGAATCTGTTGATAGACCGGTAACGCCACCATGTTAATAATGGTAAGCATGGGCGATGTTGGAAAAGCGTAATGGCAGATAAGATCGAGGGGAGGCCGGGCATCCGAAGGCACGATAGGGTGGGGTATGATCTCAGCCTGACGAATCGCCTCGGGGTTATGTTCTCCGCATTCTGGAATTCGCAAGTGCGTGGCAAGGTGCTGTTTCTGGCGACCGTGCTGATCCTCGTCATCCTGTTGACGTCCTACGGCCAGGTCATCCTCAATCAGTGGAATGCTCCCTTCTACGACTCGCTGGAGCGCCGCGATCTCGGTGAATTCTTCCACCAGCTCGAAATCTTCGCGATGATCGCCGGCACGCTGCTGCTGCTCAACGTGCTGCAGGCATGGCTGAATCAGATGACCGCGCTCTATATGCGCGAGGGCCTGTCGCGCGACCTCGTCGATCAGTGGCTGAAGCGCAAGCGGGCACTGCGGCTTGCTTCGAGCGGTCTGATCGGCGTCAATCCGGACCAGCGCCTGCATGAGGATTCCCGCAACCTCGCCGAAAGCACGACAGGGCTCGTTCTCGGCCTGCTGCAGTCGACCATTCTTCTGGTGAGCTTCATCGGCGTGCTCTGGGAGCTTTCCAGCGGCTTCATCTTCCACATCAGCGGCCACAGCTTCTCCATTCCCGGCTACATGGTCTGGGCGGCGATTTTCTACGCCGCCTCCGCCTCGGTGCTGAGCCAGGTCGTCGGCCGCAAACTGGTCAAGCTGAATGCCGACCGCTTCTCGAAGGAGGCCGAGCTTCGCTTCACGCTGATGCACGCCAACGAGAACATGCCGGCAATCACCGTTGCCCGCGGCGAGGAGAATGAGCGCCGGCGCATCAACACCGATATCAGCTCGGTACTGAGGGTCGTCAAGCGGCTCGCCATGGCCAATACCAACCTCACCTGGGTTTCGGCCGGCTACGGCTGGCTGGTGATCGTCATCCCGATCATCGTCGCCGCCCCCGCCTATTTCTCCGGCGGCCTCACCCTCGGCCAGCTGATGATGTCGGTCGGCGCCTTCAATCAGGTCAACACGGCGCTGCGCTGGTATGTCGCCAATTTTGGCCCGATCGCCGAATGGCGCGCGACACTGATGCGCGTCACCGATTTCCGCCAGGCGCTGCTCGACATGGAGGAGGAATTCGCCCAGAAGGACGGCATCGCCTATGAAAACACCGCGCCCGACACGCTGACGTTGAAGGATGTGGTGATCGTTGCCAAGATCGGTGAAGAGATCGACGAATGCGGCGGTTTCCGCCTGCGTGAAACCGATGTCGTGATCAAGGCCGGCGAAAAAATCATGATCAACGGCGATCACAGCGTCAACCGCAAGCTACTCTTCCAGGCGATGGCCGGCCTCTGGCCGTGCGGCAGCGGCACGATGGGCCTGCCGCCGATCGACGACATGCTGTTCGTCCCGCAGATCGCTTATGTTCCCGGCGGCACGCTGCGCGAGGCGCTGGCCTTTCCCGCAAGTCCTGATGCCTACGAGCGAGCCGCTGTCGAGACGGCCCTCGACAGAGCCGGCCTGCATTCGCTGATCGCAAGGCTCGATACCCGCGCCCGTTGGGACAAGCTGCTCGACAGCGATGAACAGAAGGCGATCGGCTTTGCCCGTCTGCTTCTTGTGCGCCCGCGCTGGATCATCTTCGACGAAGTGCTGGAAGGCATGGAGCCGGAATGGCAGGAGATGATGGCCAAACTGCTGACCTCCATGCCGGAAAGCGGCATGATTTACATCGGCCGCTCCGAGGCCTATCTCGAGGCGCTCAAGCCGCGCGTGCTGCATCTGCAGGCGCTGCCGGCAAGATCTGAGGAACCGCAGCAGCAACAGCAATTCGCTCAGACCGGCACCAGCGCCAGTACCGGCGCTGCCGCCATGCCCGCGCCGGCGCTGTAGAGCGCCGTGCGTCCGATAGACACTATATCACTTTGAATTTCACGCTGGTCACATCGGCGGCGTGATGCCATTCAGGCCGACGGCCACCTGGCTGGCCGAGATGCTGCCGTCTGCCGCCTTCTCGCCGGTGACGATGACGCTGGCGCCGGCCTTCAGATCGTCCTTGGTCGCCGGCGCCAAGGTCACGATCGGCGTGCCGTCGGCAATCGTGATGGTTTTTTCCTTGCTTTGATAGGTCAGGGTGATCGTGTGGCCGTCGACGGATTTGACGGCATTGCTGACGGTCGCATTGGTCATCTGGCTGTTCGGCTGAGCATCCCAGGGACGGTTGCCCTCGCCGGTCCCCTTCATCGACGCCGGAAAGATTAGTACCTCGATCGCCCCGTCAGGGCCGGCGCCCTTCGGAAACGAGGCGACCCCGACGAAATCGCCGGGCTTGATATCCTCGACCGAGGCTTTTTTGATACCGCCGACTTTCCAGCCGGCTTTCAGCGTAATTATCGCATCGCTGCCTTCGCGCGTCTTGACGACGAGACTATCGCCACTGAGGCTTTCGATGGTGCCACGAACGCGAACGCGGTTGCCATCCTGCGCCTGTGCGGCCTGCGATAGCGCAATCGCGACAAGACCGCCGGCGGCAAGTGCTGTGAAAATCTTGGAATAGGCCTTGCGAGACATATGACTTTTCCTTGTCGCCATTGCTATCGGCGCTATCCCCAGCTGCCGGGCGACACTCTATGCCGCGCGTCGATACACTGGCCAATCAAGGAAAGGTGAGACTGCGAGTTTGCGAAGCCTCAGCCTTCCAGCTCTTCGCGCAGCATTTCGAGCTCCAGCCACTCCTCCTCCATTTTCATCAGGCCGGCGCGTAGTTTTTCCATCTCGACGGCAAGCCGGTTGAAAGCTGCGGGATCGCGCGTGAAAAGATTGGGATCGGCCATCACCTGTTCGCGCTTGGCGATCTCGGCTTCGGCTTTCGCCATGTCCTTCGGCAGGTTTTCCAGCGCGAATTTCTGCTTGAAGGAAAGCTTGCCCCTCGAACTTCCAGCAGAAGACGCTGCCTCCTGGGTCTTCGGCCTCTCCGCCGCCTTCTCGGCCCGCCTGCGCTCCTCGATTGCGCCCTTGCGCTGCGCAAGCATGTCCGAATAGCCGCCGGCATATTCGATCCAGCGGCCGTCAGGTGCGTCCGCCATGGCAGGTGCGATCGTCGAGGTCACGGTGCGGTCGAGGAAATCGCGGTCATGGCTGACGAGAATGACGGTGCCGGGAAAACCGGCGACGATTTCCTGCAGCAGGTCGAGCGTCTCGATATCGAGATCGTTGGTCGGTTCGTCGAGGATCAACAGGTTCGTAGGGCGCGAGAGAATCCGCGCCAGCATCAGCCGGGCGCGCTCGCCGCCGGAAAGGCTTCTGATCGGGGTCCGCGCCTGTTCCGGCTGGAACAGGAACTCCTTCATGTAGCCGGTGACATGACGCTGTTCGCCGTTGACGAGCAGGTTTTCGCCGCGCCCATCCGTCAGGTAGTTGGCGAGCGTATCCTCGGGATCGAGATCCTCGCGTTTCTGGTCGAGTGTGGCGATCTCCAGATTGGTGCCGAGCTTAATCGTGCCGCTATCCGGGGAAAGCTGACCTGTCAACATCTTCAAGAGCGTCGTCTTGCCGGCACCATTCGGCCCAACCAGACCGATGCAATCGCCGCGGTGCACGCGGATCGAGAAGGGCGTGACGATTGCCCGGTCGCCGAAGCTTTTGGTGATCTTGTGAGCTTCGATCACCAGCTTGCCGGATTCCTGCGCGTCCGAAGCCGTCGCCTGCACCGAGCCCTGCGGCCCCTTATGGCCGCGATAATTCGAGCGCATCGTCTGCAACTCGCCGAGGCGGCGCATGTTGCGCTTGCGCCGCGCCGTGACTCCATAACGCAGCCAGTGCTCCTCGCGCTCGATCGCCTTGCCGAGTTTATGCTGCTCCAGCTCCTCGGCCTCCAGCACCTGGTCGCGCCAGGCCTCGAAATGCGAAAATCCCCTGTCGAGCCGGCGCGAGGTGCCGCGGTCGAGCCAGACGGTTGCCGTCGAGACCTTTTCGAGAAAACGTCGGTCGTGCGAGATCAGCACCAGGGCGCTGCGCGTCTTCTGCAACTCGCCTTCCAGCCATTCGATGGTCGGCAGGTCGAGATGGTTGGTCGGCTCGTCGAGCAGGAGAATATCGGGCTCCGGCGCCAGCACGCGGGCAAGGGCGGCCCGGCGCGATTCGCCGCCGGACAGCATGCTCGGATGTTCCTCGCCGGTCAGCCCGAGATGCGACAGCAGATAGGTGACGCGATAAGGGTCGTCGCCCGGCCCGAGACCGGCTTCGGCATAGGCCTGGACGGTGTTGAAGCCGGCAAAATCCGGCGCCTGTTCGAGATAGCGCACCGTCGAGGAAGGATGACGGAAGACTTCGCCAGACTGCGCCTCGACCAGGCCGGCGGCGATCTTCAGCAGCGTCGATTTTCCCGAGCCGTTGCGCCCGACCAGGCAGATTTTGTCCCCGGGCTCGATCTGCAGGCTAGCACCCGCCAGCAGCGGTGCGCCGCCGAAGCTCAGGAAGATATCGTCGAGTTTCAGAATGGGAGGGGCCAAAAATCAGACTCCGGAAAGATCATAGGGCCTGGCGAGCACGATCGCCCGGCCGCTGCGGAGCGAAAAGCGAATCTTGCTTTCCGCAACATTGGAAATGGTGCGCGACGAGCCGAAAGGCAGATGGAAATCGGCCAGCGGATAACGCGCATTCTCGATGGAAAGCCCGGTCAGCTCGCTGAACCCGAGCACGGAAAACAGGCTGCCCTTGGGAAGATCCAGCTCGACCGTCCCGGCAAGCAGCGGCACAGCCTCTTCCTTGCCCGAGGTCAGCAGCACGTCGAAACCCTCCTCCGCCAGACTGACGGCCGACAGCAGATGCTGAAGCGCGTGGTCCGAGCGTTCGCCGCCAAGCGCACCGGCCAGAATCAGCCGCCGCGCACCCCGCGCGATCGCTTCCGACACGGCGATTTCGCCATCCGTCGCCGCCTTTGCCGCGGGATAGGGCTGTTTCGGCACATCGGGAAAGGCACCCTCGAGATCATCAGGCGTCGAATCGAAATCGCCGACCCAGAGCTCCGGCTCGATACCGAGTGCCACCGCATGCCGCATGCCGCCATCGGCCGCGATGGAACGGCTGCCGCCGATGGCTTGGCGCAGGCGCTCCGTCAGGCTGAGTTCGCCGCCGAGGAGAATGGTGAAGGTGGATGGGCTCATGGGCATTGCCCTTAGCGCAAACCGGGGGTCGAGGGGAAGGGGCGCCGGCGGATCGGCGCCATTTCCCTTCGAGCGCCACTAGAACAGGATGTCGCCCGAAAACCGCACACACTTTTCGGCATCATGCTCTAGCCCGGCGTATCCTTGTCGCGCGACCGGAAGACCGCCTCGTAACCGCCGATGAAACGCTCGAAAAGCATTGCGAAACGAGCGACATCCTGCTCAGGCCAGTCGGAGACGATCTCGGAGATGATCGCGAGTTTCTGCGCGACGATCTCGGCCAGCAGATTCTGGCCGACCTCGGTCATGACAACGACAATCCGTCGCGCATCGGCCTGCGAAGCTTCGCGGCGCAGCACGTTCCGCCCGACCATGTCGGCCACCACCCGGCTAGCCCGTGACGGATCGATGCGCAGCATCTCCGCGATCATGCCGACGGTGACCTCGCCGGCAGGCTTTGCCCTCCGCACCGCATCGAGCACGTCGAGATGCGAAAGTTCAAGGCCCGGTGCAGCACTCTGGATCGCCAGCCGGCCGATCAATCGCCGCCCGGTCATCAACCGCATGCGCCCCATGCTCCGGCCGATGCGAGGCACGTTTTCCTCAACCGGCTCTGGCTCGGTGGAAATGGTCTTGGTCAGCACTTCGTTCATGCCGGGACCATAACAGAGCCGCGGCGGAATTTGAATATGCCGATGTCATTAATGTGCCATTGACAAATACATGCTGTTAGCACATAAAAATCTACCCAACCCGGAATGATGCTCCATGGATATGCAACTCGCGCCTGCGCCGCTCGTGACGGATCCTCGTCGCCGGCTCATCCTCTTCTTCTTCCTGATGACGGCCATGTTCATGGCGACACTAGATAATCAGATCGTTTCCACGGCGCTGCCAACGATCGTCGGCGAGTTCGGCCATCTGGAGCGCTTCGGCTGGATCGGCTCGGCCTATCTGCTGTCGCTGAGCGCCGTCATGCCGGTTTATGGCAAGCTTGGCGATCTCTTCGGGCGCAAATACGTGATGATGACGGCGATCATGATCTTCACTGTCGGCTCGGCGGTCTGCGGCCTTGCGGTCTCCATGAACACGCTGATCGCCGCCCGCGTGCTACAGGGCCTTGGCGGCGGCGGCATCATGGTGTCGATCTTCTCCGTCAATGCCGATCTGTTCGAGCCGCGCGAGCGGGCCCGCTACCAAAGCTATTCCAGCCTCGTGTTGATGGCGTCAGGTGCGATCGGACCGGTGCTTGGCGGCACGATGAGCGACCTTTTCGGCTGGCGCTCGATTTTCCTCGTCAACGTGCCGATCGGCTTAATCGCACTTGCCGGCCTTGCCGTGATGCTGCCCTATCGCAAACCGCATCGCCGGCCCAAGATCGATTATGCCGGTGCGCTGCTTCTCGCCCTGACGACGACCAGCATCGTGCTTGCCACCGACAGCAGCGAACTCTTCGGCGCATTGGTCTCGCCACAGAGCATCGTCATCATCGCCTTCGGTATCGTTTGCGCCGTCGCCTGGGTGCTCGTCGAACGCCGCGCGCCGGAACCGATCGTTCCCCTACAGCTCTTTCGCAATTCGACATTCAGCCTGCTCCTGGTGATGTCGATCATGGGCGGCGCCATCGCCATCGGCATGGTCAACTATCTCGCCCTCTTCCTGCAGACCACCACCGGCCTTTCGCCCTCTGCCGCCGGCGCGCTCTTCATTCTTCTGACGGGCGGCCTCGTCTGCGGATCGCTGTCCGCAGGCCGCATCATCTCAAAAACGGGGCGTTACAAGCCCTTTGCCATCGCAAGCCTGACCTGCAGCGCCATCGCCTTTGCGCTGATGTCGCAGATCCACGCGGGAACGCCGATCGCCTTCATCGGGGCGATCATGATGCTGCATGGCATCGGCATCGGCCTTGCCCAGCAGGTTCCCATCATCGGCGTACAGAATGCAGCGCCGGCCCGCGATGTCGGCGCCGCCACCGGTTCGGTGACGCTGTCGCGCATGGGAGGTGCATCGATCGCCATTTCCATCTATGGCGCCATCATCGCCTCTCAGCTCGACAAGGTCGGCGTCTCCATTCCCGGTGTTATCGATATCGAGCAGCTGACGCCGAAGATGATGGCCGCCCTTCCCGAAGCAAGCCGCCAGGCTGTCGCCGATGTCTATGCCGCCGCCTTCTCTCCGCTCTTCATGACCTCCTGTGCTATTGCCCTGATCGGCCTTGTGGCGGCCATCATGCTGAAACCTGTGCAGCTGCCCCGCGCCGGTGAAGCGAAGATGCCGCAACCGACGACGGCGAATGCGGCGGAGTAACCGGATCGACCCCGCAGAATACCTCATCGGGAGGAGTTCCTTCCGCGATGATATTATCGGTGGTTGCAATTTTCTCGCATCGCTGTCGCTATCAGCTCGGTTACTTCAATCGGCCCGTTCTTTTTCTTCGCCACCGACGAATCTCCGCGTTGTGACGGAACTTTCGCCATAATTTCATCCGAGCGAAGGGAAGGCCTCACGATCGAGGCTGGCTAAAATGCAACGGCGCCACATTTAAACAGAGTCTCGCTATGCAACCGATGCATAAATCAGCTACAGCAAGGACTTGTATCGGCCGATTGTGCAGCGCGAGATCAGGGGTGCGCACCTGTTGAATTCCCCTTGCCACGGTCGGTGCCAATCTGCGGCAAACCGGCAAGACAGCGACATGATGCGGAGAACCAGACTGGACAGCTTGACGACGTGGAAATCGCCCGCGCTTTCCAGTGATGCCATCTCCGCGCCGCGGCGTTTCGCGCGTCGCCTGATGCTGCTTTCGGCCGTCGCAATGGCGCTGAATGGCTGTCAAACGCTGATCGACCAATCCTACCAGCCGAGCGTCTCGCCTTCTTCCAATCCGCAGATCGTCGACGAGGTGCAGAAGAACGATCCGCGCGCGGCGATGGGCGCCCGTGAGCATCCACGCATCGTCGCAAGCTACGGCGGCGAATACAAGGACGCCAAGACCGAGCGCCTCGTCGCCCGCATCGCCGGCGCGCTGACGGCGGTGTCGGAAAATCCGAGCCAATCCTACCGCATTACCATCCTGAATTCGCCGGCGATCAACGCGTTTGCGCTGCCCGGCGGTTATCTCTACGTCACCCGCGGCCTGCTTGCCCTTGCCAACGACGCTTCGGAAGTCGCCGCCGTGCTATCGCACGAGATGGGCCACGTGACGGCGAACCACGGCATCGAGCGGCAGAAGCGCGAGGAGGCTGAGGTCATCGCCAGCCGCGTCGTCGCCGAGGTTCTCTCCAGCGATATCGCCGGCAAGCAGGCGCTGGCCCGCGGCAAGCTGCGGCTCGCCGCCTTCTCACGCCAGCAGGAACTGCAGGCCGATGTCATCGGCGTGCGCATGCTTGGCGAAGCCGGCTACGACCCCTATTCCGCTGCGCGTTTCCTCGATTCCATGGCGGCTTACAGTCGCTTCATGTCGGTCGATCCCGAAGCCGACCAGAGCCTAGACTTCCTGTCGAGCCATCCGAATTCGGCGCAGCGCATCGAGCTTGCCCGCACCCATGCCCGGGCCTTCGGCCAGGAGGGTTCGGTCGGGGACAAGGGCCGCGACTATTATCTCGACGGCATCGACGGCCTGCTCTATGGCGACAGCCCTGAGGAAGGCTACGTGCGCGGCCAGACCTTCCTGCACGGCGGCCTCGGCATCCGCTTCGACGTGCCGCCGGACTTCCACATCGACAACAAGGTCGAAGCCGTAATGGCCACCGGCCCGAACGACATCGCCGTCCGCTTCGACGGCGTCGCCGACAATCAGAACCAGAGCCTCACCAACTATATCTCCAGCGGCTGGGTGACCGGCCTCGACCCGTCGACCATCCAGCCGGTCACCATCAACGGAATGGAAGCAGCCACAGCGCGGGCAAGCGCCGACCGCTGGGATTTCGATGTCACCGTGATCCGCAACAATTCGCAGATCTTCCGCTTCCTCACCGCCGTGCCGAAAGGCAGCGACGCCCTTGAGCCAACGGCCAATGTCCTGCGTGCGAGTTTCCGACGCATGACGCCGGCAGAGGCAGCCTCGCTCAAGCCGCTGCGCATCCGCGTCGTCACCGTCCGTCTGGGTGAAAACATCTCGACGCTCGCCGCCCGCATGATGGGTACCGACCGCAAGCTCGATCTCTTCAAACTCATCAACGCCCTGCCCACGGGTGCAGCCGTTTCACCAGGCGATCGCGTCAAGATCATCGCCGAGTAAAAAAATAGCCCGGCTTGCGCCGGGCCAGTCTGTGCTGCTGCAGGGAATAGTTTCGGTTCAGGCGTAAGCCGCCATATGCGGATCGGCGCTGACAAGCGCGCTGCGGAGCTTCTCCATCGCCCGGCTTTCGATCTGCCGCACACGTTCCTTGGAAATGCCGAGATCGGCGCCGAGTTCTTCGAGCGTGGCACCGTCTTCCGCCAGACGCCGGGCGCTGATGATCTTCATTTCGCGTTCGTTGAGATGTGTCAGCGCCGAGGCGAGCCAGACGCGGCGCCGCTCTCCGTCGATCATGTTGGAAACCTGCTCGTCCGGTAGGGGATCATCGCTGACGAGGAAGTCCATCTTCTCCGCACTCTCGGCATCGCCGGAGACCGAAGGCGCCTGCAGCGAGGCATCATTGCCGGAAAGCCTGGCGTCCATGGTCTGCACATCGGAGAGGCTGACGCCGAGCGCCGCGGCGATTTCCTGGTGAAT
The DNA here is from genome assembly GCF_019685115.1 of Rhizobium sp. NZLR11. Classification (NCBI taxonomy): domain Bacteria; kingdom Pseudomonadati; phylum Pseudomonadota; class Alphaproteobacteria; order Hyphomicrobiales; family Rhizobiaceae; genus Rhizobium; species Rhizobium sp. NZLR11. The sequence continues at coordinate 196,274 of NZ_JABDWD010000006.1, read as the reverse complement.
GGATTGCAGAGTCAGCTGCGTGTCACCCTTGGCGAGCTTGGCGCGCAGACGACGCAGATTGAAGAAAAGCGCCTTCTGTGCCGAACTCGTGCCGCCGCGCACGATCGACCAGTTGCGCAGGATATAATCCTGGATCGAAGCCCTGATCCACCAGCTCGCATAAGTGGAAAAACGTACGTCGCGTTCCGGCTCGAAGCGAGCGGCAGCCTCCAGAAGGCCGACATAGCCCTCCTGCACGAGATCGCTCATCGGCAGGCCGAAATTGCGGAACTTACCCGCCATGGATATGACGAGGCGCATATGGGCCATGGCGATCTGGTTGCGCGCGCCGCGATCATCGTGATCCTTCCAACGAATGGCGAGATCGTGCTCTTCCTGACGGGCGAGATAGGGGGCGGCCATCGCGATTTTGATCATGCGCCGATCTGCAGACATGTTCTTCATTTCGATCTCCTGAAACAGGCCTCTCGCCCTAAATGAACAATAAAACGCACCTTCCGGAACATCGCTGTCCGGACTGAATGGGGTTCTGAATGCATGAAGGCCTCGCCCCTGGACTTTTCAGGGGGAGGCCCTATTTCTCATCATGTACCGTTAAGACGGCCGGGCCGGACCTGTTTCTTCACGTTGCCGGATGGGCAATATTGAAAAGGCATGATCCGCTCCTCATCGAACATTGACGGAATGACAGTTCGCCCGTCGAGGCCCCTTGCCCTGCGAGCAGTCCGCAATTACGTGTGTTAAACGCGGCAGTCGAAAAAAAGTTCCAAAAAAAACCCGGCGCAAGCCGGGTTTTTTGATAGGGGAAAAACAGGGTCGCCTTATGCGGCTTCGTCCTGTGAGTCGTCTTCTTCTATCGCCTTGCCGCGTTTCGGACCCTTGTTGAGATTGGTCTCGACCAGGCGGACGGCTTCAGTTTCCGACATCTTGTTGACGGCGGCGATTTCGCGCGCCATGCGGTCGAGCGCAGCCTCATAAAGCTGACGCTCGGAATAGGACTGTTCGGGCTGGTTTTCGGCACGATAGAGATCGCGCACGACTTCAGCGATGGAAATCAGGTCGCCGGAATTGATCTTGGCATCATATTCCTGGGCACGGCGCGACCACATGGTGCGCTTGACGCGCGCTTTACCCTGCACGACCTTCAATGCACGCTCGACGAAATCCGTTTCCGAAAGCTTGCGCATGCCGATGCTCATCGCCTTGGCGACCGGAACCTTCAGCCGCATCTTGTCCTTTTCGAAATCGATAACGAAAAGTTCGAGCTTCATGCCGGCAACTTCTTGCTCTTCGATAGCGGTGATGGTACCGACGCCGTGGGCGGGGTAGACGATCGATTCACCGGTCTTGAAGCCATGGCGTGCGATGGAAGGCTTTTTCTGCTGAGTCGTCATTCTATTCAAAAACTCCCTGTTACGCTCCCGGCGGCGGCCGGAGCCGGGTCAGTCAGGCCCGGGTGAGACGGTAGTATCCGTCGGGTGACTTCACTCTGGTCCCATCGGGCAAAAGCAAAGAACTTCTTGCGCACGATCTTGGGACCCGGCGCTCAAAGCGTTGATATGTCACGGAAACCGCGTGCGGATTGGTTTTGCTTTCGTGATGGTTTTGGGCATGCGTCATGCCACAAATGGAACAGTAGCCAAAACCTATCATAAAAATATGAGGAAATCAATAATTTGCTTCGCTTGAGTCATGCGGGCAACACATGTCACCCATATGCCTCCCGCAGCTTTTAAAACGTTTCGCCCCGCGGCCGCCCGAATCCGGCGACCGAATATGGCCGCCGTCTCAATCGCCGGAACCGGGTTTCTCGGAGAAATATTTCTCGAACTTTCCGGTCTCGCCATCCATGTCCTTGGCCTCGGGCAATGGGTCCTTCTTGACCGTGATGTTCGGCCAGATGGTGGCATATTCGGTATTGATCTTCAGCCATTTGTCGAGGCCCGGCTCGGTGTCGGGCTTGATTGCCTCGGCGGGACATTCAGGCTCGCAGACGCCGCAATCGATGCATTCGTCAGGATGGATGACGAGGAAATTCTCGCCCTCGTAGAAGCAGTCGACAGGGCAGACTTCCACGCAATCGGTGTATTTGCACTTGATGCAATTGTCGGTCACGACATAGGTCATGAAGAACTCCAGGATTCCATGCGAATGGGGCCGGGCAACCTGGAACGTCGCGCCTATCCCCGTGCCGGAGGAAAATCGTGGGCAGGCTTGGGAGGCAAGCACGCTTCCGGCAGGTTGTCAGTGACGTATCGGCTTTAACGCCGGATTTCAAGGATAAACGACCTGCAAAAGCCGCCGCCGCAGACAGAGTTTTCTAATCCTCGTCCGACATCAGCCTGTCGATTGCCCGTCTTTCCTTTTTGGTCGGACGGCCGGTGCCGGTCGCCCGGATCGCCTGCTCGTAGGGCGTGAGACGTTTTGCCTCATCGGGCGGCGGCGACAGGTCTTCGTAAAGCAGTCGTGCCTCCTCGTAGGGCCCTCGCCGCTCGCCGGCGAGGCGCACGAGAAGAACGAGATCGCGCCGCTCCAGCGTCATCTCGATACGGTCGCCCGGCTTGACCATCTGGCTCGGATGCTTGCAGCGCTCGCCGTTGATGCGCACGTGGCCCGATTGGATGTGGCTCTGCGCCAGCGAGCGCGACTTCGCCATGCGCGCGAAGAACAGCCACTTATCGATGCGCTGGCGCGAACCGCTTGTCGGCTGGGTCTCCCCGCTCATGACTACTTCTTCATCTGCTCCTTGAGAGCCGCGAGCTTGGCGAAAGGTGAATCCGGATCGATCGGCTTTTCCTTGCGCGGCGGCTTGGCCTCGAAGCGCAACGGCTGCGAACCGCCGCGATTGTTGTTGCGATCGTTGCGGTCATTTCGCTCGCCGCGATCCTTGCGGTCCTGCCGGTCGCTGCGCGGCTGGTCGCCCCGTGGTTGGTTGCGATCGCCTCTTGCCTGCTGCGGCCGGCCGCCATCGCGATTGCCGCCGTCCTTGCCGCGGTTTTGACGATTGTTGTCGCGGCTTTCGCCGCCTTCACCACCGCCCGGCCGGCGATTGCGGTCGCCGCGCTCCTGGTTCTGACCGCGCTCCTGGCCCTGGCCGCCACGGCGTTCGCCATGCCCGCCGCGCGCCTGGCGCTGATTGTCGTTGCGGCCGCCGAGGCGCCACAGAAGAACCGGCTTCGGTTCCGCCGGCTCGCCGGCTTCCCCGGAAGCGGATGCCGCTTCCTCGGGAGTCAATACCGCTTCCACAGACGCGGAAGCCGCATCTGTGGGAACGGAGGCTTCCGCCAGAGCGGACGTCTCGATCGCTTCATCAGGAGCGGGGGTTTCGACCGCTTCTGCCACAGCCGTGTCGACGTCAGCCGAAACCGCCTCGGTTGCCGATGGCTCGGCGGCAATCTCGTCCGCTGCCCCGTCGGCGTCGTCGTGATCGGCCTTTTCCGCCTCGTCCGCGGGCGTTTCGGCGGCGGCAGCCGGTGCCGAAACCGCATCCTGCGTCGCAAGATGTGCCGATGCCTCTTCCGCCTTCACGGCATCGGCGCGATAACCGAGGCCCTTGAGGATTTCTTCCATGTCTTCGAGCGTCGCACCGAGGATCGACAGCATGGCTGTCGTCGTCGTGAAGCGGCGGCCGTCATAGGCGCCTTCCGGACGGTTGTTCTGACCCGGCTTCCACTGCAGCAGCGGACGGATGATATCGGCAAGCCGTTCGAGGATGTCGATGCGCACGGCACGCTTGCCGAGGAACCGGAAGCCGGCAAGCTTGTAGAACATCCGCTCGAAACTCGGATCGGTGACGACGGAGGTACGGCCGGCGGCAAGCACCGGAATGAGATCGCCGTAGCCCGGTTTGTCCAAACCGTCGTTCTTCAGCGCCCAGAGCAGGGTGATGAGCTCGGCCGGCGCCGGCTTCAGAAGTGCCGGAACGAAAATATGATAAGCCCCGAAACGCACGCCGTAACGGCGCATGGAGGCTCGCGCCTCCTGGTCGAGTGACTTCACTTCCTCGGTCACGTCGCGGCGGAACAGCACGCCGAGATTCTCCACGAGCTGGAAGGCCAGCCCCTTGGCAAGACCCTGCAGGTCCTCGGCGCGCGACAGATCATCGAGCGGCTTCAGCACCGTGCTAATATGATGATTGACGAAGCGCTCGATCCGGGCGGCGACATGATCGCGGGCATTGCCCGTCAACTGCTCGTCGGCCAACAGAATCACGCGCGGACGCATGATGTGATCGCTGCCCGAAAGCCGCGCCACCGGGTCGCCGATCCAACGGATCAACCCATCCGAGCCGATCGCCAGGTCGCTGTTGCCCGCGGCATGGATTCGAGCCGCACGGGCCTCGAATTCGAGCGCGAGCGCTTTCTGCGACGCAGCCTGAACCGCCTTGGCGTCCGGCCCGTCCGTTCCCGTCACCGGCGTGAAACGGAATCCGCTCAATTGCCCTACATGATGTCCTTCAACGAAGACATCGCCATTCACACTGATTTCAGCTTCCAGCATCGCATTCTCTCTCAGGCGCTTCATGAGCACAGATGTCCTGCGATCAACAAAGCGTTTCGTCAACCTTTCATGTAACGCGTCGGACAATCGATCTTCGATTTCCCGCGTCTTTTCCTGCCAGTGTGTCGGATCGGCAAGCCAACCCGGCCGATTCGAAACATAGGTCCAGGTTCTTATCTGCGCGATTCGCGCCGAAAGCGTGTCAATTTCCCCATCTGTCCGATCGGAGCGATGAACCTGCTCCGCGAGAAACTGCTCGTTCACCGTGCCATAGCGGACGAGATCGGAAAAGAGGGTCGAGATAAGATCGGCATGTTGTGCCGGGGTGATACGCCTATAGTCGGGAAGCGCGCAAGCCTCCCAGAGTTTTTCGACGCGGGCAGGCCTGTCGGCAAGACCGACGATCTCGGGGTAGCGCGAAAGCTGTTCGAGCGCCTGCTGGTCGACCGCAGGCAGCGCCCGCGTCAGCCCCGGCACGCGCGGCCCTGCCTCGAGGCTGGCGCGCAGCGATGGAATCGAGGAGAAGTCCATCTCGGTCGTCCGCCACTGCAAAACCTTGACGTTGTCGAATTCATGCCCCTCGATGCGCTGCACCAGCTCTTCGTCGAACGGCGAAACCTGTCCGGTGACGCCGAAGGTACCGTCTCGCACGTGCCGCCCGGCGCGCCCAGCGACCTGACCGAGTTCACCCGGATTGAGATTGCGGAACTGGTAGCCGTCGAATTTCCGGTCCTGGGCGAAGGCAACGTGATCGACATCGAGGTTGAGGCCCATGCCGATCGCATCGGTCGCCACCAGATATTCGACATCGCCCGCCTGATAAAGTGCCACCTGCGCGTTGCGGGTGCGCGGGCTGAGCGCGCCAAGCACGACGGCCGCACCGCCGCGCTGCCGGCGTATGAGCTCGGCGATGGCATAGACCTCGTCGGCCGAGAAGGCAACGATGGCCGAGCGCTGCGGCAACCGAGTGATTTTCTTCTGCCCGGCGTAAAAAAGATGCGAAAGCCGCGGCCGCTCGACGATATTGATGCCGGGCAGAAGCTGCAGCAGGATCGGCCGCATCGTCGCCGCGCCGAGCAGCAGCGTTTCCTCACGGCCGCGAAGATGCAGGATGCGGTCGGTGAAGATATGGCCGCGTTCGAGATCGCCGGCGAGCTGCACCTCGTCGATCGCGACGAAGGCGGCCTTGGTCTCGCGCGGCATCGCCTCAACGGTGCAGACCGAAAAACGCGCATTGGGCGGCGAAATCTTTTCCTCGCCGGTAACCAGCGCCACATTCTGGACGCCGACCTTCTCCACCACCCGCGTATAGACCTCGCGCGCCAGCAGCCTGAGCGGCAGGCCGATCACGCCGCTCCCATGCGCGACCATGCGCTCGATGGCATAATGGGTCTTGCCGGTATTGGTCGGCCCGAGCACCGCGCTCACACCGCGTCCACTCAGAATAGTCGGCTGCGAAGTCAGAATCATGGGTCCATGCAAATGAGGGCGGGCGCCCCCAGGAAAATCTCGGCTTCTCATGGAAGCTAGAGAACACATGGACAGCTGTCACCGCAAACGCAAGGGCAGATTTCAAATTGCTTCTGGGATTACGACCTTTGCGAGTCTTGCGGAACACCCGAATTTCCGATTCGGAACAGCGTGAGAACGAATCAGCGACGAATCGCTGACTCGCGCTGATTCAGCTTTTGTTCACGGCTAAGTATTGATTTTGAATCAGTTTTTCCCACTAGATGCTGAATCGCTGGACTCCCTCCCCTTTTGTATTTCGCTGTCGTAGAAGACGAGTCTGTCCTGCGACGAACAATCGAAAATTGCGCCCGTAATTAACCTGTCGACCAAAGCCCGAACAAATCGGCGACGAATCGCCGACTGTATTGGTTTCGCCTTCTGTTCACGGCAATATCTGGTGGCCGGATTTCAATCGGCGCGCTAGATGCGGATCGGTAGCGGATGTCCCGTTCCGCCTCGTCGTGTTGGCGTTAAGCTTTAGCAAGGCGGATTCAGATGCGGTTAACTCGGGATGGTCAATGGCGGCGCACCGATCAAAAACGGAACGAATCGCTGACGAATCGGCGACATCGGGACTTTCTCGCTTTGTTCACCGCAACATATTGTATTTAAACGCCTTTTTAACCATACGAGCAAATTTACGATAGGCGGAGGTCAGGACGCATGACATTTCCTGGCTTAACCGGGAACAAAAATCGCCAATACGTGTTTCTCGTCCATTCAAATTGCCGATGAAATGAAGGAAACACACCATGCTTGGCACAATACTTCTTGTTATCCTCATTCTGCTCTTGATCGGAGCATTGCCGAATTGGGGTTATAGCCGTGGCTGGGGCTATGGACCTTCCGGCGGTTTGGGGCTAGTTCTCGTGATTATCATTATTCTTGTACTCATGGGCCGCGTCTAAAGGCCAACAAACCTGGGGAGTTACGACATGATGAAGAAGATTGTTCTTATTGGTGCGCTCGTTGGCGCTCTGGCATCCTGCACAGCGACCGAGCAAGGTACCGCGATCGGCGCCGGCACCGGTGCGGTCATCGGCGGTGTTGTCACCAACAGCTGGGGTGGTGCTGCGGTCGGCGCCGTTGCCGGCGGTCTGACCGGCGCTCTCATCGGCCACTCGGTCGAACGCCGCGGCTACTGCGTCTATCGCGACCGTTACGGCCGCCGCTACGAGGCCCGTTGCTGATCGGCAAAAAGCATATCGGACTCCCAACGGGCGCTTCGGCGCCCGTTTTTCTTTGCTGCTCGCGCGGGCATGGGGCATGAAATAAGCAAGAGCGCATCCGACGGGACGCGCTCTTGCTTCAATCCACCGCTGATCTACTCGGAAAGTCACGCATGTCGTAATCGCAAACGACAATACAGTTTTGCGAGATGTACTTTAGGCGAAGAACTGCCCGCCATTGGCCGTCAGCGTCGAACCTGTGATGAAGCCGGCATCGTCGGAGGCGAGGAAGGTGACGCATCGCGCGATCTCTTCCGGCTCGCCGAGACGGCCGACGGGGATCTGCGGGATGATGCGTTCGTTCAGCACCTTTTCCGGCACGGCAAGCACCATTTCCGTTCCGATATAACCGGGACAGATGGCGTTGACGGTGATGTTCTTGGCCGCGCCTTCCTGGGCCAGCGCCTTGGTGAAGCCAAGATCGCCCGCCTTGGCTGCCGAATAATTCACCTGACCCATCTGGCCTTTCTGGCCGTTGATCGAGGAGATGTTGACGATCCGGCCGAAGCTGCGGTCGCGCATGCCGGTCCAGACCTGATGCGTCATGTTGAACAGACCGGTGAGGTTGGTATTGATCACCTCGTGCCATTGCTGCGGCGTCATCTTGTGGAACATCGCGTCACGGGTAATGCCGGCATTGTTGACGAGGATTTCGACCGGCCCGATCTCGCTTTCGATCCTGGCAATCCCCTCGCCGCAAGCGAGGTAATCCGAAACATCCCATTTGAACACCGGGACGCCGGTAACGTCATGGAAGGCTTTGGCCTTCTCGTCGTTGCCGGCATAATTGGCAGCAACCCTGTATCCGGCATTTTTCAACGCCATGGATATGGCCGCGCCGATTCCACGCGTACCCCCGGTGACCACAGCCACTCTGCTCATGTTCCGCTCCCTTTTTGTTTTTGCCCCGCCTTGTGGCGAGATTTTCAATCAATGACGGATCGTATGCTACTTTAAAGCGCTTCGAAGCACATGGCGACGCCCATGCCGCCGCCGATGCAAAGAGTTGCAAGGCCCTTCTTGGCGCCGCGGCGCTTCATTTCGAACAACAGCGTATTGAGAACGCGCGCGCCGGAAGCGCCGATCGGATGGCCGATGGCGATCGCCCCGCCGTTGACGTTGACGATCGCAGGATCCCATCCGAGATCCTTGGTGACGGCGCAGGCTTGCGCTGCAAAAGCCTCATTGGCCTCGACGAGATCGAGATCGCCGACCGACCAGCCGGCCTTTTCGAGCGCCTTGCGGGAAGCCGGGATCGGGCCAGTGCCCATGATCTGCGGATCGACGCCCGCCGTTGCCCAGGAAACGATGCGGGCGAGCGGCTGGATGCCGCGCCGGACCGCCTCCGCTTCGCTCATCAGCACCGCTGCGGCCGCACCGTCATTGAGGCCGGACGCATTCGCGGCCGTAACGGTGCCCTCCTTATCGAAGGCCGGGCGCAGCTTGCCCATCGCCTCCAGCGTAGCGCCGTGGCGGATATATTCGTCGGCATCGACCGTAACGTCGCCCTTACGCGTCTGGATGATGTAGGGGATGATCTCGTCGGCAAAGCGGCCGGCCTTCTGCGCCGCCTCCGCCTTGTTCTGCGAGGCGACGGCGAACCGATCCTGCTCGTCGCGCGAAAGCTGCCACTGACGCGCGACATTTTCGGCGGTGATCCCCATGTGGTAGCCATGGAAGGCATCGGTCAGGCCGTCCTTGATCATCGTGTCGATCATCTTCGCGTCGCCCATCTTGACGCCGCCGCGCAAATGCATGGCATGCGGCGCCATCGACATGGATTCCTGGCCGCCGGCAACGATGATCTTGGCGTCGCCGTTGGCGATCTGTTGCATGCCGAGCGCGACGGCGCGCAGACCCGAACCGCAGAGCTGATTGACGCCCCAGGCCGTCGCTTCATTCGGAATTCCGGCCTTAATCGCCGCCTGGCGAGCCGGGTTCTGGCCCTCCCCGGCAGCGAGAACCTGGCCGAGGATCACCTCATCCACTTCGCCGGCATCGACGCCGGCGCGCGCGAGCGCACCCTTGATGACGGCCGCCCCGAGCTCATGCGCGGGAACCGTTGCGAAAGCGCCGTTGAACGAGCCGACTGCTGTTCGACCTGCGCTGGCGATGACGATGGATGAATTGCTCATGGGGACGCTCCTCGTTTTCGTCTCACTTACATAAGAGGAAACTGGCAAAGCTTGGAGCGCAAGTCAAACGCGAAGACCGGCTGCGGTCATTTTTCGGCAGAGCCTGCGAAAGCCCGATTCATCTGCTCTGTTAAAGGTTTGCCGCATCGCACAAAGAGATTGTCACCGGCCTTCTTTTGCGTTTACAGTCTGAAGTGGAGGAATATCCATAATTCAGACGGGGGTCCAGGAGACTGATATGGCGAAGCATGAGGGTCAGATCGTAATCAAGAAATACGCCAATCGCCGGCTATACAATACGGGCACCAGCACTTACGTCACGCTGGAAGACCTGGCGGAGATGGTGAAGAAGGGCGAAGATTTTACCGTCCAGGATGCAAAAAGCGGAGATGACATCACCCATTCGGTGCTGACCCAGATCATCTTCGAACAGGAATCGAAGACCGGCAACACCTTGCTCCCGATCTCCTTCCTGCGCCAGCTCATCACCTATTACGGCGACCAGATGCAGATGGTCGTGCCGAGCTTTCTCGAACATTCGATGCGCGCCTTCGCCGAACAGCAGTCTCAGATGCGCGAGCAGGTGAACCGCGCCTTGGGCGAAACACCTCTCGGCAAGAACCTGCAACTGCCGATGCAGATGGTCGAGGACCAGGTTCGCCGCAACACCGAGCTGTTTCAGCAGGCCATGCAGATGTTCTCGCCCTTCATGACGCCACCCGCCAAGGAAAGCCGCAAGGCCGAGGCTAAGGATATCGATGAGCTGAAGGAACAGCTCCGCGCCCTTCAGAACAAGCTCGACAACCTATAAGCCGATAGAAACATCTCGCCCGGCGCTCCGGATCGAGACGGCAAAGCCGCCGATCACATCGATCAAAGCGATCGTCATCAAAATGAAGAATACCTGCGTCGCAGCGTCCCGGACGAGTAGAAACTCGACCAGGAAGGCGATGAAAACCAGCATCGACAGCATGTGGTTGATAAGGTTGCCAGGCCCGGTTCTGGTTGCCTTCAGGATTTCGAAGAACAGCACGACAAGCGCTATGACGATAATGAGATCGCCGAGCGCCATGCTCCATATCGCGCCCGAGATCATCGACAGCACGATGATATCATGCTGCAGGGCAGGAATGCCGCCATCGCCCATCAGGCCCAGCATCGCCAGATTGTAGAGAATAAACGGGATAATCATCAGAGGCATGGCGGCGATCATCGGCAATCTCCCAGCGCAATATGCTTTGCGCAAATCAGATTCGATTTTCGCAAAGCATATTGCGTCGATTCAAAGTGCTACAGCGTCCTTTGCGCGCCTGAAAAGACGCACGGCGCTGTAGCGGGCTGGAAGAATACTGCCGCAAACCGCTGCCACACTGCAAGTCATTGCAAATATCATATCGCCGAAAAGCAAAAGGCCGGCTTGAGGCCGGCCTTGCAACTTCGATCGGACAAGCCGGATCGGAAATTATGCGCTTTCCTTCGGCGTCAGAACCTGGCGGCCGCGATACATGCCGGTCTTCAGGTCGATATGGTGCGGGCGGCGCAGTTCGCCGGAGTTCTTGTCTTCGACGTAGGTCGGAGCCTTAAGGGCGTCTGCCGAACGGCGCATACCGCGCTTAGACGGGCTTGTTTTTCTCTTCGGTACAGCCATTTCTCTTACTCCACTTGCGGGCAAAACATTCCCACGGCCACACCGGCGGCCGAAACGGACATGTCGCGATTTCGGAATTTCGCGCGCTTATACATGCAAGGGGTGGCCTTGACCAGTCCCCATGCGTATTTTTTGCGAAGCCGATGATTCCGTATCAGACTTCGTCTTCCGGCACGATCCAAGCCTCGGCGCGGGCTGCCTCTTCCCATTTGCGCCAGGCCGGATGCGCCTTCATGGTCGCCATATAGGCCAGCGTGTCGTCCCCGCTGACCAGGTCATAGATCTCGAACCGGTTGACGACAGGCGCAAACATCGCATCCGCGGCCCCGAACGCGCCGAAGAGAAACGGCCCGCCGGATTGCTGTAACAGATCCCGCCAGATCGTCTCGATGCGGCTGATGTCGGCCTCGACCCCATCCGGCAGCGCGATCCTGGCCTTCGGCCGGCGGATATTCATCGGGCAGGCGCCGCGCAGAGCCCGGAAGCTTGAGAGCATTTCCATCGAAACCGAACGGGCGAGCGCCCGCTGGGCGCGATCCGCGGGCAGAAGACCGGCGTCCGGATAAAGCTCGGCGGCATATTCGATGATCGCCAGCGATTCCCAGACCTTCAATGCGCCATGCTGCAGAAGCGGCACGCGCCCGGTCGGAGAGACCGCCTTGATATTCGGATTGCCGCCCGCGTCGTCGAAAGGGATCAGCACCTCCTCGAAATCGATGCCGACGCCCGTCAGCGCCATCCAGGGTCGGAACGACCAGGAGGAATAATTCTTGTTGGCGATGTAGAGCGTCGGTCTAGTCATGAGCCTCTCCCGTTCAGGCGTCGAAATCGAAAATCAGCAATTCGTGGAAATGGTTCATGTCTTCGAACACGCAGAATGCCGGCGGTGCCAGTTCTAAAACAGGGGCCTTGCGGCGGATATCGTCGGCGACCTCGTCGAGCATTGCCTGCCAGCGCGGCAAGGCTTCATCCTCCAGCCGTTCGATCGCATAGGCGAATGTCACGTGGAACTTGTAGTCCTCCTGGTTCGGCTGGCGGTAGCCCAGAAGATCAGCAAACGCGTTGCGCCAGGCGCGCATGACCTTGCGGTCGTTCTCCGTCACCCCGTCGACGAGCAGGCCCGACGGGCGAGCTTCGACGATCGCCACCTTGAAGGGCTCGGCCATCGAAAAACCCTCAAGCCGCGCCGCCAGCAGTTCCGTCATGTCGTCTATCGGCGTCTCGAGAGGGAGATCGCCCGGCCAGCAATCCTGCCGGCGCCTGGTCTCGATGATCCCTTCGAACAGCGTCATGTGAAGGCTGGAGATCGGCGTGAACAGGAACTGTGGAGCTTCGGGCATCGCCAGATATCTCTCACGCGCCTCGATCAACGCCGCCTGCGTCTGCGAGCCCTTGTCGAGATGGCAGACGATGGTATTGCCGGCTTCCGGCAGAAAACCGCCGACCTTGCGATAGCGGCTGCCGAGGTGCGCAGGCGGGTTCGGATTGTGTGTCTTCGAGTAACAGAGAAGCTCTTGCGAAAGCGTCGTAATGGTCATGGGCGACTCAGGGGCTCCAGTTGGACTGCATTCGCCCATATGGCAGAACCAAGAATGTCAGATGACGTTTGGTCCTTCTCCTGCATAATTCCTTAAAGCGTGATCGATTCAAGGACAAACTTATGCAGCAATTCAAGGCTTTAAAGCGCCCTTGTACGCGTCTGAAGGACGCGCGGCGCTGTAACCATAAGCTCCGATCTCACCTATAGATGCACTTGATGTAATCGCCCGAGCCCTGTGCGCGCCTCTCGTTCACGCCGGCAAGCCGACGAAGGCCTCGTCCTGGTTTGCCGGCATTGCGGTCGATCGGGTTCGGCAATGAAACGGCAAGCAGCGATGCCTGGCGTCGCGTCAGTTTCGACGCCGGCACCTTGAAATGATGCTGGGCCGCAGCCTCGATGCCGTAAATGCCGGGACCCCATTCGGCGATGTTCAGATAGATTTCCATCAGCCGCCGTTTCGACAGGACGAAATCCGTGGAGACAGCGAGCGGAAGCTCCATCGCCTTGCGCACGAAGGAGCGGCCGTTCCAGAGAAAGAGGTTCTTAGCCGTCTGCATCGGGATGGTGCTGCCGCCGCGCGTCGCCTGACCTTTCAGCGTATCCTCGACCAGCATCCGCATTTCCGCCCAGTCGACGCCGCCGTGAAAGCAATATTGCCCGTCCTCTGACATCATCACCGACTGCACCAGAGCCGGGGCGACGTCATCAAGCGACACCCATTGCCTGTCGTAACCGCGCAGCAGCACGAGATCGCGCAGCATCAACGTCGAGACCGGGTGAATGAACGGCAGCAGATAGAAAAAGATCAGGGCATAGGGAAGGATCAGCACGATCAGCACGGAAAGAACAATGCGTTTCAATAGACGCCGGTCTCCGAACCATTGCCGACGAGCCGGCATGTCGACGCTGTCCTCTCTCTCCGGCGCTATATCCAATGTTCCCCAGTCCGATTTCGCCCCTGTCGTTGTCATAGCGCCTGTACGGAGCTTATGCCAGAGTGCGTGGCAAATCTTGCTGCGCCATCGACAATTCCGTTGCAAGCCCCGGGGCGCTCATGCCAAACAGCGCCCATGGACGCGAACCGGGACACTTTCGAGACGAGGCTGAAGAACAACGCCCGCGAGATCGAGGCGCTGCTCGACGCATTGCTGTCACCGAGCCCTCTCTCCGATGAAATCGTCAGACCTGAGACGCTGCGCGACGCCATGCATTATGCCGTGCTGAACGGTGGCAAGCGACTGCGCCCGTTCCTCGTCGTCGAAAGTGCCGCCCTTCTCGGCGGTGACGCCGCGGCGGCGCTTCGCGTCGGCGCTGCACTCGAATGCGTTCACTGCTATTCGCTCGTGCATGACGACCTGCCGGCCATGGATGATGATGATCTCCGCCGCGGCAAACCGACGGTACACAAAAAATTCGACGTAGCCACCGCGATCCTCGCAGGCGACAGCCTGCTGACCTACGCCTTCGACATTATCGCCACGCCGGAAACAGCCCTTCCCGAAACGAGCAAGGCATCGCTGGTGCTGGCTCTTGCTCGCGCCGCCGGTCTCGGCGGCATGGCCGGTGGCCAGGCGCTCGATCTCGCGGCAGAAAGACAAGCGCCTGACGAGGCCGGCATCATCCGCCTGCAGGCGATGAAAACAGGCGCGCTGATCCGCTTTGCCTGCGAAGCCGGCGCCCTCATCTCGGCCAGCCCGCCGGACGATCGCCGCCGCCTGCGCGCCTTCGGCGAAAAGATCGGACTTGCATTCCAACTGGCTGACGACATCCTCGACCTGACCTCGGACACTGCAACCATGGGCAAGGCGACCGGCAAAGATGCAGCCCGCGGCAAGGGAACGCTTGTAGCGCTACGCGGCATGGAATGGGCCGAAGCCCAACTCCATCAGCATGTCCGCGATGCCGAGACACTGCTTGCCCCCTACGGCGCCCGCGCCTCGACCCTCATCGCCACCGCGCATTTCATCGCCGACCGGAAGAGCTGAATCGTCGGATCACGCCGACAATATTTCCTTGAAAGCCGAAACCAGGCGCGCGCATTCCTCATCCGTGCCGATGCTGATGCGCAGAAACTCCGAAATACGCGGTTTGGCGAAATGCCGGACGAGAACACCACGCTCCCGCAGAGCAGCTTGAAGCGCTGCACCCGACTGGCTCTCATGCTTTGCAAAAACGAAATTTGCTTGAGACGGCAGCACTTCGAAATCCAGCGCTTCGAGTTCCCGGACGAGACCGTCCCGGCTGGCAATGAGCATCTTTCGGCATGTCTCGAACCACGCCTCGTCCTTGATTGCCGCCGTCGCGGCAACCTGCGCCAGGCGATCGAGCGGATAGGAATTGAAGCTGTCCTTGACGCGCTCCAGCGCCTCGATCAGTTCCCGCCGCCCCAGCGCAAAGCCGACGCGCAGACCCGCAAGCGAGCGCGATTTGGACAAGGTCTGAACGACAAGCAGATTGGGATATTTGCAAATGAGCGGGATAGCGCTGTCACCGCCGAAATCGATATAGGCCTCGTCTATCGCGACGACCGCATCCGGATGGGCGGCGATAAGCGCCTCTATGTCGGCAAGCGGCAGGCCGATGCCGGTCGGCGCGTTCGGATTGGCGATGATGATCGCACCGCACGGCCTGTCGTAATCTGCCAGCCGGATCTGAAACCTGTCATCGACAGACACTTCGACCGTCTCGACGCCGTATAGCAGGCTATAGGTCGGATAGAAGCTGTAGGTCACATCTGGATAGAGAAGCGGCCGCTCGTGTTTCAACAGCGCCTGAAACGCGTGGGCGAGAACCTCGTCGGAACCGTTGCCGACGAAGACTTCTTCCGCCGTCAAACCGTGACGGGCGGCGATCGTCTGGCGCAATTCCGTGGCGGCGGGGTCCGGATAGAGCCGCAGACGATCGTCCGCAGCTTGCCGGATCGCCTCGAGCGCCGTTGGAGACGGCCCATAGGGATTTTCATTGGTGTTGAGCTTGACCAGTCCGGGAATACGGGGCTGCTCCCCCGCGACGTAGGGCTGCAGCTTGCTGACGATTGGCGACCAGTACCGGCTCATCCGAACTTGCGGTCGCTCATTCCGCCGCCGTCCGCTGACCGAAACGCTTCTCGATATAGTCGACGACAAGCGCCTCGAAATCGGCAACGATATGGGGGCCACGCAGCGTCAGAGCCTTCCGGCCGTCGATGAAGACGGGCGCCGCTGGCGTCTCGCCGGTGCCCGGAAGCGAAATGCCGATATCGGCATGTTTGCTTTCGCCGGGACCGTTGACGATGCAGCCCATGACGGCGACGTTCAGCGCCTCGACGCCAGGATATTTCTCGCGCCAGATCGGCATGTTCTTGCGGATGTCGTTCTGGATGTTCTGGGCAAGCTCCTGGAACACCGTCGACGTCGTGCGTCCACAGCCGGGACAGGCGGCAACGACAGGAATGAACTGGCGGAAGCCCATGACCTGCAGGATCTCCTGCGCCACCTGGACTTCACGCGTGCGGTCGCCGTTCGGCTCCGGCGTCAGCGACACGCGGATCGTATCGCCGATGCCGTGCTGCAGTACGAAGCCCATCGCCGCCGACGAGGCGACGATACCCTTGGTGCCCATGCCGGCTTCGGTCAGACCGAGATGCAAAGCATGATTGGAGCGTTCGGCGAGCATGGAATTGACGGCGATCAGGTCCTGGACCTGGCTGACCTTGGCCGACAGGATGATGCGGTTGCGCGGCAGGCCGATCTCTTCGGCAAGGGCTGCCGAAAGCAGTGCCGATTGCACGATCGCCTCGCGGGTCACCTGCCGGGCCGAAAGCGGCGAACCGGCTTCGGCATTCCTGTCCATCAGCGCCGTCAAGAGATCCTGATCGAGCGAGCCCCAGTTGACGCCGATGCGCACCGGCTTGTCGTAGCGGATCGCCATCTCGATGATCTCGGCGAATTGCTTGTCCTTCTTGTCCTTGAAGCCGACATTGCCGGGGTTGATGCGGTATTTCGCCAGCGCCTCGGCACAATCAGGATGATCGGCAAGCAGTTTGTGGCCGATATAATGGAAGTCGCCGATCAACGGCACGTCCATGCCAAGCCGCAACAGCCGCTCGCGGATCTTCGGCACGGCGGCCGCACTCTCGTCACGGTCGACGGTGATGCGCACCAGTTCCGAGCCCGCCCGGTGGAGGGCAGCGACCTGGGCAACGGTCGAATCGATATCGGCCGTATCGGTGTTCGTCATCGATTGCACGACGACCGGCGCCCCGCCGCCGACGATGATGCCGCCGACATCGACGGCAATAGAAGCGCGGCGCGGTTTCGGATCAAAATCGGCGGCTGAGGACATGAAGAGTTTTTGCACCCCTAAAGCATGTCGCGCAAAAGTGTGCAGCGGTTTTGCGATAACGACATGCGTAAAAATAAGAACCTAAAGCGCAAGAAGCGAATCCGAGAGATTGCGACGCGCTTTAGAAACAGTGTCTTTCAGGTGGATCATGACCGCTTTCTTGTCAACCGCCCTTGATATCACTTTTGTTGGGAGGCGGCTCAGAACAGGATTCAGATTTTAGGCCGTCCCGACCTAAAATCATTCTGGTCTAGTGGCCGCTTCCGGAGACTCCATCGGCATAATGGGCCAGGTTAGAAAGCAGGAGAACAACAAGGAGCAGCACCGGCAGCGCCATGAAAACGATGGCGAAACCGATATGCTCGGCGACGAAGCCGATCAAGGACGGCGCAACCAGCATGCCGGAATAGCCCATGGTGGTCACGACAGAGATGCCGATGCCGGGCTTGAGGCCGGGAATGTTGCCCGCCGCCGAGAAAGCGATCGGCACCATGTTGGAAATGCCGATGCCGCAAAAGGCAAAGCCCAGAATGGCGATCTCGGCGTTGGGTGCCAGGCCTGCAAACAGCATGCCGACGATGGCAAACAAGGTGCAGATCCGCAGCGTCTTGACGCCGCCCAGGCGGTCGCGCACCAGGTCGCCGGCAAAGCGCATAATCGCCATCGTCGCCGAAAAGGCTGCGAAACCAAGGCCGGAAAGCGCCACGGATGCATCCATTTCCTGCCGGAGATAGAGCGCACCCCAGTCCAGTACCGCGCCTTCCGGCACCATGCTGAACAAGGCCATCAAACCGAGCAGCCACGGCAGCGGCACCATCGGCAGTCTTGTCTTTTCGTTCCTTGTGTCGGGATGCGGCGGATCAGCAAGGATCATAGGCCAGGAGATAGCCAGGAAGATCGCCGCCAGCACCGTCGCCAGTTCGGCATGACCGAGAATGCCGAGCTTGGAGATCGCGATGCCGCCGAGGCCTGAGCCGATCAGCCCGCCAAGGCTCCAGAAAGCGTGGCAGGACGACATGATGGAGCGGCGCATGGATTTCTCCACCGACACCGCATTGGCGTTCATCGCCACATCCATGGCACCGATGAAGCCGCCGAACAGGAAGAGCGAAATTGCCGCGGTGACGACATTTGGCGCCAGCGTCAATGCCAGCAGCAATGGCAGCACGCAGACAGCCAGGACCTGAACGACGACACGCGAGCCGTGTTTGGCAATCTGCGCCCCGGCGATCGGCATCATCACCAGCGAGCCGACGCCGAAGACCAGGATCATCAGCCCAAGTTCGAACTTGGAGAGCGCCAGGCGCTCGGCAAAATCCGGGATCTTCGGCGCCCAGCAGCCGACGACGAAGCCGTTCATCAGAAAAAGCAGGGAAACCGCCGCCCTGCTTTTGGTAACGAAGCCGCTCCGCGCTCCCGGCGACGCATTCACATGACTATCCATTTCTCGGTCTTCCTCATTGCCGGGCTTATACGCGCCCGGTTTCCCTAAACTCTATGACAACCGCCTAGTTCGTTTTCTCGGCGATAACAGTTCTGCATCCGCGCTCGCGATAACCGGCGAGTATGGCCGGATCGGCATCGTGCTCGACGACCAGGCAGTCACAATGAGCAACCGGCAGGATGCTGTGCGGGGCAGCCGTGCCGAACTTCTCCGAAGTTGCCGCCACCAGCACTTTTCTGCTTCTCGACGCCGCATACCGCTTGAACTCGGCATCTTCGAAACCGAACACCGTGATGCCGGCCTCAAGATCGACGCCGCAGGCACCAAGAATACAGAGATCGGGCGCAAGCTGTTCCATATCCCGCAAGGCTTTGGCGCCGAGCGAACCGCCCGTCTGCCGGTCCACCATTCCGCCGATCAGGATGACGTTGACGGCAGGCTTATCGATCAGCTCGGCGGCAATCGCCGGCGCATTCGTCGCAGCCGTCAGCGCCAGTTCGGCCGGCAATGCGTTGGCAATCGCCAGATTGGTGCTGCCGGCATCGAAAAACACAGTCGAACCGGCGGCAATCTGCTGTGCCGCAGCGCGCGCCAATGCCTGTTTCCGGTCAGCCGCAAAACCCATCCGCTGCGTCAGGTTCCCGTGCGCCGGCGAGACCGGCAGTGCGCCGCCATAGACCCGCTCGCAGAGCCCTGCAGCGGCCATCTCCCGCAGATCGCGGCGCACCGTATCCTCGGAGACGCCGAATTCGAGGGCAAGTTCCGTCGCCAGGACGCGGCCGTTGATCCGCAGCCTGTCGGAAATCACGCCTTGGCGCTCGCGCAATAGGAAATCCTGCATGTTTTTACCGGG
Source organism: Rhizobium sp. NZLR11 (assembly GCF_019685115.1). NCBI lineage: Bacteria > Pseudomonadati > Pseudomonadota > Alphaproteobacteria > Hyphomicrobiales > Rhizobiaceae > Rhizobium > Rhizobium sp. NZLR11. Next base: position 177,090 of record NZ_JABDWD010000006.1, on the reverse strand, counting down.
TCGAAATCATTGGAACCAGAAACGTGCATAAACACTTATGATCATGCGCACAACATGCATAAACACACGTTTCCTGACGGTCTGAAACAAAGCTCTCCGACCAGAGTGGAATCCGGACAGCCTGGTTGGCGGATGGAGCCGGTTTCTACAGGATTCACGGTTTAACCGGCCGCTTGAGAAAAATATTTGCAGTTGCTGCTTTTATTCGCAGTTTTTTACGCTTCCGACGCCCTAATTTTCTGCGAACTATCGCTCATCCGATGACAACCTCCCAAGGATGGATAAAACAATGAACTGGTTGAAAACCGTCGCCGCCGCTGCCCTCATTCATGCTGCTGCCCTCCTGCCTGCCCATGCCGGCGAGAACCTCGCCGCCATCAAATCGGCCGGCGTCTTCAAGATCGGCACCGAAGGCACTTACGCGCCCTTCACCTTTCATGACGAAAGCGGCAAGCTCGTCGGCTTCGACGTCGAGATCGGCGAAGCGATCGCTGCCAAACTCGGCGTCAAGGCCGAGTTCGTCGAGGGCAAGTGGGATGGCCTGATCGCCGGCCTCGACGCCAAGCGCTACGACACCGTCATCAACCAGGTCGGCATCACCGAAGCCCGCAAACAGAAATATGATTTCTCCGAACCCTATATCGCTTCCAAGGCCGTGCTGATCATCCGCGACGGCGACGACAGCATCAAGACCTTCACCGATCTGAAGGGCAAGAAATCCGCCCAATCGCTGACCAGCAATTTCGGCAAGATCGCAACCGAAGCCGGTGCCGAACTCGTCGGCACCGACGGTTTCGATCAATCGATCCAGCTCGTGCTGACCAAGCGCGCCGACGCCACGATCAACGACAGCCTCTCCTTCCTTGATTTCAAGAAGCACAAGCCGGACGCGCCGGTGAAGATCGCCGCAGAGCAGGAAAATGCCGATTATTCCGGCATCATCATCCGCAAGAACGAGCCGGAGCTTCTTGCCGAAATCAACAAGGCGCTTGCCGACATCAAGGCCGACGGCACTTACAAGAAAATCGCCGACAAGTATTTCGGCCAGGACGTTTCGAAGTAAGTCCCACTCAAGAATGGCCCTCCCCCCTTGTGGGGAGGGGTTGGGGAGGGGTATTCGAGATATCACCACCCAACTGACGAGAGGGAACGCCCCTTGCCGCACTGGCTCCAACTCATGGCGGATTCGCTGCCCTCGCTCCTCTGGGCGGGGCTGATCTTCACCATTCCGCTGACGCTGCTGTCCTTCGTCTTCGGCCTGGCCCTCGGGCTCGCCACCGCAATCGCCCGACTCTTCGGGCCGGCGCCGCTTTCCGCCATCGCTCGTTTCTATGTATGGGTCATCCGCGGCACGCCGCTGCTCGTTCAGCTCTTCGTCATCTTCTACGGCTTGCCGAGCCTCGGCATCCTGCTTGACGCCTTTCCAGCCGCCCTGATCGGCTTCACGCTGAATATCGGCGCCTATAGTTCCGAGATCATCCGCGCCGTCATTTCCTCGGTGCCGAAGGGCCAGTGGGAAGCCGCCTATTCGATCGGCATGAGCTGGCGCCAGGCGATGAGCCGCACCATCCTGCCGCAGGCCGCCCGCGTCGCCGTGCCGCCTCTGTCGAACACCTTCATTTCGCTGGTCAAGGACACCTCGCTTGCCGCCGCAATCACCGTGCCGGAGCTCTTCCAGGCGGCGCAGCGCATCGTGGCCACCACCTATGAGCCGCTGATCCTCTATATCGAGGCGGCGCTGATCTATCTTGCCCTAAGCTCCGTCCTCTCGCAGCTGCAGGTGCGGCTGGAACGCCGCTTCGCGCGTTATGGCGGCATGCTGGAGGCAAATGCATGATCGAGCTTTCCAACATCGAAAAGCGCTTCGGCGACGCCGTCATCCTCAAGGATATCAGCATCCGCATTCCCGAAGGCAGCGTCACCGCCCTGGTCGGGCCTTCGGGCGGCGGCAAGAGCACGCTGCTGCGCTGCATCAACCTGCTCGAAATTCCGACCGCCGGTTCCATCCGCCTCGGAGAGGAAACGCTGGCCTTTGCGCCGGGCAAACGAACGAGCTGGCAGGCGATCCAGAAGATCCGCCGCCAGACCGGCATGGTCTTCCAGAACTTCCAGCTCTTCCCGCATCAGACCGCGATTGAGAATGTTATGGAGGGCCTGGTGACAGTCCTGAAATGGCCGAGGGAAAGGGCGCGCGAGCGGGCGATGGAGTTGCTGACCAAGGTCGGCATGACCCACAAGGCCGATGCATGGCCTTCGACGCTCTCGGGCGGTCAGCAGCAGCGTGTGGCGATCGCTCGCGCCTTGGCGCCGTCGCCGCGCGTGCTTCTCTGTGACGAACCGACCTCGGCGCTCGATCCGGAACTCTCGGCAGAAGTGGTCGATGTGCTGGGTCAGCTTGCCCGCGAAGGCACGACCATGGTGATGGCGACTCATGATCTCAGGCTTGCCTCGAAGATCGCCAATGACGTCGTCTTTCTGGAAGCCGGAAGCGTGGTGGAAACGGGTAGCGCCAGGGCGATCTTCACTGCGCCGGAGCGCGAACGCACCAAGCGCTTCATCTCGACGATCAACGCGGCGCATACCTACGACATTTGAAGCAATGCCGGGATGCGGCCATCCCGGCATTGCTGGAACTCCAATCAGGAGGCCGTGACGACGGCGCGCGCAGCCTTCAGCGCATTGCCCCACCATGTGATCTGATCGAGCAGGTTCTTGGCAGCCTCGTTGAGATGGGCGTAATCGCCAAGGCTCTTGCCTTCCTTGAGAACGGCAAGATATTCGCTGAATGCGATGTGGACACCGGTCTTGACGGAAGCAGCGCCCATTTCCACGAAGATCAAACGCAGTTGCTCGACCGCACGTGCGCCGCCGACGCCGCCGTAACCGACAAAACCGACCGGCTTCTGGATGAATTCGCCGAGATCGATCGCGTTTTTCAGAACGGCCGTCGGAGCATGATTGTACTCGGCGGCGGTGAAGATGAAGCCGTCGAATTCGCGCAGCTTCTTCTTCCAGCGCTCGGCGGAGTCGCTTTCCGCTGTGGTGGCGCGCGCTTCGCCGAAGAAATGCATGGGATAGTCGATAAGATCGAGAACTTCGACTTCCAGATCGGAGCGCTGGCCGACCAGCTCGGCAATCCACTTGGCCGGATGTTCGGCGAAACGGCCAATACGCGTGCTGCCGACAATGACGGCAATCTTCAACTTGCTCATGGAGATGATTTCCTGATGGGTCTTGGGGGCGGATGGTGGGAGCGCAAGTCTATGAGAAAGTCTCCTCGCCGGGCAAGGCAAGGAGACTGCCAACTCGTCGAAAAATCTGCTTTTCACCGCCCGATCATACACAATCGGGTGATTGGCCGCAGTCGTTGGACAGCAGAACGAAGCCTCTCGGCGACGATCGCCCGCCCGTTGCTCAAGCGCCATAGACGACGAGCAGGTCCTTGGCGTCGATCTGATCGCCGGCCCGCACCAGCACCTCCGAGATCGTCCCGTCCTTTTCCGCATGCAGCGCCGTTTCCATCTTCATGGCCTCGATGGAGACGAGCACGTCGCCGGCACTGACCGCCTGACCTGGAGAGACGAAGACACGGCTGATGACGCCCGGCATGGGCGCACCGACATGGACGGCATTGCCCGGTTCCGCCTTGCGGCGGACGGCTGCACCTGTTGCCCCATGGGCCCGGTCCGGCACCTTGATGCGGCGCGGCTGGCCGTTGAGTTCGAAGAAGATGGTCACCATGCCCTGGCTGTCAGTCGCGCTCATCGCCTGGTTGACGATGACCAGCGTCTTGCCGCGTTCGATATCGGCAAACAGTTCCTCGCCATCTCCAAGCCCGTAGAAATAGGCCGGCGTCGGCAGCACCGAAACCGGGCCGTAGGTATCGGAGGCAAGCGCGAAGTCGGTGAACACTTTCGGGTACATCAGGTAGGAGGCGAATTCGAAATCGCTGACCTCACGTTCCAGCTTCGTCTCGATGACCTTGCGCTCAGCATCGAGGTCGGCCTCCTTGAGCAAGGAGCCGGGCCGCACGGTATAGGGCTTGTCGCCCTTCAGGGCCTTCTTCTGCAGCGTTTTCGGCCAGCCTGAGGGCGGCTGACCGAGATCACCCTTCAGCATCGACACCACCGATTCCGGGAAGGAGACTTCCTTGTCGGCGCTGACGACATCGGCAACTGTCAGGTCCTGGGAGACCATCATCAGCGCCATGTCGCCGACCACCTTGGAGGACGGCGTCACCTTGACGATATCGCCGAACATCTGATTGGCATCGGCATAGGCCTGCGCCACCAGATGCCAGCGGGTCTCGAGGCCGAGTGAGCGGGCCTGTTCCTTGAGGTTGGTGAACTGGCCGCCCGGCATTTCATGTAGATAGACTTCCGAGGCCGGGCCTTTGAGGTCGCTTTCGAAGGCGGCATATTGGTTACGCGCCGCTTCCCAATAGAAGGAGACGCGGCGGATCCACTCCGGATCGAGGCCCGGATCGCGCTCCGTACCGCGCAGCGCCTCGACGATCGAGCCGAGACAGGGCTGCGAGGTGTTGCCGGATAGCGCATCCATCGCCGCATCGACCGCATCGACGCCGGCATCGACGGCGGCAAGCACGGTCGCGGCCGCAATACCTGATGTATCATGCGTATGGAAATGGATCGGCAGGCTGGTCGCTTCACGCAGCGCCTTGAACAGAACCTTCGCAGCCGCAGGCTTGAGGAGGCCGGCCATATCCTTGAGCGCGATGATATGCGCGCCGGCCTTTTCAAGCTCGACCGCAAGGTCGGTATAGTATTTCAGATCGTATTTCGGACGGGCCGAGTTCAGGATATCGCCGGTATAGCAGATCGCCGCCTCGCAGAGCTTGTTCTCCTCGGCAATGGCATCCATCGACACCCGCATGTTCTCGACCCAGTTCAGGCAATCGAAGACGCGGAAGAGATCGATGCCGCCCTTGGCTGCCTGGCGGACGAAGTATTTGACGACATTGTCGGGATAGTTGGTGTAGCCGACGCCGTTGGCGCCGCGCAAAAGCATCTGCAACAGAAGGTTCGGCGCGCCCTCGCGGATCAGCGCCAGGCGTTCCCACGGATCCTCCGTCAGAAAGCGCATCGAGACGTCGAAGGTGGCGCCACCCCAGCATTCGAGCGACAAAAGGCTCGGCAGTGCATGCGCATAGGTGCCGGCGATGCGGGCGATGTCATAGGTGCGCATGCGGGTGGCGAGCAATGACTGGTGGCCGTCGCGCATCGTCGTGTCGGTCAGAAGCACGCGTTTTTCATTGCGCATCCATTCGCCGAATTTCTTCGGACCGAGCGTGTCGAGCAGTTGCTTCGTTCCATCCTTGACCGTGTTGCCATTGGCGTAGGGAACCACCGGCTGGGCAGCGTTATCAAGCGGCCTTGGCCTGTCCTTGGCCTCGGGATGACCGTTGACGGTGACGTCGGCCAGATAGGTCAAGAGCTTCGTCGCGCGGTCCTGGCGCTTGACCTGCTGGAAGAGTTCCGGCGTCGTGTCGATGAAACGTGTCGTGTAGCTGTTGTCGCGGAACTTCGGATGGCCGATGATCGCTTCGAGGAAGGTCAGGTTGGTAGCGACGCCGCGAATACGGAACTCGCGCAGCGCCCGGTCCATGCGGCTGATCGCTTCGGACGGGTTCGGCGCCCAGGCCGTGACCTTGACGAGCAGCGGATCATAATAGCGGGTGATGATAGCGCCCGAATAGGAGGTGCCGCCGTCGAGACGGATGCCGAAACCCGACGCCGAGCGATAGGCGGTGATGCGGCCGTAATCCGGAATGAAATTGTGCTCCGGATCCTCGGTGGTGATGCGGCACTGCAGCGCATGACCGTTCAGGCGGATGTCAGCTTGAGCGGGAACGCCCGATTCCGGCGTGCCGATCGCAAAGCCGTCGAGAATGTGGATCTGCGCCTTGACGATGTCGATGCCGGTGACGACTTCGGTCACCGTATGCTCGACCTGGATACGCGGATTGACCTCGATGAAGTAGAATTTGCCGGTATCGCTATCCATCAGATATTCGACGGTGCCGGCGCCGACATAATTGGTCGCCGAGGCGATCTTCAGCGAATAAGCGGCAAGCTCCTGGCGTTGCGCTTCCGAGAGGTAGGGCGCAGGCGCGCGCTCGACGACCTTCTGGTTACGGCGCTGGATCGAGCAGTCACGTTCAAACAAATGAACGACATTGCCGTGTGTATCGCCGAGAACCTGGCTTTCGACGTGGCGGGCGCGTTCGACGAGCTTTTCCAGATAGACCTCGTCCTTGCCGAAGGCGGCCATCGCCTCACGTTTGGCCTCGGTCACTTCACGGGCCAGATCCTTCGGATCGCGGATGGCGCGCATGCCGCGACCGCCGCCGCCCCAGGAGGCCTTCAGCATTACGGGATAGCCGATCTCCTCGGCCATCTTCGCCACTTCGGCCATATCCTCCGGCAACGGCCCCGTGGCCGGCACCACAGGCACGCCGACCGAGATCGCCAGGTTGCGCGCTGCGACCTTGTTGCCGAGCTGGCGCATCGTATCGGCCTTCGGGCCGATGAAGATGATGCCGGCCTTGTTGCAGGCATCGACGAATTCGGGACTTTCCGACAACAGGCCATAACCTGGATGAATGGCATCGGCGCCTGAGAGCTTTGCGACGCGGATCACTTCCTCGATCGACAAATAACTTTCGATCGGGCCCATGTCCTTGGCAAGATGCGGGCCGCGGCCGACCTGATAGCTTTCGTCCGCTTTGAAACGGTGCAGCGCCAGCTTGTCTTCCTCCGCCCAGATCGCCACGGTTTTTATTCCAAGCTCGTTGGCCGCGCGAAACACGCGAATGGCAATTTCGGAGCGATTGGCAACGAGTATCTTGGAAATGGGCAAAACGGTCTCCTCAGGCGTTCAGACGCGGGCATGCTGCACCCGCGAAGGAAATTCTTAACTTCTTGTTACAGGAAGTTCAATTTCTCTTGCGACTGCGAAATGCAATTTCTCGCCATTCTAAATGCTGATGATGTCAGGCCGGATCGGCATAAATCGTATTTCTTATCAAAATCAAAGGCATAGCATGAAAACCGCTCATCCTTTCGGCATCATGCTCTAGCTTATCAAGCGGTGACGGAAGGCAAGCGCCACCGCCTGCTGCCGGTTTTTCGCCTTTAGCTTGTTCTGCAAGCCGTTCATATACCAGTCGACGGTGTGGTTTGAGATCTTCAGCATCTTGCTGATTTCCATCGAGGTCATGCCTTCGGCGAGATAATGCAGGATCTCCATTTCGCGTCGCGTCAGCGGCGTGTCGGCCGGCAGCACGGTTTCCAGCGCCTCCGCCTCATCCTTCAGCTCGAGCAATCGCCAGAAGCTTTTGCGTGCCACGGCCTCGAAAAGGGCGATCTCCACCGGCGACAGCTCGATCGGCTTGCCGGCGAGACTGAGGTTGCCGAGAATGCCGTTCCGTCCGTGGATCGGAAAGATATAACCGTCTTCCAGTCCGTGACCGAAAGCATCGACCATCATCTGCTCCATCCGACGCTTCTGCGCATCCTTGCGGAATGCTGCCAGGCTTTCCCGCCAGCGGAAGGGCCGCTGCGCATGAGCGAGGTAGCGCACCATCGGATCGATCAGCACATATTTTTTCGCGGTATAGATTTGCGGCCATTGTTGCGGCCAGCGGCCGGCAAGCGCCGCAGCCCAGGGTTCCGGATTCTGCTGCGCCGGATTCTGCGGCAAATGGCGCCGTAGGCCGTAATATTCGAAGCCGCAATCTTGGATGACCTGCTCCAGCTCGGTAACCACGGCCTGAGGATTTGACGTTTCTTCCAGAATGATAAGCAATTGAATTAACAAATTAATATTCACAAAATGCCCCTTGCCCGGACGGATGCCCGCATCGAGGCCGTCGGCGGCTTTTCAAATTGGTCGCGAAACGGTCTTCTTCAAAAAATGCAGTCTCTAATTTAATGCTGCGCTAAATATTTATTAAAATGCAAGCGCAAATTGTTGCAGGGATATAACCGAGCAGAAAATTCAGCGCCATAGTCATCTCGTCGAATCCCACGATAATGCGATCGGGTTACTCGTCGCCTCGATGGACCCTGAATACTCCGTTAATCGCCGGTTCAGGTAACCTTTTGTAGCATCGCATCATCCAGTTTCGCAGATGCATAAGAGGTTCGACGTGACGCTATTCAAGGTCTATGCAAGAGCTCTGCGCTATCTCAGCGCCTACAAGCTGCGCGTATCCCTGGTCGTGGTCGCAAACATCGTTCTGGCGACAATTACCATTGCGGAGCCGATCCTGTTCGGTCGCATTATCGATGCGATTTCGGGCAAGGGTGAGGTCAAGCCCATCCTTTTCATGTGGGCGACCTTCGCCGTTTTCAACACGGTTGCCTTCGTCCTGGTCGCCCGCGAGGCCGACAGGCTGGCCCATGGCCGGCGCGCGACGCTGTTGACGGAAGCCTTCGGCCGGATCATCTCCATGCCGCTTGGCTGGCACCATCAGCGCGGCACCTCAAACGCGCTGCATACATTGCTGCGCGCCTGCGAGACGCTGTTCGGTCTCTGGCTGGAATTCATGCGCAACCACCTGTCGACGGTTATCGCGCTTGCCCTTCTGATACCGACGGCAATGGCGATGGACCTGCGCCTTTCCGCCGTGCTCATGGTGCTCGCCGTCGCCTACTGGATGATCGGTCGCGTCGTCATGAGCCGCACCAAAGACGGCCAGGCTTCGGTCGAAAACCATTATCACACCGTCTTTTCGCATGTCAGCGACTCGATCAGCAACGTGTCTGTCCTGCACAGCTACAACCGCATCGAGGCTGAAACCAAGGCGCTGAAATCCTTTGCCGACCGCCTGCTCGAAGCCCAGTATCCGGTGCTCGACTGGTGGGCGATCGCCAGCGCGTTGAACCGCATGGCGTCGACCATTGCAATGATGGTGGTCCTGATCATCGGCACCATGCTTGTTCAGGCCGGCCAGCTGCGCGTCGGCGACGTCATCGCCTTCATCGGCTTTGCCAACCTGCTGATCGGCCGCCTCGACCTGATGCGCCAGTTCGCCACGCAGATTTTCGAAGCCCGTTCCAAGCTCGAGGAATTCTATGCGCTCGAAGACTCGGTGCGTGAACGCGAAGAACCGGCCGGCAATGGCGAGATCAAGGACGTCAAGGGTGCGATCGAATTCCGCGACGTCTCCTTCGGCTTCGGCAACAGCTCGCAGGGCCTGCACAATGTCTCCTTCTCGGTGAAGGCAGGCCAGACGGTCGCGATCGTCGGCCCGACCGGTGCCGGCAAGACGACGCTGGTCAACCTGCTGCAGCGTGTTTACGACGCCCAGGGCGGCCAGATCCTTGTCGACGGCACCGATATCACCAAGGTGACCCGCAAGTCGCTGCGTCGTCACATCGCCACCGTCTTCCAGGATGCGGGCCTGCTGAACCGTTCGATCAGCGACAATATCCGCCTCGGCCGTGAAGGCGCCAGCGAAGAGGACATGCGCCGTGCGGCCGAAGCCGCCGCTGCCGCCGACTTTATCGAGACCCGTGAGGATCGCTACGATACGCATGTCGGCGAACGCGGCAACAAGCTCTCTGGCGGCGAGCGTCAGCGCATCGCCATCGCCCGCGCTATCCTCAAGGACGCGCCGATCCTGGTGCTCGACGAGGCGACCTCGGCGCTCGACGTCGAGACTGAAAACCGCGTCAAGGCCGCAATCGACAACCTGCGCCAGAACCGCACCACCTTCATCATCGCCCACCGCCTGTCGACGGTCCGCGAAGCCGATATGGTGCTCTTCCTAGACGACGGCCGCGTGGTCGAACAGGGTAGCTTCGACGAACTCAGCCACAGCAACGGCCGCTTCGCCGCCCTGCTGCGCGCCAGCGGTATCCTGACGGACGAAGAGGTCCGCAAGGCCCATACCACCGAAGCCGCCTGATCGGCTTGGGTTTCAAACAAAGGCCGGAGGGTAACCCCTTTCGGCCTTTTTTGTTGGGCTGGGTTAAGAGGCTGCATCGAACGGCATTCCTACGACACGCTTTCAGACTTTGCTTTATCCGAATACCGCCGTGGACGATATGCATTGGCACTGTGCCGTGTGGATATCCCCTCTGCCCTGGCGGGCATCTCCCCACAAGGAGGGAGATCGGCTGGCGCGATGGTTTCCCCAAACAATGACCAACTGATGTCCCGCACGGCAGTAGAGAGGAATTGAGGGCCAACCACTGGCTGATCTCCCCATCTGTGGGGGAGATGCCCGGCAGGGCAGAAGGGGCTCACACGCAGCAACGTCTCGATTCCAAGCCAAACCGATTGACCACCCTACCGATCTTCCTAATTTCCGGTTTGATACCGACTACCGAAGGGAAAAACCATGAAGGTCCTGCGCATCGTTGCCAATGTCCAGGCACCTGACATCACCATGGCCCGGCGGTTCTATCAGGATATCCTCGGTCTTGACGTCATCATGGATCACGGATGGATCGCGACGTTCGGCGCCCCGCGCTCGATGACCGTTCAACTCAGCGTGGCCAGCGAAGGTGGCTCCGGAACGCCGGTACCGGATCTCTCGATCGAGGTCGACGACCTCGACGCCGTGTTTAAGGCAATGTCGGCGGCTGGCTTTCCCATCGAATACGGCCCGGCCGATGAGCCCTGGGGCGTCAGGCGCTTCTATGTGCGCGATCCTCTGGGCAAGCTGGTGAACATCCTTGTTCACAAAAACTAAGCCGGCGGCCATCGGCCGCCGGCTCCCTTCATCTCACAGGCATATCCAAAGCCTATTTCCGATCGTTGCGGCGATAGACGTTGGCCGTTCCGCCAATGCGGACGGGCACCGGGACGCTGGCGAGCTCCGTGACCAGTTTCGCCTTGACCTTGCCCTGCTGGCGCTTGCGTTCGAGATAATAGGCATAGGCGAATTGCGTCGCGATACCAACGATCACGAAGAGCGGACCGACCAGCGGATCCTTATTGGTAATATAGAGCACTACCTGGCCAATCATGGCGAGGATCGTGCCGGCGACGAAAATGTTCAGCGAATGGCGGCCGAGGATCGCCAGCGGATGGTCTGCAGGACGGCGCAGAATGCGCGAGAGCGCCGGAATGCTGATGACCAGATAGGTCAGTGCCAGCACGTGCAACAGACGCGGCAGCGACAGGAAGGTCTTGTCGAAACCGGTGATGACCGTCGGCAGGCCAAGTGCGGCCAGCGAATTGCCGAAGACCCAGAGCTGGCCGGTCACCCAGACAAAGGACAGCGCGACGTAACCGGCAGCGGCCGCAAGCAGCAGCCGATGCCGGGGGATGGTGCCGCCGCGCTTGATATGCAGCATCGAAACGATGCCGATCGAAAACAGGAACTGCCATGAAAGCGGATTGAGGAACCAGTAGCTTTCGATCAGCATGTTGTGCGGCGCCACTTGGTAGATGCCCGCAAGCAGCCAGACCGTGCCGGAAACGCCGAGCGCCAGCAACGGGCTCCGGGCATTCAAAAGCAGGATGATCGGCACCATCAACATCAACGCGCCGTACATCGGCAGGATATTGTTATAGCCGATCTGGTGGCCGAGCAGCAGCAACGCCGGAATGCCTTCCTTCAGGTTCATCAGCACCGCCAGGATGTTGATTTCGACCAGCAAGCCCGGCCGGTGAAACAGCCACGCGCCGCAGATAAACAGCGCCAGCGTCATGAAGGTGGTGATCATGTGGGCGAGATAGAGCGTGAAGGCGCGCTTCACCGCCTTGATCGCCATCGTCAGCCGGTTGCCCGGCCGGAACCCGGAACCGTAGGCAAGGCCGACGGCAATGCCCGAGATCAGCACGAAGGCTTCTGCAGCATCGGAAAAACCGAAATTCTTCGTCGTCAGATATTCGAAGATCTGTCCGGGAACATGGTTGATGAAGATCATGATCAGCGCCACGCCGCGCAAGACGTCGAGCCTTGTATCACGTATTGGCGCGGCGGCGGATAGGGAACTGCGCCCAGTGACGATGGCTTGGGTCGGCGTGCTAGCCATGGGTGTCTCCTTGTCATCCGATTTGCAAACGCGACGGCGGCCAAAAGGGTTCCCTTTTGGCCGCCGCGAATCGCCGTGTTTTTCAGCGTGGAGAACGCTGTTATCCGAGCGGATATCCCTCTTCGGGATCGGTGATTTCGCAGCCGTTGATCGTCAGAGTGTAGCCGCTGTCATTGGACGCTTTTGAGACCGAAATGCGGTATTTGCCGCCGCCCTGCTCCACCTCTGCCGCAAAACCGTCCCATTCCGACGGGAGCGACGGCCGCACATAGAGCCGGCCGCGCTTCAGCCGGATGCCGAGGATGCCTTCGACGGCGGCGCGGTAGAGCCAGCCGGCGGAGCCGGTATACCAGGTCCAGCCGCCGCGCGACGTATAGGGCTCATGGCCGTAGACGTCGGCAGCCACGACATAGGGTTCGACCCGGTATTGCTCCGCCGAAGCCTTGTCGAGCGCGTGGGTGATCGGGTTGAGAATCTGGAAGCAACGGAAGGCATCATCGCCCCGCTTCAGCTCCGCCAACGCCATCACCACCCAGGTTGCGGCGTGGGTATATTGTCCGCCGTTTTCGCGCACCCCCGGCGGATAGGCTTTGATATAGCCGGGATCCCTGGCGGAATTGACAAAAGGCGGCGTGAACAGCCGGATGATCCGGGCATCCTCGTCGACCAGCTGGTCGAGCACAGCGTCCATCGCTGTGACGGCGCGGGCCGGATCACCCTCGCCCGACAGCACGCTCCATGACTGCGCAATCGAATCGATCCGGCATTCCGGGCTTTCCCTGGAGCCGAGCAGCGCACCGTCGTCGAATGTGCCGCGGCGATAGTAGCCGCCATCCCAGGCCGCAGTTTCGAGCGCCTTCTTCAGCTCGATCAGATGCGCCGACCAGCGCTCTATGCGGGCCGTGTCGCCGCGCTCTTCGGCATAGGGAATAAAGGAGCGCAATGCGCCCGCCAAGAACCAGCCGAGCCAGACGCTGGTGCCGCGCCCGCCGACGCCGACGCGGTTCATCCCGTCGTTCCAGTCGCCGCCAAGGAACAGCGGCAGGCCGTTTGCCCCCTTGCGGGCGATGGCGAGATCGAGCGCCAGCGCCGCGTGCTCGTAGACGCTCGCCTTGTCCTCGGAAATCTCCGGCCTGTAGAAGGAGTCGTGCTGGCCTTCGAGCAGAGCCGGCCCTTCCAGGAAGGCGATCTGCTCGTCGAGCACGCTCCTATCGCCGGTGACGCTGCAATAATGATGGATCGCGTAAGCGAGCCAGACGACGTCGTCCGAGATCAACGTGCGCACGCCCGCACCCGTTCCGGGCAGCCACCAATGCTGCACGTCGCCTTCGCGGAATTGGCGTGACGCGGCATTGAGGATCTGCCCGCGGGCGAGGGAGGGTTCGTGCAGCACGAAGGCCAGCGTGTCCTGCAGCTGATCGCGGAAGCCGAAGGCGCCGCTTGCCTGGTAGAAGGCCGTGCGGGCCATGATGCGGCAGCCGAGGCTCTGATAGGGCAACCAGGTGTTGACGAGATTATTCATTCCACGATCTGGCGTCGATATCTGCAGCCTGCCGGTAAAATCCCGCCAGAAGGTTCGGTTCGCCTCGACGGCATCGTCGAACGAGGCCTTGCGGATCTCGGCGATGACGCTGCGCGCTTCTTCCTCCGTCGGCGTATCGCCGAGGAAGAAGGTGAAGTCGCGCTCCTCACCGGCGCCGAGCTCGATGTCGATCGCAAGCGCTGCGGCCGGATCACCGTCGAGGTCGGCCGTGCTGGAAAGGGCGGCGGCCGAGGTAACGGCCTGCGGCGCGTTGATCGTTCCCGCCTTGCCGACAAATTCGCGCCGGCTTGCCGAGAAGCTCGAAAGGGCCTCGCTCGCCGCGAAGAAGGCGGTGCGGCTGGAATAATCGATGCTGTAGGGATTGGTGGCAAACAGCGCCCCAGTCTCCTCGTCATATCTAGACAGGATGAACGGTGCCGTGCGTGCCGCATTGCTGCCGAGGATCCATTCGACATAACCGTAGAGACGCAGCTTGCGGCTGGTCGAACCGGTGTTGCGCAAGCGCAGGCGCTGCAGTTTAACCGGCCTTTCGCGGTCGATCGTCTGCGTCAGCTCGAGGGCGATATCGTTCTGAATGCTGGAAAAGACCGAATAGCCGAGCCCGTGGCGGGTTTCGAAGCGGATGTCCGGCCGGCGGGAAAGCGCTGCGAACGGCGTCATGACGGCACCGCTGTCGAGATCGGTCAAATAGAACGCCTCGCCGGAACGGTTGACCACCGCATCGTTCGACCAGCAGGTCAGCTGATAGTCGCGCGAATTGGCGCTCCAGGTGAAGCCGGAGCCCTCAGCCGATACGTGGAAGCCGAACCTGTCATTGGAGATGACATTGATCCACGGCTGCGGCGTCGCGTGACCTCCGGGCAGCCGAACGACATATTCGCGTCCATCGCGGGCAAAACCGCCAATACCGTTCCAGAAGTCGAGATCGCCTTCCTCCTCGATGACGACGGCGGGCACGACAGGCGGCGGCACCGGCGCAACACGCTTGACCGGGGCCTTGTTGCGCTCGGCCCGTTCCATCTCCTGCAGCTCCTCCTTGGAGGGCGCAAACAGCGCCACGGCGCGGCTGATCTGGTCGACCACCTTGCCGTTCTTCGTATGCAGCGTGACGCGGGAAGCCGCAATCAGCGCGTGATAGGTGCTCTCCTCCATCAGGTCCTTGCGAACCGCAAAGATATGCTGGCGCAAGCCGTCGGCCTGGCCCATGCGGCGCACGTTTTCGCACATTGCGTCGAGCGCGTGCTGCATATCCTGCGCGTAGGAAGAGGCGCGTTCGTTCATGATGACGAGATCGGCGGTGACGCCGCGCGAACGCAGATATTCCTGCGCCAGCAGCGCCTCGCGGGCGATCTCGAGATCCATGTCGTCGTTGATGCGCAGCGTGAAGATCGGGAAGTCGCCGGAGATCGCCAGCGGCCAAAGCGCCGATTGCGACTGCAGGCCGGCCTCGACGGTCGCCTCGTCCTTGCGCAGCTGCATGTCGGGATAGACGAGGTAGCGTCCGAGATGCTGGAAGGCCGCTGCCTGCTGCGAGGTAACGCCGACATGGCGCATCTGCACCTGCGTGCGTGTCCAGGCTTGTACCAACTCGTGGTTGAAGGCGTCGGGATGACGGTAGCGATTGACCGCCTTGTCGACTTCGTCGCGGTTTGGCGCAGCGATCGTCCAGAAGATCACGCTGACTTTCTTGCCGGCCGGCACGCGGACGGTGCGACGCAGCGACATCACCGCATCGAGCATGAAGCCGTCGCTGCCGGAAAGCGTAGCGCCCGGATCGAAGGCTGCCGCATCGGCAAGGCTGCGGCCACGGCCGATGAATTTGCGCCGGTCGGTCTCGAATTCCGTGTGGCGGGTGTCGCCGGCATTGTCGACGATCAAGTGGGCGATGCTGATGTTCGGTTCGTTCGGATCGCGCTTGTTGCGTTCGGCGCGGATGACGTCGCCGCGCTTGCCGATCTCGGTCTTGACGAACATCCGGGCAAATGCCGGATGCGCATTGTCGGTATCGTCGGAGGTGATCACCGGTTCGAGATAGGAGGTGACTTCGATGAAACGGTCTTCCCCACCCATGTTGAGCAGGGTGACGCGGCGGGCCTCGGCATCATGCTCGGTCGCAATAATGCACTCTACCTCGCTTGTGAGGTCGCCGACCGTCTTGGTGAACTGCGCCTTCTCGTCGGCGAATTCGACCTTGATCTTTTCGCCTTCGACGCCCTTCGGCTCCGAGGTCGTCGACCACCATTCATTCGTGGCCGTATCGCGCAGGAAGATGAAGCTGCCCCAGCGGTCTTCGGTCGGATCGGCTTTCCAGCGGGAAACGGAGAGGCCGTTCCAGCGGGAATAACCGGCGCCCGTAGCCGTCAGCATCAGCGAATAATGGCCGTTCGACAAGAACACGAGTTCGCGATCACGCGAAGCCGGATCGCTGATCTTCCTGATCTCCGGCCGCAGCAGGTCGTCCTGGATGCTGGCCGGCGTGTCGGATTCATGCTTGCCGCTCATCACCGGAATGTCGCGCGGCGCCTTTTCCTGCAGCAAAAGCTCCGCTGCCTCGATGACCGGATCGGCATGGAAGAGCTCGCGCAGATGACCATTGAAGGCGACGTTGGCGACGGCGGCGATCGACATGCCGTGATGGTGGGCATAATAATTATAGACCACAGCGCATTTTTTGCCTTCCGGCACGCGCGTCGGCGTGAAGTCGACGGCATCGTGGAAGCCGAACTTGCCGAGCGCACCGACCTTGCGCAGCCTCTGCAGATTTTCGAGCGCGGCCGGCGGGTCGTACTGGCTGGCGAGCAGCGATGCATAAGGCGCAATGACGGCATTGTGGCCGAGGCCGCGCTTCAGGCCGAGCGTCGGCACGCCGAAATTCGTGTACTGATAATTGAGATTATGGTCGCGGGCATTGAAGGCCGCTTCCGAAATGCCCCACGGAATTCCGAGCTTGCGGGCGTAATTCATCTGTTCGACGACGACCAGATTGTTGGTCTGGTTGAGAATCCCTCCGCCGCGCTCCTGCATGACCAGCGGCGGCATCAGATACTCGAACATCGAGCCGGACCAGGAGACCAGCGCGCCGCGCGACCCCACAGGAACGACCTGGCGGCCGAGGCGATACCAGTGCTCCGTTGGCAGATCGCCCTTGGCAATGCCGAACAGGCTGGTCAGGCGACATTCCGAGGCGAGAAGATCGTAGCAGGCCTGGTCGAGTTCACCGCTTTCGACGCGGTAGCCGATCGACAGCAGGCGCCGCTCGGGCCGGAACAGGAAGCCGAAATCCATCGAGAACGCCAGATCTCGGGCTTTGTCGCGCAGTGCCACCAGGCGCGGCCTCAGCGCATCGACTTTGGAAAGGTCGAAGGTGCTGTCGGAAATATGCGCCTCACAGACCTTCACCAGGGAGGCCGCCCATTGGGTGACCTCTTCGCTCTGCTTCGACTTGACCTCATGGTCGAGATTGGCGGCGAGCTTCTCGATGTCGCGGGCGAGAACGGCGAGATTGATGATGCGGATCGAGGCGAATTCATGCTCGCGCTTGACGGCGGCAAGCGCATTCTGGAAGCCGACGATGCGTTCCTCCAGGCGCCGGCGCAGCGGCCGCACGGTCTTGCGGTCGTCGGGCAGGTCGGCCAGCACTTCACCGAGAATGCCGGCTGTGTCGCCGACGCCGTCGAGGTTGCCCTGCATATGAGCGGACGGCGCCTCGGCCCAGTTGCGGCAGGCCGACGAAATGGCGATCAGATGGCCGGCGAGATTGCCGCTGTCGACGGCCGAGACATAACGCGGCCCAAGCGTCTGCAGCGTATCGGTGTGATACCAGTTGAACAGATGGCCGCGGAATTTCTCCATTCTGTCGATCGTCGAAATCGTCTGCTCCAGCCGCTCGAGCGTCTCCTCGAAGGAGAACCAGCCGAATTGCCGGCCGGAAACGACCGAGAGCAAATAGACGCCGATATTGGTCGGCGAGGTGCGCGCCGCAACAATCACATGCGGCGTTTCCTGGATATTGTCCGGCGGCAGATAGTTCTGCTCGGCCGTGGTGAAGGTCTCGAAATAACGCCAGGTGCGTCGGGCGATCTTGCGCAGTTCGCTCGACACCGAATCGGCGACCTCGAGCCGGTCCTCGGTCTCTGCCGACTGGCTGACATACCAGGCGACGACAGGCGACAGGATCCACAACAGCGCGAAGGGAATGCCGACGACGAAGGCGCTGCCGCCGGGGAGGGCTGCAAACCCAAGCGCCAGCAGCGCCAGCGCCGGTGCGTGCCACATCCCTTTGTAATAGGAGATCAGCGTTCCCTGGCCGCTGGCGTGAACGCTGGCGGCGGTCCGCCACTGCAGCATCAGCTTGCGGCTGACCAAGAGGCGGTAGAGCGAGCGGCCGATCGCATCGGCCATCATGGCGGCCGAATCGGCGATGAAGACGATACGCAGTGCAACCTGCGCATTGGCGGCCGTGATATCGGACCAGACCGTATAGAGGTGGGCGCGGGCGATGATATCGCTGGTGCGCGGAATGATGCCGTTGATCAGCGACAGCGTCGGCGCGACGAAGAGGCAGAAGATCAGCAGAATCTGCCAGATCAGTGCGCCGAGCGGGCTCATGAAATACCAGCCGAGCACGGAGGCGAAGAACCAGGCGATCGGCGTCAGCGAGCGGCGCAGATTGTCGAACATCTTCCAGCGGCCGAGTGCCGTGACACCGTATTTCGGATTGAACATATAGGGCAGCAGCTGCCAGTCGCCACGCGCCCAGCGATGCTGACGCGAGGTCTCGACCTCGTAGCGGATCGGGAAATCCTCAACCAGTTCGAGATCGGTGACGAGGGCGCAACGCGCCATCGAGCCTTCGAGAAGATCGTGGCTGAGCACGGAGTTCTCATCGATCCGACCCCTCAGCGACGCCTCGAAGGCATCGACATGATAAAGGCCCTTGCCGGTGAAGGTGCCCTCGCCGGCCAGATCCTGATAGACGTCGGAAACGGTGAAGACGTAAGGATCGAGGCCGCGGTTGATCGAAAAGACGCGCTGGAAGACCGATGCGTCCTTGCCCGTCGTCAGCGACGGGGTGACGCGCGGCTGCAGCACGCCATAGCCGCTTTCGACACGGCCGGTTTTCGGATTGATGACCGGCCGGTTGATCGGATGATAGAGCTTGCCGACGAGCTTGGTGACGGCATCGCGCATCAGGCGCGTATCGGCATCGAGCGTCATCACATATTGCACCTTGGCCGGCACGGTGTTGGCGCCGGGCAGATAGGTGGTGTCGCGGTCGCCGCGCAGCAGCATGTTCAGCTCGTGCAGCTTGCCACGTTTGCGCTCCCAACCCATCCAGACGCCTTCGGAGGGATTGTAGAGACGGCGGCGATGCAACAGATAGAAACGCGTCTTGCCGTCATAGGCATAGCGGGCGGAAAGATTGGCGATCTCGCGCCGGGCATAATCGAGAACCTCGAGATCGGCGGGCGTTTCCTCGGCCTCGCTGTCCGGCCAATCGCTGAGCAGCGCGAAATAGAGCTCACCGCGCGGATTGGCAAGATAATGAACCTCAAGATTGCGCACGTGGTCGTCGACGCTGTCACGGTTCGAGATCAGGCAGGGCACGACGAGCAATGTGCGCGCATCCTCCGGAATGCCTTCCTTGAACTCGTATCCGACGAGGCGCGCCGGCGTCACGAAGAAGGACAGCACGGTGTTGAAGAGACCCGTCGCCCCTTCCGACGCCGGCACTGAGAACATGATCAGCAGCAGGGCGATTTCGATCGCCCCCATGCCGGCATTCGCCATGAACCGGCCGACGATCGCCATGGCGATGATCATCAGCAGCATGACGGGCACGGCAATTGCCAGCCAGTTGAACCGACGCACGGCGCGCACGAAATGCTGGATGATCGTCGGGCGATAATTCGCCCGCGCCTCCAGCTTCGGCCGCTGCGCGCCGGACAGGAAACCGCCGACATTCGGTTCATGCGGCTGCGGCTCGTCGGAGGCCTTGGCAGCAGCCGTCATGTCGAGCGCCAGCTGGGCGATTTCCATTTCCGTCAGCGGCGAGCGTTTGGCCAGCTTTTCGATCTGTTTGCGATATTTGTTGCGCGAGCCGGAATCGAGGATGCCGTAATCGGAATGCTCCCAGAGCAGTTTGTCGACATGGCTTACCTGCTCGACCCAGACCGACCATTCGGCATCGTCGATCTCGCGAAGGCTGCGGATGATGTTGCCCATCGTCACGTTGCCGGAAGAAAGGCGGCTGTGTTCGGCCGTCGTCGTCTCTTCGCTGTTGCGGCCGAGTTCTTCCAGCCGCTCGTCGAGCCAGGTGATGGCGAGACTCGACGTCTGCGAGCCGTCACGAAGGCGATAGAGGAACTGTGTCGAGAAAGTATTGTCCTCGGCAAGCGGTTCCAGCGTCTTCAGGTAGGCCGCCGCCCCGGCCGGATCGGTCAGCCGCACCAATTCGTCGGCCGCCTCGTTGGCGCGGCGGCGCAGGCGGCGGCTGGCTTCGACGCGGCTGGAAATGCGGCGAAGGTTTTCCACGAGCACGTAGCGCACGAGCGAAGGCAATGCCCAGAGTTCGCCGATCCTCAGCGTCTCGCTGGCCTGAAAACCGTCGACCAGCGCCGTCAGGCTTTCCTGCGAGATCGTGCTATGGGTATGGGCGACGTAGAGCCAGGCAAGCACGAGGGTGCGCGGCACCTCGACACCGCCGACGACCATGGTCGGCAATTCGCGATAGAAGCGGCGGGGGAAGTCGCGCCGCACCTCCTGGATCGCCTCTTCGACGATATAATGATTGTCCAGCAACCATTCTGCCGCCGGCGTGATCGTCTCGCCTGCTTCGACGTCGGTCGCCGTGGTCCGGTAGACGCGCAGAATTTCCTTCTCGTTTTCCTTATGGCGCGCGAAGAAATCGAATGGGGCGAAAGCCGGCAGCTGGTCGACGCCGTTGCGGGCGACCGCATCGCCCATCGCCTTGATGTCCTCGATGGCAAGATAGGTCGAGCGGATCGAATCGTTATGATCGATCTGCTTAATCTCGGGTTCGCGCGGAAGGCTCGGAGAAAGATTGGAAATAGACATGGGTTCGGTTCTGGATCCAAACGAAGTTATGGCTGTTTTGCGCAGCCTTTTGCACTGCTTATCATGACTGCTACATGAACGGAGCCCCATTCTTCAAAGATCGATGAAGCCGGGGTGAACGACACTTGGGCCAAGCTATGCAACGGGCTGAGCTCTGGCAAAGGACGCGGCCCGACGGGTATTGGGACCATCGATACCTCTCCGCGAAAGCCATGTCGAAAATTTGGACAGTATCGAAATAATTCAAGTCAAAAAGCACCGGCCACCCTCAGCGAGCTGATCTGGGCGGTAGGCACAAAAATGCCGGCACTAAGGTGCCGGCAGGCAGGAACTCATCGATTCCGGTCGCACCAACAAGGTCGATGCGGCCGTTTTCGATGAATGAAAGAAGGACGGAAGAATGATGATGGGATCGGCTTCGATCAACCAGAGCAAGATGCCCCCTTATGGCAACTCGCCTTTGACATTCGAGTGTCGGGAGAACGCCGAATGAGATGTTCCGGAATTCAATAAGGGCGAAAACCGCCCGCAGCTGCCGGCATCACCGGCGCCTGCCATTTGCCGATTACCCGACGACCCCGCAAACCATGGCGACGACGAACAGGAATGCCGCGGTGAAGATCGCTCCATGAAGCAGCGTCTGAAGCCTATGGCGCGTGGTGAGCACCTTCTTGGCCGGGATGGAACCATACTGGTTCACGTGAGCATGCGAAATACCCAGATCTGCCATATGTCGCCTCCGTTGTTTTCGTGCGGCCGGTTGTGCGGCTCGCGTTGATATTCGTATTTTCTCTATCAAGTAGGTAGAGATAAAATTCCGTCCAGAGCGAACGGAGGAGAAAATTCAACCAGTCCTTTTAGCAGCCCGCCATTTTAGCAGAGTACGCGCCATGCCCAGATCAACGAGCGCTCGACGGCGTTCTCGCTTTGCGGCGAATTGGAAGACGTGTCGATCAGCCGGCGGTCCTTTTCCGCGGGAAGAGATACCGAAATCTGTTCCCTGCGATCGGCTTTGACCGGAGGATCTAGGTAGCCCATGGTCATCCCGCCGAGAAAGAACATGCCTCAACCTCCATCGATCACGAAAGCTAACAATCGTTAACAGGATCATGACAGAAGCAGGGCAGCTGTCAATAGTCTAGTTGAATGGTCGTCTTTTAGGGAAGTCTTATCCTTAACGCCGACCCTGACCCCTTCTTTTCAACGGGTTGAAAAGATTGTCTTTCAGGCTTTGACAAACCCCTTGCTGGCGATCATCAAATTTTTCGTGTAGTCCTCCCGAACCGCGCCGCTTGCCAGTTCTTCCGAACTCAACCGTTCGACGACAGCGCCGTTGCGCATCACGGCCAACCTTTCGCACATATGGGTGATGACGCCGAGATCGTGGCTCACCATCACGAATGTCAACTTGCGGTCGCGTCGGATCTGCTCCAAGAGATTCAGCACCTCGGCCTGCACCGAGGCGTCGAGCGCCGAGGTCGGCTCGTCGAGCAGCAGGATCGACGGTTCGACGATCAATGCCCGAGCAATCGCCACACGCTGCCGCTGGCCGCCGGAGAGCTGGTGCGGGTAGCGGAAACGGAAGCCGTTGCCAAGGCCGACCTCGTCGAGCGCGCGGGCGATACGCGCCTCGCCGTCGTCGATGCCGTGAATCGCCAGCGGCTCGAGCAGGAGCCGGTCGATCGTCTGGCGCGGATGTAGCGAACCATACGGGTCCTGGAAGACCATTTGCACGCGGCGGTAGAAGATTTTACTGCGTTTCGAGCCCTTCAACGCTTCGCCGTCGATGTTGATCGCCCCGTCGCTGATCGGCGCCAGCCCGGCCACGGCCCTCAGCAAAGTCGATTTTCCCGAGCCGGACTCGCCGACGAGACCGAAGGATTCGCCGCGCTCGACCGTGACGCTGACATCCTTCAGCGCGTGGAATTGATCGTAGACGACGCTGAGATTTTCGGCCTCAAGAGCGGCGCTCATGCCGCCCACTCCGGCCTGCGATCGAGCACCGGCAGCGGATGACGGCTCTGGCCGATCTCGGGCATACAATTCAGCAATCCCTTCGTATAGGGATGCTGCGCATGTTTGAGATCGGCGGCCGCGAGCTCCTCGACGATCTTTCCGGCATACATGACGATGACCCGGTCGCAGAAGGACGAGACCAACCTCAGATCGTGGGAAACGAAGATCAGCCCCATGCCGCGCTCCGCCACCAGCCTGTCCATGATTCTCAGCACGTCGAGCTGCACCGTCACGTCGAGCGCCGAGGTCGGCTCATCGGCAATCAGCAATTCAGGCCCGGCAATCAGCATCATGGCGATCATCGCCCGCTGCCCCATGCCGCCCGAAACCTCGTGCGGATGCAGGTCGAAGACACGTTTCGGATCGCGGATCTGCACCGCTTCCAGCATGGCGAGCGCGCGCTCGCGCGCCTCCGCCTTGCCGACCCTCTCATGAGTACGCAGCGTTTCGCAGATCTGCCGCCCGATGGTCATGACCGGATCGAGCGAATATTTCGGATCCTGCAGGATCATGGCGATGCGCTTGCCGCGCAGCCTGCGTCTTTCGCCGGCGGAAGCCTCGATCAGGTCGATGCCGTTGAAATCCAGCCGGTCGGCCGTGACGCTAGCGTGTTTCGGCGTCAGCCCCATGATCGCCCTGCCGGTCTGCGATTTGCCGGAACCGGATTCGCCGACGATGCCGAGCCTTTCCTTGCCGAGCGTGAAGGAGACGCCGCGCACGGCCTCGATCACGCCGGTGCGCGTGGGGTAGCTGACCTTGAGCTTGTCCACGGTCAGAAGTGTCGTCATTGGCCGCTCTCCTTCGGATCGAGTGCGTCGCGCAGGCCGTCGCCGAGCAGATTGAAGCCGAGGCTGACGATGAGGATGGCGATGCCGGGCATCGCCGCGACCCACCATTGATCGAGGATGAAGCGGCGTCCCGAGGCGATCATCGCCCCCCATTCCGGCAGCGGCGGCTGCGCCCCGAGGCCGAGAAAGCCGAGACCGGCGGCGGTCAGGATGATGCCCGCCATGTCGAGCGTCACGCGCACGATCAGC
The DNA here is from genome assembly GCF_019685115.1 of Rhizobium sp. NZLR11. Classification (NCBI taxonomy): domain Bacteria; kingdom Pseudomonadati; phylum Pseudomonadota; class Alphaproteobacteria; order Hyphomicrobiales; family Rhizobiaceae; genus Rhizobium; species Rhizobium sp. NZLR11. Next base: position 153,403 of record NZ_JABDWD010000006.1, on the reverse strand, counting down.
GAGGAAATGCAGAGCGGCATGACATGGCGCAGGATGATGCGGAACGGCGAGGCGCCCATCAGCTTCACCGCCGAGATATAATCGGACCGCCGGACCGTCAGCGTCTCGGCGCGGGCGATGCGGGCATAGGGCGGCCAGGATGTGATGGCGATGGCGATGATCGCGTTCTGGATGCCGGGACCGAGCGCGGCAACGAAGGCGAGCGCCAGCACCAGCTTCGGAAAGGCAAGGAAAATATCGGTGATGCGCATCAGCGTCGCATCGACCCAGCCTCCGGCATAACCCGATACCGTGCCGACGATCAGACCGATCGGCGCCGAGATGACCGCGACGAGCACGATGACGAACAGCGTCAATCGCGATCCATAAATCAGCCGCGAATAGATGTCGCGGCCCTGGTCATCAGTGCCGAGCAGGAATTCCCCCGTTCCGGGCGGCACCAGACGGGCGTTGCGCAGATCGCCAACGACGGGATTGTGCGTGGCGAGCAAATCGGCAAAAGCGGCGATGAAAAGCAGCGCGATGATGATCAGCAGGCCGACGACGGCGAGCCGGTTGGCCGTGAACTGCCGCCAGGTGATGTAGGCGCGGCCGAGCCGTGCCTGCATGCGCGATTGCGGCCGGTCGGAAAGCAGCCATTCGCGGCGGCTCATCGGCTGGGATGGGCTGGCGGGAACCGTCATCGGTTTCGCGTCCTCGGGTCGAGTGTCCGGTAGAGAAGATCGGACAGAAGGTTGATGCCGATGAAGACCGTGCCGATGACGATCGTCCCGCCGAGCACGGCATTCATGTCGGCGTTCTGCAGCGAATTGGTGATGTAGAGCCCGATGCCCGGCCAGGAAAAGACGGTCTCGGTCAGCACTGATCCTTCGAGCAGGCCGGCATAGGAAAGCGCGATGACGGTGACCAACGGCACGGCGGCATTGCGCAGCGCATGGCCCCAGATCACCCGCGTTTCCGAAAGCCCCTTGGCACGCGCGGCAACGATATATTCCTGGGAAAGCTCGTTCAGCATGAAGCTGCGCGTCATGCGGCTGATATAGGCGAGCGAGAAATAGCCGAGCAGCGATGCAGGCAGGATGATGTGGCGGAAGACATCGTAAAACACATCCCATTGCCCCTGCCAGGCACTGTCCAGCAGATACAAGCCTGTGATCGGCGTGAACGTGTATTCGAAGACGATGTCGATGCGGCCGGGAAACGCCACCCAGCGCAGCCGCGCATAGAAGATGACGAGCGAAATCAGCGCCAGCCAGAAGATCGGCACCGAATAACCGATCAGGCCGACGACGCGCACGACCTGGTCGGCGATGCTGCCGCGCCGCACGGCGGCGAGAACGCCGAGCGGCACGCCGACGAAGGCGCCGATGAGCGTTCCGAGTGTCGCGAGCTCGATGGTTGCCGGCAGGACACGGCGGATATCGACCATGACCGGATTGGTCGTCAGCACCGAATTACCGAAATCGCCGGACAGTATGCCTTTGATATAGATGAAAAACTGCTGATAGAGCGGCAGGTTGAAGCCCATCTCCTGGCGCACGCGCTCGACGACATGGGCGGGGGCGCGATCGCCGAGAATGGCGAGCACGGGATCGATCGGCACAACGCGGCCGATGAAGAAGGTGACGGCCAGAAGGCCGAAATAGGTGGTGACGGCGGCAAACAGGAACCGCCCCAGCGCCTTTGCGAAGGCGCCGGCACGGCCCTTTCGGGGCCGCGCCGCCTGTGTCGTTTCGACGGTGCTCAAGCGGCCAATCCTGCCGGACTATTCCTTGGCGATCGGACCGACGAAATTGGTGTCGAAGCTCGGACCCAGCTTGAAGTCCTTCACGCTTTTGCGGTAGCCGGCCACCTCGGTCTGCTGGAAGATGAAGACAAAGGGGCTGTTTTCAAGATATTTCTTCTGGATATCCTGATATATGGCGGCGCGCTTTGCAGCGTCGCGTTCCAGAAGCGCTGCCTTGGCTTGCTTGTCGAGTTCCGGCGCTTCCCAGGTATTGCGCCATGCGAGCGTCTTCACCGTGCCGGCATCGGAATTGTCGGGATTGCCGGTAAAGGTATCGGCATTGGAATTCGGGTCGAAATAGTCCGACCCCCATTGGCCGATATACATGTCGTGAGTGCGGGCGCGGTATTTGGTCAGCGTCTGCTTGCCGTCGCCCGGAATGATTTCCATCTTCACGCCGGCCTGCGCCAGCGTCTGCTGCATGGATTCGGCGATACCGGTCACCGGCTGAGTGTTGCGCACGTCCATGGTGATCGAGAAACCGTCCGGTACGCCTGCCTTGGCGAGCAGTTCCTTGGCCTTGGCGACATCGAGCTTGTAGGGATTTTCGTCGAGCGCGCCGAGCTGGCCCTTCGGCAGGAAGGTCTGATGGATTTCGCCGATTCCCTTGATCAAGGTTGCGCCGATCGCATCATAGTCGACCAGATACTTGAAGGCTTCCTGGACTTCCGGCTTCTTCAGATTCTCGTTCTTGTTGTTCAGGCTGACATAATAGATCGTGCCCTTCGGCGCACTCGTCGTTGCGAGGTCGGCATTCTTCGAAACGGCGTCGATGTCGCCAGGCTCGAGGTTGCGGGCGATATCGATGTCGCCGGCTTCGAGCGCCAGCCGCTGCGCAGCGCTTTCCTTCATATAGCGGTAGATGACGCGGTTGAGCTTTGCCTTGTCGCCGTAATAATTGTCGTTGCGTTCCAGAACGACCACTTCATTGGCGCGCCATTCGCGCAGCTTATAGGCGCCGGAGCCGGCATAGCCGGTCTTCAGCCACTCATTGCCGAAATCGCTGTCGTATTTGTGCTCGGCATCGGGCGTCACCGCCTTCACATGCTCCATCACCAGCTTCTTGTCGACGACGGAAGCGACCGTTGCCGTCAGGCAGTTGAGCACGAAGCTCGGCGCATAGGCCTTGTCGACGGTGAAGACGAAGGTGCCGGCATCGGCCGCCTTGGCTTTTTCCGTGACATTGTCGCCGGTCAAGCCGAATTGCGTGAGGATGAAGGCCGGGCTTTTGTCGAGCTTGACGGCGCGCTCGAACGACCAGGCGACGTCTTCGGCGGTGATCGGGTTGCCAGAGGCAAATTTCAGCCCCGATTTCAGCTTGAACGTATAGGTCAGACCGTCATCGGAAACATTCCAGCTGTCGGCCAGATCGCCCTTCACCTTGGACGTGTCGTCCATATCGAGACGGACGAGCAGGCTGTAGCTGTTGGTGGTAACTTCGGCGGTCGACAGCTCGAACGCCTCGCCCGGATCCATCGTGATGATGTCATCGATGGCGAAACCCTCGACCAGCGTATCCTTGGGCGTCTCGGCGAAGGCGGCGGGTGCTGCCATCATCAGCAGCGAAAGTGCGGCACCGGCGGAAAGCAGTCGGAAATTGCGGCTGAGCTTGGTGATCATCATGGTCTGTTCCCCTTGTTTTTTGATTGGATAGGAAAGGCTTAGGCACGGTCCTCCCGCCAAGCCTTTGCCAGAATGCGAAGCCAGTTTTCACGGGCGAGTTTGGTCAGGTCAGCCTCAGCATAACCAACCTCCCTGAGAGCGGCAATCAGCTTCTGATTGCCGGCTGCATCGCCGATTTCCTCAGGAATGGTGGCGCCGTCGAAGTCCGATCCGAGGCCCACGCAGTCGATGCCGATGCGGTTCACCAGATAGTCGATGTGGCGGATCATGTCGGCAAGCGGCGTATCGCCGTCCGAACGCCCATCGGGACGCAGCATGGCGGTGGCATAGTTGATGCCGACGAGCCCGCGGCTTTCGCGGATTGCATCGAGCTGCCTGTCCGTCAGATTGCGCGCGACCGGCGTCAGCGCATGGGCGTTGGAATGGCTGGCGACCAGCGGCTGGTCCGTCGTCTTCGCTATGTCCCAGAACCCCTTCTCGGTGATATGGGCAAGATCAATCAGGATACCGAGGCGATTGCATTCCCTCACCAAAGCGAAACCGGCGTCGGTCAGGCCGGGTGCCGTGTCCGGCGACATCGGAAAGGCGAAGGGCACGCCGTAGCCGAAGACATTGTGCCGGCTCCAGACTGGCCCGAGCGACCGCAGCCCTGCCGCATAAAACACTTCAAGCGCCGAAAGATCGGCGCCGATCGCCTCGCAGCCTTCCATGTGTAGGACGGCGGCGAAAATATCGTCGACCATGGCGCCGCGGATATCCTTCACCGTCCGGCAGAGCCGCCAAGCACCCGCCTGGTCGAGCCGCAGCGCGATCGCCGCCATTTCATTGGCAATGGCAAGGGAAGGCAGCGGATCAAGAGGGGCCGCCATCGGCGTGATGTAACGGCCATCGGCATCAGGATCGGCGAAGACGAGATCGCCCGAGGGAATATAGATGGCGCAGAGACCGCCCGAAAGTCCGCCCTTTTTGGCCCGGTGCGCATCGATATGGCCGACGGTCGTGCCGTCTGCGAATTCCGCAATCGGGTCGCTACCGTCTTTTGAATGTGTCCAAAGTCGAAGGAGAACGTCGTTGTGACCGTCAAATACGAATTGCATCTATCTTCCTGCGCTGCCCGATCGGGCGAGAATGAAGACCAGAATAGAAAAGCTGACGGAATTCGCCACCTCTTTTTTATAAATTCCGTCTTCACGCGCCAAAAACGGAACGGGGGCCGAAGCCCCCGCAAAAACCATCGGATCGCATCATCTGAGATCAGTGCTTGCGGCGCTTCTTCTGTCTGTAGACGTCGATGACCACAGCCGCGACGATGATCAGACCCTTGACGATCTCCTGGTAATAGGCGTCGATCCTGAGGAAGGTGAAGCCGGAGGTCATGACGCCGAGGATGATGGTGCCGATGACCGTGCCGGTGATGCGCCCGACGCCGCCGGTGAGCGAGGTGCCGCCGATGACGGTCGCGGCGATCGCATCGAGTTCATAGCCGACGCCCATGCTTGCCTGTGCGGTTTCCGCGCGTGCCGCCGTGACGATACCGGCAAGGCCGGCAAGCAATCCGGCAATCACATAGACCTTGACGAGATGCGCCTCGATATTGATGCCGGAAACGCGCGCCGCCTGCGGGTTGGCGCCGATGGCATAGGTGAACTTTCCATAGCGGGTGTAGCGCAGCGCGATGTGAAAGATCAGCGCAACGACCAGGAAGACGACGACCGGCCAGGCTTTGGTTCCGATGAAGTGAAACTGCTCGGTGATCCCGGAAACCGGCTGTCCCTTCGTATACCACTTCGCGACACCGCGGGCCGAAACGAACATGCCGAGCGTTGCGATGAACGGCGGGATTTTCGTGTAGGCGATAAGCGCGCCGTTCGCCAGACCCGCCGCCGCCCCGATCAGCAGGCCGACGAGGATGGGCACGACAGCCGGCAAGTCAGTCAGCGAGGGGAAGACGGCCCGCCCCCAGGTCGACGACTGGGCGAAACTTGTCGCGATCATCGCCGTCATGCCGACGACCGAGCCCGAGGAAAGATCGATGCCGCCGGTGATGATGACCTGCGTGACGCCGACGGCGATGATGCCGATGACGGAGACCTGCAGGATCATGATCGTCAGGCGCTGCGAATTCATCAGGAAGCTTTGGCCGATGAACATCCAGCCGAGCGCTTCATAGATGAGCGCGATGCCGACGAGCACCAGGAAAATGCTCAGCTCGGTCGGTAAACGCCGCCGCCTTTGCCGGGTTGCGAGCGGAGCCGCTCCCTCTGCTGCCTTGGTAGTCATGTCAAACCTCCCTTGGGCGATCGCAGGCCACGCATCACTGCGCGGCCAGCTCCATCACCTTGATCTGCGTTGCTTCATCGCGATTGAGGAACCCGGTCACGCGCCCCTCATGCATGACCATAATGCGGTCGCTCATCCCGAGAACCTCAGGCATCTCGGACGAAATCATGATGACTGCGACGCCGTTTCGCGCCATCTCGGTGACCAGCCGGTGGATTTCCGCCTTGGCGCCGACATCGATGCCACGCGTCGGCTCGTCGAGAATGAGGATCCGCGGATTGGTCAGCAGCCAGCGCCCGATCAGCACCTTCTGCTGATTGCCGCCCGAAAGATTTTCCACCCGCTCGTAAAGGTTAGGCGTTTTCACCCGGAGTTTTTTTGCCATGTCTTCGCAGGTCGCCTCGAGCGCCCCCTGCTGCACGAAGCCGCCCTTGACGTATCTGTCCTGGAGCACGGCGATCTGCATGTTCTCGAGAATATCGAGGATCAGCAGACAGCCGGTGTCCTTGCGGTCTTCGGTGAGGAACGCCATCTGGTGGCGGATGGCCTCGGTCGGCGAAGAAATCGTCACCGGCTTGCCGTAGAGTTCGATCGAGCCGGAGCTCGCCGGCGTCACCCCGAACAGCGTTTCGGCGACATTCGACCGCCCGGAGCCGACAAGGCCGGCCACACCGAGTATTTCGCCGGCTCTCACATCGAAGGAGACGTCGCGAAACACCCCCTTGAGACAGAGATCCTTGACGGAGAGCATGACCTCGCCGATCGGCACCTCTTCCTTGGGAAACATCTGGGTGATCTCGCGCCCGACCATCATGCGGATGATGTCGTCGCGGGTAACATCGGTCGAGGCATGCGTGCCGATATATCGGCCGTCACGGAAAACGGAGAACTCGTCGGCGATCTCGAAAAGCTCGTTCATCTTGTGGGTGATGTAGACGATGCCGATGCCCTGGGCCCTGAGGTCGCGGATGATGCGGAAAAGATGCTCGACCTCGCGCTCGGTCAGCGCCGAGGTCGGCTCGTCCATGATCAGCACGTCGGAATTATAGGAGACCGCCTTGGCGATCTCGACCATCTGCCGGTTGGCGACCGAGAGGTGCCGGACCTCGATATCGGGATCGATCGCGATATTGAGCCGGGTAAACAGCTCTTCGGTCATGCGATGCATCACGCCGTGATCGATGAAGCCGAAGCGGTTCTTCGGTTCGCGGCGGATCCAGATATTTTCTGCGACCGTCATGAACGGCATCAGGTTCAGTTCCTGATGGATCATGGCAATGCCGTTCTCCAGCGCGTCGAGCGGAGATTTCAGCTGGATCTCGATCCCTTTCAGGCGAATATCGCCCTTGTCGGGGATGTAGATGCCGGCGAGGATCTTCATCAGCGTCGATTTGCCGGCGCCGTTTTCGCCCATCAGCGCATGCACCGAGGCGCGCTTCAGCCGGAACTGCACGTCATCGAGTGCAACGACACCGGGAAATTCCTTGCGAACGCCCTCGGCGCTCAAGAGATATTCCGCATTGGGAACTGCACCGCTCGCACGCACGGCGGCCATGGTTGTCGGGCTGACGGCCATATCATCTCCTCCGGATACGGACAGGCGGAAAGGATGCGGGCTTTGCCCGCATCCTGTTGGCACTCGTCTCAGTTCTTGGTGACGAAGTCCTTGACGTTGGCAGGCGTGACGAGCTGGAAGGGAATATAGACCTTCTTGTCGATCTTTTCGCCCTTGGCGAGCTTCAGCGCCGCATCGAGCGAGCCCTTGCCCTGGCCGGCGGCATCCTGGAACACGGTGACGTCGAGATCACCTGCCTGCATGGCGGCAAGCGCGTCCTGCGTGGCGTCAACGCCGCCGACGACGACCTTGGTCATGTCCTTGCCGGCCGCCTTCAGCGCCTGGATGGCGCCGATCGCCATTTCATCGTTGTTGGAGATGACGGCGTCGAATTCGATGCCGCTGGAGAGCCAGTTGGCCATCAGGTCGGCGCCCTGGGTGCGATCCCAGTTCGCGGTCTGCTCTTCGACGATCACCAGACCCTTGCATTCATCGGTCTTGATGACGTCATGGACGTCCTGGGTGCGCATGCGCGCAGCCTGGTTGGAAAGCTCGCCCATCATGACGATGGCCTTGCCCTTGCCGCCGAGGATACGGCAGACTTCCTTGGTTTCCAGCGTGCCGGATTCCTGCTCGTTCGAGGCGACGAAGGCCTGCTTTTCCGGCAGCGTATCGACATTGACCGGCTGGCGGTTGACGTAAACCAGCGGGATGCCGGCATCGGCGGCGAGCTTCGACATCGCCGTGGTCGCATCGGTATCGACAGGGTTGACGATGATTGCATCGACCTTGGAGGCGATGAAATTCTGGATCTGGCTCTGCTGCTTGGAAACGTCGTTCTGCGCGTCTTCGACCTGCAGCGTCACACCGCTCAGCGTCTTTGCATAATCGGTCATGCCGTTGCGCAGAACGGTCAGAAAGTTGTCGTCGAATTTCGCCATCGAAACGCCGACGGTTTCTGCGTGAGCGGCCGTCGACATGACGAGCGCCATCGCAGTGCCCAGGATAAACTTTTTCATTTTCACTTCCTCCACAAAGCGGTGCCCGGCTGCACCCTCCTCACGCCGGAGCTCCGGGCATTGCCCTGGAGCCGCAATTTTCTCGCCGCCTCTCCCGCGGTGTCCCGTGTAAAACGGAACAAACAAACCGTAAAATTTGCTCTTCGGAATATTCATTCCATTTTCTGGGAACGACGTCAAGCCTCTTTCGCGGCGACGAGATATAGATGAAGGCGCAATGCCGCGGACGTCACCATCAGCGCCCGCATTGCCTCTGTTGTGAAAGACCAACGCCGCCTCCATCTATGGAAGGCTCGAAGACAAGACCGCGGCCGCAGGCGTCTTCGATATCCTCGACGCGGCCGGTCATTTAAAGATTTTGGAGACAGGACAAATGTCCATTTCGATCTATCGCCTCACCGTTCCGATGTTCCAGCGCGGCCTCGCCAGCCTGAAAACCTATCTCGACAAGGCCGAAGCCTACGCAGAGGAAAAGAAAATCGATCCCGCCATCTTGGTCGCCGCGCGCCTTGCGCCCGATATGCTGCCGCTCTCCGGCCAGTATCAGCGCGCCAGCGACAGCGCCAAATTCACCCTCGCCCGGCTGACCGCCACAGACGCCCCGAAGTTCGAGGACAATGAGAAGACGTTCGATGAGCTGCGCGAACGGCTGGCAAAGACCGAAGCCTATCTCGCCAGCTTCTCCCAGGAGGCGCTGGAGGGCACGGAAACGCGTGAAATCACCCTGCCGGGCAAGAGCGGCATCGTGCTTCCGGGCGATGAATATGTCACCGCCTTCGCCCTCCCGAATTTCTATTTCCACGTCACCACCGCCCACGCCATCCTGCGCAACCAGGGTGCGCCGATCGGCAAGCGCGATTATCTCGGGTAAAGCACATAACCCCGAAATCGGAATCGATTTTCGGAAAGGATTATGTGCCACTTCAAAGCGTTAGAGCCAGGGCCGGCGCGTCACCGGCCCTTTTTCCGTCAGCTCGGTATAGGCAAGTGTCTGATCCAGATGCCGCGCCCTCAGCGACAACAGCTTTTCGGCGTACTCAAGCCGGATCGCCGCATAGGCGGGATCGCCGGCGATATTGTCGAGCTCCATCGGATCGTCGCGAAGATTGAAGAGTAGCGGCGGCAAGGCGGCAAAATGCACATATTTGAACTGCGCATCGCGGATCACCGCGAGATTGCATTCGTTCGGCTTGAGCCCGAAATGCCGCTCCGCCTCGCCCTCGGCGATATCGCGGAAATCGAATTCCCAGAATGCCGCGTCCCGCCAACCCGACCCGCTCCCGCCGTTGACGAACGGCATCAGCGACCGACCGTCGAGCCCGTTCTTTGCGTCGATGCCAAGCCTTTGGCAAAGTGTCGGAAAAATATCCGCAGCAGTGGTGAAATTGTCGACGACCCCGCCCGCGGCACTGCTTGCGGGATCGCGGATCACAAGCGGAATATGGTAGCTGCCGTCGAAGAAACCGCCCTTCCCCAGCGTCCAGTGATCGCCCGCCATCTCGGCATGATCCGAGGTGAAGACAATAAGCGTATCGTCCCAGGCGCCCGCATCCGTCAGGGCCTGCCAGATCCGGCCGAGCTGAGCATCGACCTCAGCTATCATGCCGTAATAGATCGCCCGGATTGCGGCAAAATCCTCGCCGTTCCAGTCGCTGAGCGGCCCCGTTGCGCCGTGGATGAAATTGCCCTTGCCGGTGCGCGGCATGGCATAGGCGAGGTAGCGATGACTTGTCTCTTCCGCTTCGCGATTGACGGCGCGCGCAAAAGCCGGCCCCTCGCCCGGCTTGAACATTCGGTTGAACGGCTCCGGCACGGAAAAGGGTGGGTGCGGACGGAGGAACGAGATATGCGCAAACCATGGCCGATCCTGTTCACCCAGCCAGCGAACGAACTCGCCGGCCAGGAAGGCGGTCTGAGTCTCTCCGCTGGAATAGGCTGGCGCCGCATCGGAAATGTCGCCGGCTCGCGCACCGACGGGAATATGGATGTCGCGGCTGACGGCATTCGCATGGGCGCGGGACCTGAGCCAGGAGAGCCATTGTCTTTCATGCTCGGGCAGAAGCTGGCGTGAGGTAAAGCCCGGCAGCACGCCTTCATAACTCGTCAGATGCGGATCATGAGCATCCATGCCGCGCGGATCCGGCGCCGTGTCGGTATAGCCGAACAGCGTCGGATCGTATCCCGCCCGCCGGGCCGCCAGCGCCAGATTGTCGAAGCGGGCATCGAGCGGTGAACCGTTGCGGCAGACCCGGTGGTTCATCTGGTAAAGGCCGGTATAGAGCGTGGCGCGCGCCGGCGAGCAGGGTGCGGCCCCGGCATAATGCCGCCGGAAGAGCGTGCCTTCCCGCGCCAAGGCATCGACATTTGGCGTTTTCACGCAAGGGTGACCGACAGAAGACAGGCAGTCGCCGCGCCACTGGTCCGCCGTGATCAGCAGGATGTTCGGCCGGCGGGCTTTCTTGATGCTGGCTGGCTCAATGCTGTCCGGCTCAATGCCGGCTGGCTCAATGCTGGTTGGTTTTTGCATGCCAGTTCCAGGCGGAGCGGATGATCTGACTGAGATCATACTGCGGCACCCAGCCGAGCACGTCGCGCGCCTTGTCGTTGTTGGCGACCAGCGTATGCGAATCGCCTTCGCGCCGGCCGATATACTCGACAGGGAAAGGCCTGTTCGACACGTCCTCGATCGCGCCGAGCAATTCCCTGACCGTCGTTCCGGTGCCGGTGCCGAGGTTGAGCGCAACGGATTGGCCGCCCTTCAGCAAATATTCGACGGCGCGCACATGCGCATCGGCAAGATCCAGCACGTGGATATAGTCGCGCACGCAGGTGCCGTCGCGGGTCTCGTAATCGCTGCCGAACACCTTGAAGCCCTGGCGGCGGCCAAGTGCCGCGTCGATCGCCAGCGGTATCGCATGCGTCTCAGGCTGGTGCCACTCGCCGATCCGGCCTTCGAAATCGGCACCGGCCGCATTGAAATAGCGCAGCACCACCGAGCGCAGGCTTCTGTATTGATCGTAGTCGGCAAGCGCCTGCTCGACGATATATTTCGTCCGCCCGTAGGGATTGATCGGCACCTGCCGGTGGGTTTCGTCGAGCGGCACGCTCTGTGGCAGACCGTAGGTCGCGCAGGTGGAGGAGAAGACGAAGGCGTTGATGCCGGCCGCCTGCGCCGCCGACAACAGCGTCAAAGTGCCGACCACATTGTTTTCGTAGAAGGAGACCGGATCTTTCACCGATTCGCCGACCTCGATCAGCGCCGCAAAATGCAGGATCGCCGCCGGCTTGTGCTTGGCCAGCACCTCATCCAGCCGGGCGCGATCGCGAATATCGCCTTCCTCGGCCGGCCCCCATTTGACGAACTCGCGGTGGCCGTTCGAAAAATTATCGAAGACGACAGGCTTATAGCCCTTGTTCGCCAGATCGAGGCACGTATGCGAGCCGATATAGCCGGCGCCGCCGACGACAAGAACCGTTTCCCCTGCCATGCACCACCCTTATTATTAGAAAAAGACGAAAGAAGCCTAGACGAGATAGACGTCAATAAAAAGAAGGAATTGCGATAAGCGTGAACGGACAATACGTCAAATGCCGAAGCCGGCGCGACCCGTGCGATTTGCGCCAGACCGGCGGCATTCAGAATTATTCGCGTGATTTGCATAAGTGCCCGATCTAAGGGGCTTGCACCGCCATGTGATGATCAACGTCCGCGGCCATCAGCCAGGGAGAGCGCGAATGAGGAAGGCATTGGTCGTTTGGGGCGGCTGGCAGGGCCATGAGCCGGAGCAATGCGCTCATATCGTCGCCGACCTGCTGCGCGAGGACGATTTTGCGATCGAGGTCACCGGCGATCTCGGCATATTCGGGTCTCCGACGCTGGCGAAGCTCGATCTGCTGGTGCCGATCATCACCGGCGAAACGCTCGAAAAACCCCATGCGAGCGCCTTGGTCGAGGCGGTGCGCGGCGGGCTCGGGCTTGCCGGCCATCACGGCGCGCTGGCCACATCCTTCAAGGAAAGCGCTCCTTTCCGCTATGTCTCCGGCGTCACCTGGGTCGCCCATCCCGGCAACATCATCGACTTCCGCGTCGCCGTTACCCGCCAGGACGATCCAGTCATGGAGGGCATTCCAGATTTCGACTACCGTTCGGAGCAATATTATCTGCACTATGATCCGACAGTCGAAATCCTGGCGGCCACCACCTTCACCGGCGCCTACGATCCGGCCGCCCGCAATGTCGTGATGCCCGTCGCCTTCAAACGCCATTTCGGTGCCGGCCGCATCTTCTATTCCGCTCTCGGCCATGTCGCCGCCGAATTCGACCATCCCTATATGCCCCTCATCCTGCGCCGCGGCCTCGGCTGGGCCGCCCGCCAGTAGATTTGGGAAGGGTCGCGCGTCACGGATGGTGACGGGCGATGTCAACCAAGTCCACGCCTTGAGGGTGGCCGATCTCGGCAACGCTTTCGGTATTCCTCGATGCCGGCTTCATTGAAGTGGCAAGACGTCTGACCGATCGTCCGCCTGGAATGCCGCTGAATATTTCGACAACCCGGGAAATTGTAATACGGCCTAACGGACCGCTTTCAGCTGCCGATCGTTGTCGACTGCGGGATCCGCCTCGTCAAAGATCCGCATCAGCCGCCCGGCTGCCTTCAGCTTCTCGATGAGATCGTTTCCATCCGGCGAGGCCTTCGTCAGCTCCAGCTGCTCGAACTCCCTCAGCGCCTGCGCCCAATGACTTTCCCCACGCCCATCCGGCCTGCCTTCTGCTTCCCACAATGAATAAGCGCGCTGGCTGACCCAGGCGTCTCTATTATGACTCATGACTAACCCCAGCGGAAAATTTGGAAGCAATATTCGACAGCCAACAAGGTGCCAAAACCGGCTTTAGGAGTCGTTACGAGGCAGCGTTAGTTTTTAGATAATACCTAGGTACCAAGGGATTATCCCCTTGCACACACTTCCAGACCTTGGCCTCGCATCGCCGCCGGGATAGGGTCATCGCAGAAACGACAGCGATGACCGATGGCAGCCAAGACAACACTCAATGCGAAGAATCTCGAACCTCTCGGCGCGCAGCGCCTTGCCGAACTGCTGATCGAAATCAGTACGGGCAGCGCCGCCCACAAGCGACGGCTTCGAATGGAGCTTGCCGGCAATCACGGCAGCGTCGAGATCGCACGGGAGGTGCGAAAGCGGCTTGCCAGCATTGCCCGGGCTCGCACCTTCATCAACTGGCACAAAGTGAAGGCGCTGAAGAGCGACCTGGAAACCCAGCGCAAGACGATCACGGAGAGCGTTGCCGCCGATAATCCCGAGGAGGCCTTCGAGCTGATCTGGCAGTTCCTCGCCCTGGCGGATTCGATTTTCGAGAGATCCAACGCCGGCAGCGAGTCGCTCATCCAAAGCTTTCGGCAGGCTTGCGAGGATGCCGGCGCCATCGCGGCATCCGCAAAGATCGAGATCGACGTCCTGGCCGACAAGGTGTTCAGAGCCGTGCAGGACGATGGCTACGGTCTGTACGAAAACCTGATTGCAGCGATGACGCCAGCCCTCGGTCATGATGGCCTCGATCGCTTGAAAGATCTTCTTGTCCAATGGGCCAAGGAACCGGAAGACAAACCGGCGGAGGACAAGCGCGAGGTCATCGGCTGGGGCAGCGCAGGCTCGGTTTACGAGGATGAGATCTACGCCACGAGCCGGGAATTGACGGTGCGCATTGCCCTGCAGGAGATTGCCGATGCCCAGGGGGATGTCGATGCCTACATCGCTCAGCAACCCGCGGAAACACGCAGCACGCCGATTGTAGCGGCCGAAATCGCCGATCGTCTGCTCACCGCCGGGCGGGCGAAAGAAGCGCTTGCGGTGTTGGGTGAGGTCGATACGAGAAGCTTGGCCGATATCCCGCTCGAATGGCAGCTTGCTCACGTCGCGACGCTTGAGGCCCTGGGGCGCGCAGAGGAGGCGCAGGCCTATCGATGGACGTGTTTCGAGCAATCGCTGCATCACCAGCATCTCAAGGCCTTCCTCAAGCGACTGCCGGATTTCGACGATCTCGAGGCCGAGGAGGAGGCATTCGCCCATGCCCAGGCTTTCCCGGATATCCACCGGGCGCTGGCGTTTTTCCTGAATTGGCCGGCACCTGCCGAGGCAGCGAAACTGGTGATCAGGCGAAAGGCGGAACTGGACGGCGATCTCTATGAGCTGATGCCGCCGGCTGCCGAGGTTCTGGCGGAGAAACATCCGCTCGCGGCAACCTTCGTCTTGCGCTCCATGATCGATTTCACTCTCGATAGCGGCCGGTCCAGCCGCTATAAATACGCGGCGAGGCATCTTGCCGACTGCGCATCCTTTGCCCCTCATATCGACAATTTCGGCAACGCCAAATCCCATGACGCCTATGTCACAGACCTGAAGCGTCGGCACGGCAAGAAACATGGCTTCTGGAGCCTGCTGACCTAAGTCGCTCGGGATAGCTTATCTTTCGGAGAGGAATTCCATGACAGGCGCCCAATGGCAGGCCGACCCGCTCACCTGGGGAACCGGACCGCATATCTTCGAAATCTTCCTGGAGCCGACCTGCCCCTATTCGGTCAGAGCCTTCAACAAGCTCGATGCGCTGCTCAGCCAGGCTGGCGAAGACAAGGTCACCGTCAAAATCCGCCTGCAGTCACAGCCCTGGCACATGTATTCCGGCGTCCTCGTCCGCTGCATCATCGCCGCCTCGACGCTGGAAGGCGGCAAGGACACCGCCAGGAAGGTGATGGCCGCCATCGCCGCGCATCGCGAGGAATTCGAGTTCGACCATCACGCCGGCGGCGCGAACATGGACGTGACGCCGAACCAGATCATCGAGCGCCTGGAAGGCTACAGCGGCGTCAGGCTGAAGGACGCCTTCGCAACCCCGAATCTCGACCGGGAGATCAAATGGCACTGCAAATACGCCCGGCAAAACGGCATCCACGTCTCGCCGACCTTCATGATCGATGGGTTGGTGCAGGCGGACATGAGCAGCGGCGATGAAGTCGACACCTGGGTGAAGAAGGTGCTGGGCCAGTGACACCAGCTATGCCGACGTTCAAAAATTGCTGACGTTGACGCCCGGGAGCTTATGGCGGAGAGGGTGGGATTTGAACCCACGATACCCTTGCAGGTATGCCGCATTTCGAGTGCGGTGCATTCGACCACTCTGCCACCTCTCCGCGGTCTGGTCGGCGCTTGTTCGGCGCGGGCGTTCTCATAACGGGCCTATGACAGGTTGGCAAGCCGAAAAGTCGAAGCATTCCATCCTTTTGCCTTGACACCTTTTTGTCACTCGCGTATCTCGGCTGCGCACTAGGTGTGGAGTAATCCGTGCCTCGGCCGTCCCGCGCTCGCGCGGGGCTTCACCGGCAGGACGAATTCGAGGATTAGCCTCTGAAATCCCTGCTTAACTTCGACTGATAAAAAGACGGCCACCCTGCTGAAGCAGCGGGGAGAGCTGGAACGAACATGAAAGGATAAAAAATGTTCGCAGTCATCAAGACCGGCGGTAAACAGTACCGTGTGGCAGCCAACGACGTGCTGACCATCGAAAAGCTGGAAGCCACCGCTGGCGATTCCATTGAATTCACCGAAGTGCTCGTGATCGGCGAAGGCGCCGACGCTGCGATCGGTGCGCCCTTCGTAACCGGCGCCTCTGTCAAGGCAGAAGTCGTCGAACAGAACCGCGGCAAGAAGGTCATCGCCTTCAAGAAGCGCCGCCGTCAGAATTCGAAGCGTTCGCGCGGCCATCGTCAGCATCACACGGTCGTCCGTATCACGGACATCGTGGCTGCCAAGTAAGATCAACGGGACAGGGTTTAAAGGAGAACTCCAATGGCACACAAAAAAGCTGGCGGTTCATCGCGCAACGGTCGCGATTCTCAGTCCAAGCGCCTTGGCGTGAAGAAGTTCGGCGGCGAAGCCGTCATCGCAGGCAACATCATCGTGCGTCAGCGCGGTACTGAGTGGCATCCGGGTTCCAACGTCGGCCTCGGCAAGGATCACACGATTTTTGCGCTTACCGCCGGCAATGTGAACTACCGAACCAAGGCCAACGGTCGCGTCTACGTGTCTGTCATGCCGAAAGCGGAAGCAGCGGAATAAGCCGGTAGCGCTCAAAAACAGCCGGCGTCTCATCGACCCGGCTGTCCGTATCAGGTTCAGTCTAGAAAACAGGGGAGATGGGGCGCCATCTCCCCTTTTTCTTTGTCCAAACAGGAGGACTGAACCATGCAAGGCGAATTGTTAAGGGCAGACCAATCACGGTCGCCCCGGGAAGACCAGGTGTCTTCCGAAGAACGGCTGAGGCCGGAACGGTTAAGGACCGATTGCCCTGTCTTGTTATCGGAAAGGCTCGTCATGCGCGCGCCCCACGAAGAAGACATCGACGCCCTTGCCCATCTCGCCAATAACGCCAAAGTCGCCACCATGGTATCGCGTATGCCGCACCCTTATACCGCCGATGATGCTGCTGACTTCGTGCGTCGCACGAAAAATGGCGAAATTGGCAAGTGCGTCTATGCGATCACCAAAGCCGAAAACGGCGCCTTTGTCGGCTGCTGCGGCGTCGAGCCGCATGCCGATGGCAGGACCGTCGAGATCGGCTACTGGCTGGGCGAGCCCTATTGGAACAAGGGTTATACCACCGAGGCCTGCCATGCCCTGGTCGATATGGTGTTCAGGACCCGTCAGGACGTCGATCAGATCGACGCCCGTTGCCGGGTGATGAACGTCGCCTCGCGCCGCGTCATTCAGAAGTGCGGCTTCCAGTTCCAGGGTTCGGGGCTCGCCGCCTCGCTGGCGCTCGGCAGCAACGTGCCTGTGGAATGGTACAGGCTCGACCGCAAGACCTGGATGTCCCTCAGAAGCTGGGGGAACATCGCATGAGCACGACCGCGCTGCAAAGGCCGGAGACCAAGCCGATGATGCCAGGCCCCGCGCCTGTCATCTCGACCGCCCGGCTGACGCTCCGCCCTCACAGGCTGAGCGATGCGCCATCGATTGCGGAATCGCTTTCCGATTTCGCCGTCACGCGCATGCTGTCCCGCGTACCCGCGCCGTTCGACCGGCAGGATGCGCTGGATTGGCTGGTCCCGGTGACGTCAGGCGCCTTGCCGGACTGGCCGCTGGCGATCACCGGCAAGGACGATGTCCATATCGGTAACGTCGCCATCGAACTGCGCCACGGCCGCTGGCACCTCGGCTACTGGCTGAACCGCTACTACTGGCGGCGCGGTTATATGAGCGAGGCGGTGGCGGCGATCATCGAGCGCTTTTCGCGCCGCATGCCGGAGACGCCGATCCATTCCGGCGTCTTCGCCGACAACCCGGCCTCGCTGCGCTTGCAGGAGAAGCTCGGTTTCCGCATGACGGGCTGCGGCGAAATCTATTGTTTCGCCCGCAACACCATGGTCTCGCACATCGAGACCGTGCTGCAGCCGGGCATGCTGCAGCCGCGCAAGGTGGCTTAACGGAGCATGATGCCGAAAAGTGTGAGCGGTTTTCGGACAACATCATGCTCATACCGAAAGGGGAGATGTCGCCGCCCCGCGGCGGCGTCTCCGTCAACTGCCGATCTCGACCCATAGCGGGAAATGATCGGAGCCGACGGATTGCGTATCGATCCGGGCGGATTTCAACCGGCCCTCGAGGCCGCAACTGACGAAGCAATAATCGAGATGCATACGTTCGCCGTGATCCTCGGGATTCATCCAGCTGTAGCTCTCCGGGCGGTAGGCCTTGAGCGCCGCAAAGGCGTCGACCGGCGTGCCGATCCTGGCGATACGGCCGTAATATCCGCCGCCGGCACCGGCAAAGGCGCAATATTCCGGCGATTCCGGCTCCATGTTGAAATCGCCCATGATGACGTAATCCTCCGGCAGCGGCGGCTCCGGCAGATCGAATTCACCGCCCCCGGTCAGCGATCCAGCCTCCTGAACGAAAGCGTTGATACGCGCATTCAAGAATTGCAGCTGGCGGATGCGCTCGTCTGGAGAGACATGGTCGAGATGCACGGAATAGACGCGGATCGCCCCGCCGGCTGCCGCGATCAGCGCCTCGGTTGCGCCGCGCTGCAGGTTGATCTTGCCGACCGTCCGGCTGCGCGGCAGAAGCAGCGTTCGGGTCGAGACGATCGGCCAGCGCGACAGCACCATGTTGCCGAACTGGAAACGCGTGCCCGGCACCCGCTGGCGCCTGCCTTCATCAGCCTCGACAAACATGTCGCAGGCCGGTCCATACACCCAGAAATGGTCGGGAAAGAAGGCCGCAATGTCGGCCACCATGTCGGCGAAACCGTTGCGCGAGAAGCCGCGGGTCACCTCCTGCAGCGCAATGACATCGGCGCCCTCAAGGCTCCGGGCAATGCGCGTGAGATCGTACCTGCCGTCGAGACCAAAGCCGTACTGTATGTTATAGCTCGCAAAATTCACGATAATCTTTGACCTCCGTCGGAACCGCCTATATCGAATGGGCCAAGACGGGCCGTCCAACTGCCACCGGATACTGGAAGTAAAATGAAATTTCTCGACGAAGCAAAGGTCTATATTCGATCCGGAGACGGCGGCGGGGGCAGTGTTTCCTTCCGGCGCGAGAAATTCATCGAGTTCGGCGGCCCGGATGGCGGCGATGGCGGACGTGGCGGCGATGTCTGGGTCGAGACCGTCAACGGCCTCAACACGCTGATCGATTTCCGCTTTCAGCAGCATTTCAAGGCGACGATCGGTACCCATGGCATGGGCAGAAACCGCACCGGCGCCAATGGCAGCGACGTGACGCTGAAGGTTCCCGTGGGAACCCAGATCTTCGAGGAAGACCGGGAAACGCTGATCTGCGATCTCACCGTCGAAGGCCAGCGTTATTGCCTCGCCCATGGCGGCAATGGCGGCTTCGGAAACGCTCATTTCAAGACCTCGACCAACCAGGCGCCGGATTGGGCCAATCCCGGCCTGCCCGGCGAGGAAAAGACCCTCTGGCTGCGGCTGAAGCTGATTGCCGATGCCGGCCTCGTCGGCATGCCAAATGCCGGCAAGTCGACCTTCCTGGCATCCGTCACTCGCGCCAGGCCGAAGATCGCCAACTACCCCTTCACCACGCTGCATCCCAATCTCGGCGTCGCCACCATCGACGAACGGGAATTCATTCTGGCCGACATTCCGGGCCTGATCGAAGGCGCCCATGAGGGTGTCGGCATCGGCGACCGGTTCCTCGGCCATGTCGAGCGCACCCGCGTGCTGCTGCACCTCGTCTCCGCCCAGGAGGAAAAGGTCGGCAAGGCGTATAAGACGGTGAAGCACGAGCTCGAAGCCTATGGCAACGAGTTGACGGACAAGCCGGAGATCGTGGCACTGTCGCAGATCGACGTGCTCGACGAGGCCGAACTGAAGAAGAAGACCAAGGAATTGGCCAAGGCCTGCGGCAAGACGCCGTTCCAGATTTCGGCCGTCACCGGCAAGGGCATGACCGAGGTGCTGCGCGCGCTGCGCGACATCATCGTCGAGGAAAATGCCGAGGAAAAGCCGGCCAAGGTGCTGAAGCAGCGCCATCGCGACATTGTTGTCACCGATGAGGCTGAGGACGTTGGCGAGGATGGAGCCGATGACCAGCCGTAAGCCGCTTGGCCGCTATCGCCGCGTCGTCATCAAAATCGGCTCGGCCCTGCTCGTCGACCGCAAGGCCGGGCTGAAGAAGGCCTGGCTCGACGCCATGTGCGCCGATATCTCAGGCCTGAAGGCCAAAGGCATCGATGTGCTCGTCGTGTCATCAGGCGCAATCGCGCTCGGCCGCTCGGTGCTCGACCTGCCCTCGGGTGCGCTGAAACTGGAGGAAAGCCAGGCCGCTGCCGCCGTCGGCCAGATCGCCTTGGCGCGCGCCTGGTCGGAGAGCCTGTCGCGCGGCGAGATCGTCGCCGGCCAGATCCTGCTGACGCTTGGCGATACCGAGGAGCGCCGCCGCTATCTCAATGCGCGGGCTACCATCAATCAGCTTCTGAAAATCGGCGCCGTGCCGATCATCAACGAAAACGACACGGTCGCCACCAGCGAAATCCGCTATGGCGACAACGACCGCCTGGCCGCCCGCGTCGCGACGATGACCGGCGCCGACTTGCTCATCCTTCTTTCCGATATTGACGGCCTCTATACCGCGCCGCCGCATCTCGACCCGAACGCCACCTTCCTGGAGACGATTTCCGAAATCACCCCGGAGATCGAGGCGATGGCCGGCGGCGCAGCCTCCGAGCTCTCGCGTGGCGGCATGCGCACCAAGATCGATGCCGGCAAGATAGCGACGACATCGGGCTGCGCCATGATCATCGCCTCCGGCAAGACCGACAGCCCGTTATCGGCGATCGAAAACGGCGCGCGTTCCTCCTGGTTCGCGCCGTCCGGCACACCGGTGACCGCCCGCAAGACCTGGATCGCCGGACAACTGCAGCCGGCAGGCGAACTGCATGTCGATGACGGCGCCGTCACCGCACTCGGGGCCGGCAAGAGCCTGCTTCCCGCCGGCGTGCGCAGCGTTACCGGCCTGTTCAGCCGCGGCGATCCGGTGGCGATCATCGGCCCCGCCGGCCGCGAGATCGCCCGCGGCCTGGTCAGCTACGATGCCGAGGACGCCCGCCGGATTGCCGGCCGCAAGTCGGCGGAGATCGAGGCCATTCTCGGTTATCCCGGCCGCGCGGCCATGGTCCATCGTGACGACATGGTGATGACCGCACAGGTCGGTTCGAAATCGGAAAGGCAGAAGAAGGACGCGAGTTATGCTTGATACCGTTGCGCCAAGCCCTGACATTGACGCGTTGATGAATGACATCGGCCGCAAGGCAAAGGCTGCCGCACGACCGCTGAGCTTTGCGTCCGCCGAGGCGAAGAACAGGGCGCTGAACGCCATGGCCGACTCAATCCTGGCCAACAAGGCTGAGATTCTTGCCGAGAACGTCAAGGATTTGCAGGACATCGAAGGCACCGAGACGCTTGCCTCCTTCGTCGACCGGCTGACGCTGAACGACAAACGCGTCGCCGAGATGGCCGAGGGGCTCCGCGCCATCGCCGCCCTTGCCGATCCGGTCGGCGAAGTCATCGCCGCCTGGGACCGGCCGAACGGCCTGCAGATCGAGCGCGTCCGCACGCCACTCGGCGTCATCGGCGTCATCTTCGAAAGCCGGCCGAACGTCACGGCTGATGCCGGCGCCCTCTGCCTCAAGGCGGGCAATTCAGTCATCCTGCGCTGTGGCTCGGATTCGCGCCGTTCATCGCAGGCGATCCATGCCTGCCTTGTCGAAGGTCTGAAGGCGGCAGGACTTTCAGAGCATGCTATCCAACTCGTCCCGGTCACCGACCGCGCCGCCGTCGGCGCCATGTTGCGCGGTTTGGACGGGGCAATCGACGTCATCGTGCCGCGCGGCGGCAAGAGCCTGGTCGCCCGCGTGCAGAACGAGGCCCGGGTGCCGGTTTTTGCCCATCTCGAAGGCCTCTGCCATATCTATGTCGATGGCTCGGCCGATATCGAGATGGCGAAGAAGATCGTCGTCAATGCCAAGATGCGCCGCACCGGTATCTGCGGCGCGGCCGAAACCCTGCTCGTCGACGGTGCGGCGATCGGCACGCATCTGACGCCGCTGCTCGAGGTTCTCATCGATGCCGGCTGCGAGGTCCGCGCTTCGCCAACGGTGCTGAAGGTCGCTCCCGGCCTGAAGCCCGCAACCGAAGAGGACTGGTCGACCGAATATCTCGACGCGATCATTTCGGTTGCCGTCGTCGACGGCATATCGGGCGCGATCGCCCATATCCAGACCTATTCCTCGAACCATACCGAGGCGGTGATCGCCGAGGACCCCGACGTCGTCACGCGCTTCTTCACCGAAGTCGATTCGGCGATCCTGCTGCACAATGCCTCGACCCAGTTTGCCGATGGCGGCGAGTTCGGCATGGGTGCGGAGATCGGCATTGCCACCGGCAAGATGCACGCCCGCGGCCCCGTCGGTGTCGAACAGCTCACCTCCTTCAAATACCGGGTGCACGGCGCCGGACAGACGCGGCCCTGACGTGACGGCGGAGAGTTT
Source organism: Rhizobium sp. NZLR11 (assembly GCF_019685115.1). Lineage (NCBI taxonomy): Bacteria > Pseudomonadati > Pseudomonadota > Alphaproteobacteria > Hyphomicrobiales > Rhizobiaceae > Rhizobium > Rhizobium sp. NZLR11. Next base: position 131,054 of record NZ_JABDWD010000006.1, on the reverse strand, counting down.
GGACCGGCATTATCTCCGCATGCCGCACAGCGAGCGCGGCATGGTCGTCGGTCTGTTCGGCGGTTCGTTCAATCCGCCGCACCAGGGCCACGCACTCGTCGCCGAGATCGCCATCAAGCGGCTCGGCCTCGACCAGCTCTGGTGGATGGTTACCCCCGGAAATCCGCTGAAGAGCCGCAACCAGCTGGCACCGCTTGCCGAGCGTATTGCCGAAAGTGAACGTGTTGCCGCCGATCCCCGCGTCAAGGTCACCGCCTTCGAACAGACACTCGGCGTCAGCTACACCGCCAATACGCTCGCCCGCGTCAAGGCCCGCAATCCGCATGTGCATTTCATCTGGGTCATGGGCGCCGACGGCCTGCAGACCTTTCACAAATGGCAGAAATGGCAGGAAATTGTCCGCACCTTCCCGATCGCCGTGATCGACCGGCCGGGCGCGACGCTCTCCTACCTCTCCTCGAAAATGACGCGGACCTTCGATTTCGCCCGTGTCGACGAAGATGATGCCCGTATTCTCTGGAAGAAGCAGGCCCCGGCCTGGACCTTCATCCACGGGCCGCGCTCCGGCCTGAGCTCGACGGCAATCCGCAACGGCTCGTCGCACGGCCAAGCCGAATAAATTTCAAGGAAGGTTCGAAAACGAGAAAGCCCGACGGGGGAGGATCCGTCGGGCTTATAAACTCGATCGACAACTGGGAGGAGGAGTGTTGTCGACCCTATCGAGCGGCTATGGGAGGAGGAGGTCGCCGCTTCGATGCTCGTGTTTTATCATATTCCGCACGAAGGTGAATATCGATTGGTGCATTGCAGCAATGCACCAACTGCAATCCTGTCCGAATAGGCCGCTTTGGCGCTGCCGTTTTTATCGGCGGAATCAACGGAGCATGGTTCTGCCGCCGGAGAATTCTTGAAGTTTACAAAAGTGCAGCCTGGATATTCCGGCTCTATAGATCCCATTTTGCGTCCAAGCCATGCACTCGCCGAATGTTTGAAGCATTGGGTTCCTACGAACGAGACGGCCGGTGCGCTATATTTTTCCGGATATATCCCTAGCCAAGGCGCGCTACCCGTTATATTCGTCGCAATATTTCGAACCTTGGAGAATGATTTATGCAAGACCGCCGCCAATGGATGAAACTGGCAACCGCCGCGATATCAGCCCTGTGGCTTGGCGCTGCAGCGCTTCCGGCGCCCGCCGCCGCGGCCGAAAAGCTTACCGTCTTTGCGGCGGCGAGCCTCAAGGATGCGCTCGACGCCGCCAATGCCGCCTGGACCAAGGAGAGCGGCACGGAGGCCGTTGCCTCCTATGCGGCAAGCGGCGCGCTCGCCAAGCAGATCGAAAACGCCGCTCCCGCCGATATCTTCATCTCGGCTGACCTCGACTGGATGGATTACGTCGCTAAGAAGAACCTCATCAAGGCCGATACCCGTTCCAACCTGCTCGGCAACCGCATCGTGCTCGTTGCCGAAAAGGACAAGGCAAAACCGGTCGAGATCAAGCAGGGCTTCGATCTTGCCGGGCTCCTGGGCGACGGCAAGCTTGCCATGGGTGAGCCGAAATCGGTTCCGGCCGGCAAATACGCCATGGCCGCGCTGGAAAAACTCGGCGTCTGGAAATCGGTGGAAACCAAGGTCGCCGGCGCCGAAAGCGTCCGTGCTGCTCTCGCCCTCGTCTCCCGCGGCGAAGCGCCTTACGGCATCGTCTACCAGACGGACGCCGCGGCCGATAAGGGTGTGGCCATCGTCGGCACCTTCCCGGCCGATTCGCATCCGCCGATCATCTACCCGATCGCCATACTTGCCGAGAGCAAGAATCCGGACGCAACAGCCTATCTCAACTTCCTGAAATCCGACAAGACAGCCGCCTTCTTCACGGCGCAGGGTTTTACTGTCCTGAAATGATGGGCTGAATTGATTGCGGAATCAACAGTGACAGCTTAGCGTGAAGGCTCACATAGGTTCAAAGTCGGCAACTCCTCTTTCGTCATGCTCGGGCTTGTCCCGAGCATCTGCCCGGCACAAGGCCGAGGATGACGTCGGAGAAGGAGCGAGATTTGTCGTCAAACTGAGGCTCGCCTGAGCGAGCCTTCGATCTTGGAGATAGCTGCATTTGAATATATTGGGCCTGAGCAATGAGGAATGGACGGCGATCCTGCTCAGCCTGCGTGTCTCTATTGTCGCCATGCTGGCGAGCCTGCCCTTCGGCATCCTCGTCGCCCTGCTGCTTGCTCGCGGTCGCTTCTGGGGCAAGTCGGTGTTGAACGGCATCGTTCACCTGCCGCTGATCCTGCCCCCTGTCGTCACCGGTTTCCTTCTCCTCATCCTGTTCGGCCGCCGTGGTCCGATCGGCAGCCTGCTCGACCAGTATTTCGGCATCGTCTTTTCTTTCCGCTGGACGGGTGCGGCGCTCGCCTGCGCCATCATGGCCTTTCCGCTGATGGTGCGCAGCATCCGCCTGTCGATCGAGGCGGTCGACCGCAAGCTCGAAGAAGCGGCCGGAACGCTCGGCGCCGGTCCCGCCTGGGTGTTTTTAACGATCACCCTGCCGCTGACCTTGCCCGGCATCATCACCGGCATGATCCTTTCCTTCGCCAAGGCAATGGGTGAATTCGGCGCGACGATCACTTTCGTTTCCAACATCCCGGGCGAAACCCAGACGCTGTCGGCAGCGATATACACCTTCACCCAGGTGCCGGGCGGCGATGCCGGCGCACTGCGCCTGACAATCGTCGCCATCGTCATTTCCATGGCCGCGCTGCTCGCCTCCGAATTCCTCGCCCGTCTCGCCGGCCAAAGGATCGACCCGGAATGACGCTGATCGTCGAGGCAAAACAGAGGCTCGGCACCTTTTCGCTCGACGCCGCCTTCACCTCCGAACGCGGCGTCACCGCGCTGTTCGGCCGCTCCGGCTCCGGCAAGACCTCGATGATCCGCATCATCGCCGGCCTCGCCCGCCCGGACGAAGGCCGCGTCGTCCTCGACGGCGAGCCCCTGACCGAAACAGCAACCGGCATCTTCGTCCCGAAACATCGCCGCCGCTTCGGTTATGTCTTCCAGGAGGCCCGGCTTTTCCCGCATCTCAGCGTTCGGGCCAATCTCGCCTATGGCCACTGGTTCGCGGCCCGAACGGCACGCGGTGAAAGCTTCGATCACATCGTCGACCTGCTCGGTATCGAGCCGCTGCTGGAACGCAGCCCCGCAAAACTTTCCGGCGGTGAGAAGCAGCGTGTCGCCATCGGCCGCGCCCTTCTCTCCGCGCCCCGCCTGCTTCTCATGGATGAGCCGCTCGCCGCCCTCGACGAGGCGCGCAAGGCCGAGATCCTGCCCTATCTGGAGCGGCTGCGCGACGAGACGGAAATCCCGATCGTCTATGTCAGCCATTCGATCGCCGAGGTGGCGCGGCTGGCAAACCAGGTCGTCGTCATGCGCGACGGCAAGGTCGAAGCGACGGGTCCCGCCGTCGACATATTGAGCCGTCCCTCTGCGGCGGCCGACCGGAAAGAGGCGGGCGCGCTACTCGAAGGCACCGTCGAAAGCTTCGATCCGCGTCACCGCCTGTCGACCGTCGCCCTGAAATCCTCTCAGCTCCATATTCCGAGTGCAGCCCTTACTTCAGGCAGACCGGTGCGCATCCGCATTCCGTCCCGCGACGTCATGCTGGCGACCACCAGACCCGAGGGCCTCAGCGCGCTGAACATTCTCGAAGGCAGGATCGCGGCGATATCGTCGGACGAGGACGGAACGGTGGAAATCCGGCTTGATTGCGGCGGCGATATCATTCTTTCCCGCATCACCACACTCTCCTGCGAGCGTCTCGATCTCCAACCGGGAAGTGTCGTCTTCGCCGTCGTCAAGACCGTGGCCCTGGAGGCCTGATCAGCCGTGTCGCTGCTGCAGGTTGCGCTTGGCCTCGAGCCAGGCGAGATCGCCGGCAAGGCTCGTGCGCATCGTTTTTTCCATCCGGCGGAAACGCTCGAGCAATTCCTCGCCGAACGGCGTCAGCGCTGCGCCACCGCCCTTCTGCCCGCCGCGCTGCGGCTCCACCACCTGCTCGCAGAACATCCGGTTCATCTCGCTGACCAGCAGCCATGCGCGGCGATAGGACATGTCCATCGCCCGCCCCGCCGCCGAGATCGATCCGGTCTGGCGGATATGCTCCAGCAGCTCCATCTTCCCATGGCCGAGCCGATCCTCATCCGGGAAGCTGATTCGCAGGACGGGCACGAGGGTTTTTGCGGCTGGATCGGTCATCGAATCGTGAAATCGTGAAATTTGCCGCACTTTACGCCGTGGTACGGAAACTGTACACCGGCCGCACAAGCAGCCCGAGCGGCAATATTCTTCAATTCGGACGCCAGATCGGATTTTCGACCGTTCTGTATCTTAGCGCGTCTTGAAACATTAGTGGTTTGATGCCTATCTTAACCATGGTCCGGTCTCGATCGGATCTGTGTTGTGCATGGTTTGTCATTCCAGGAAAGGGAAAGCACTGACAACAGTACACGCCAAGGGAAAAACGTTCGCCGTTATCCCGAAGAGTGCGGAACGTGGCGCCGATGCCGCCGCCCGCGCCCTAGAAACCGTCCTCGCCAGCCTCGAGGACTCCAAAGCTGAAGATATCGTCACCATCGACATTGCCGGAAAATCGGCGCTGGGAGACTACATGATCGTCGTCTCCGGCCGCTCGAGCAGGCATGTCATGGCGATCTCGGATCATCTGCTCACCGACCTGAAGGACGACGGCCTCGGTACGGCCCGCGTCGAAGGTCAGGAAGGCGGCGATTGGGTCCTGATCGACACCGGTGACATTATCGTGCACGTGTTCCGTCCCGAAATCCGCGAATTCTACAACATCGAAAAGATGTGGGCGGCTCCGGATATGGATGAAGAAACACGGCACTGACAGGCGGTCCGGCATTCTGCCCGACGCCTGAAACGTGGCATTGACTGGCCGGAAAACATCAGAAGCCGGCCGGTGACGCCTTGTGCGCAAGATGTGCCGCATCAGCAGGAGCGGATGAATGCGAGTTGGTCTTTTTGCGGTGGGACGGCTGAAATCCGGCCCCGAAAAGGATCTTGCGGCCCGTTATTTCGACCGTTTCGCCAAGGCCGGCCCTGCCGTCGGCCTCGAACTGTCCCGTATTGCCGAAGTTGCCGAAAGCCGTGCTTCCAACGGGGAAACCCGCAAGCGCGAGGAAGCGGCGCTGCTGTTGAAATCGCTTGCCGATGGCAGCATCCTCATCCTTCTCGACGAACGCGGCAAGGCGCTTGACAGCGAAGCCTTCGCAAACCTGCTCGGCTCCTATCGCGACCAGGGCAAACGCGAGCTGACCATTGCCATCGGCGGCGCCGACGGCCTCGATCCATCCCTCTACGACCGTGCCGACACCACGCTTTGCCTGGGCAAGATGACCTGGCCGCATCAACTCGTGCGCACGCTGATCGCCGAACAGCTTTATCGCGCCGTGACCATCCTGTCCGGCCACCCCTATCACCGCGTCTGATTCCCCGCCGCTCGGCAATTCGCATTGTCACGCAGCCGTGTTCTGTCAGCCGGCTGTTATGCTTCAAACTTTCTGGCAAAGCGTGCCAAATCAGCTTAGTCTGCACGCGTTTTGAGAAAGTGCCCCAACACGCATGACGAGAGAAGCAACCAGGCGATACCGCATGATCCTGCCGGCTATCGCAGCCGGGGTCGGCGTGGCGGTGATTGCCGTGTCGGCAAATCCCTTCATCGTCCTGGCGCAAGATGCCGCCCCCGAGGCAGCACAATCGGCACCGCAGCCGGCAGGTGAGCCGGCGCCTCCCGATCCGGCCGCCGAACTGGCCGCCAAACGGGATCAGACCCGTACCGAACTCGAAACCCTGTCGAAAACGATCAGCCTCTCCTCCGACAAGGTGAGTGCGCTTAAACAGAGCATCGCCGATCTGGAAAAGAGCACGCAAAGCATCCGCCAGGCACTGATCGAGTCCGCGGCCCGCCGCAAGGCGCTCGACAAGCAGATCCTGGCAAGCGAGAAGAAGCTTGCCGATCTCGGCGTCAAGGAGGATGGCATCCGCCGCTCCCTGCACGAGCGCCGCGGCCTCCTGGCCGAGGTGCTGGCAGCCCTCCAGCGCATGGGCCGCAACCCACCGCCCGCTTTGCTCGTCACCCCTGATGACGCGCTCGCCTCGGTGCGCAGCGCCATCCTGCTCGGCGCCGTCGTGCCCGGTATCCGCAAGGAGACTGACAAGCTTGCCGGAGACCTTGCAAGCCTCGCCGCATTGCAGACCGCAAGTACCGCCGAGAAGGCCGGCCTGACCGCGACGATGACGAACGGTATCGAGGAAGAGCGGCGCATGGACCTGCTGCTTGCCGAAAACGACAAGCTCAGCCGCAGCAATGCCACCGAACTCACCGCCGAGAGAAAACGCTCCGAGGAGCTGGCGGGCAAGGCGACCAGCCTTGAAGGCCTTGTCGCCTCTATGGAATCCGAGATCGCTTCGGTGCGCGACGCTGCTGCCGCTGCCCGCCAGGCGGAGGAGAACCGCAAGCTGATGACGGACGAGCAGCGCGCCCAGGCCAAGGCCTTGGCCGACAGCGGCGTGCCCGATAAAAACCGCATTGCGCCCGCATATCCCTTCGGAGAATTGAAGGCGAAATTGGAGGTGCCCGTCGCGGGCGATATCCTGCGCCAGTTCGGCGATGCCGACGGCACCGGGCACGAGGCCATGGGAATGACGGTCGCCACCAATCCGGAGACGGTGGTGACGGCGCCTGCGGATGGGCTGGTGGTTTTCGCCGGCGCTTTCCGCAGTTACGGCCAGATGATCATCCTCGACACCGGCGATGGGTACCACTTGGTTCTCTCGGGAATGGATACGATCAATACCCGTCAGGGAAAGTTCGTTTTCTCCGGCGAGCCGCTCGCCGTGATGGGTGCGAAAAGAGTGGCAAGCGCAACTGCATTGGCGCTGGCAACGGACCGGCCAACGCTTTACATTGAATTTCGAAAGGACGGTAAACCGGTCGATTCCCGACCATGGTGGACCGCCAAAGACACTGGAAAGGCACGCAATGATTCGTAGGGCTTCTTTTGTTCTGGTCGGCGCATTGATGGGTGCGACCGCAATGAGCGTCATTTACTCGGCGGGTGCGCCGGCAGAAGCGGCCGGATCCTCGACGTACAAGGAACTCTCGGTGTTCGGCGATGTCTTCGAGCGAGTGCGCGCCCAATACGTGACGCCGCCGGCCGAAGACAAGCTGATCGAGAACGCCATCAACGGCATGCTCTCCTCGCTGGATCCGCATTCGAGCTATATGAATGCGAAGGACGCCGAGGACATGCGCACCCAGACGAAGGGTGAGTTCGGCGGCCTCGGCATCGAAGTCACCATGGAAGACGACCTCGTCAAGGTCATCACCCCGATCGACGATACGCCCGCCGCCAAGGCCGGTGTTCTCGCCGGCGATTATATCTCCGAGATCGACGGCCAGTCCGTGCGCGGCCTGAAGCTGGAAGACGCCGTTGAGAAGATGCGCGGCGCCGTCAACACACCGATCAAGCTGACGCTGATCCGCAAGGGCGCCGACAAGCCGATCGAGCTGACGATCGTCCGTGACGTCGTCGCCGTCCAGGCCGTCAAGTCGCGTGTCGAGGACGATGTCGGTTATCTCCGCATCATCTCCTTCACCGAGAAGACCTATCCTGATATGGAAAAGGCGATCAAGAAGATCAAGGACACCGTTCCGGCCGACAAGCTGAAAGGTTATGTCCTCGACCTGCGGCTCAATCCGGGCGGCCTGCTCGACCAGGCGATCAATGTCTCCGATGCCCTGCTGGAGCGTGGCGAAGTCGTTTCGACGCGCGGCCGCAATCCCGATGAAACCCGCCGCTTCAATGCCGGTCCGGGCGACCTGACGGATGGCAAGCCGGTTATCGTGCTGATCAACGGCGGTTCGGCTTCCGCATCGGAAATCGTCGCCGGCGCTCTTCAGGATCTGCGCCGCGCCACCGTTCTCGGCACACGCTCTTTCGGCAAGGGCTCCGTCCAGACGATCATCCCGCTCGGCGAAAACGGCGCGCTGCGCCTGACCACGGCGCTCTATTACACGCCGTCGGGCCGCTCGATCCAAGGCACCGGCATCACCCCCGACATCAAGGTCGAGGAGCCGCTGCCGCAGGAACTGCAGGGCAAGATGGTGACCGAAGGCGAATCCAGTCTGCGCGGCCATATCAAGGGCCAGAGCGAGACGGACGAAGGTTCGGGCTCGGTTGCCTATGTGCCGCCGGACCCGAAGGACGACGTTCAGCTGAACTACGCGCTCGATCTGCTGCGCGGCAAGAAGACCGATCCGGCCTTCCCGCCAAACCCTGACAAAGCCGTCGTCGCCAAGTAATGATCACCTCAAGGCCGGGCGAGTTGCCCGGCCTTGACCCTTTCTGCTGTTTCCCGGTTTTGGAGCGGGCGAAAAATTGGGAACGGACCTGCATGCGCCTTTGGGCGGCAACCGCAAAACTGGCAGCCGGCGGCCGGGTGTTTTGCGCCTGGGCCGCATCGCCGCCAGTCTTTGTCTTTTCGCGATAGGCGGCTTTTCCCTCTATACGGCGTTTCGCGGCGATGGGCTCGAACGCACCAAACCACCAGCGGCAGAACGAGCCGCAACGCCCCCCAATACGCCTCCGCCACCGACGACAACCGCCACAAAGACGCCGGACGGCATGCCGCGCGCCGAACCGCGCTCAGGCGCCACTGTCGAACAGATGGTCACCGGCGACGGCTCCGTCGTCACCAAATACAGCCCCCGCCCGCGCGATGGCAGCGGGCCGGTGCTGGTGGATGCCATGCAGATCGGCCAGGATCCGCGCATGGCGGCCCAGCCGAATGAAGCACTGCTCGAACAAACCCCGTTTGGCAGGCTTCCGATCGTCGGTCCCGATGGCCGGCGGCCGATGGATCAATATGCCCGTCCCGCGTCCGGCGCACGCGGTGTCCGCATCGCCATCGTCGTCAGCGGCCTCGGGCTCAGCCAGACCGGAACGCAGCGCGCCATCGCTGAATTGCCGGAGGAAATCACCTTTGCCTTTGCCGCAAGCGGCAACAGCCTGCAGCGCTGGATGCAGGAAGCCCGCCGCGGCGGCCACGAAATTCTTCTGCAAGTGCCGCTCGAGCCGTTTGATTACCCGACGAATGATCCCGGTCCGGAAACGCTGCTGACCACGAAACCGCCCGCCCGCAATATCGAGAACCTGCACAAGGCGATGGGCGAGATCACCAATTATACCGGCGTCATGAATTATCTCGGCGGACGTTTCCTGTCCGATTCCACCGCCATGGAACCTGTCATGCGCGATATCGGCAAGCGCGGCCTGCTGTTCCTCGACGACGGCACGTCGGCGCAGTCGAAGACGGCGGCGGTCGCCAAGGGAACCGAACTGCCCTATGCCTTCGCCGATCTGCAGCTCGATGGCCAGCTCGATATAAACGCCGTCCTGAAGAAGCTCGACGAGCTCGAGCGCATTGCCCGCAAGAACGGCCAGGCAATCGGCGTCGCTTCGGCTTTCGATGAGAGTGTTGACGCCATCGCCAAATGGAGCGAGGAGGCTGCGATGCGCGGCATCGAGATCGTCGGCGTCGCCGCCCTTTCCACCGATCCTCGTAACCCCTGAAATCCCCGAGAAAATCCTTGAACGGAGAAGAAGATGAGCCAGGCGACCGTGAAAGCCGAGGATCTGCCCTACCGCCCTTGCGTCGGCGTAATGATCCTGAACCGCGCTGGCCTTGTCTGGGCTGGACGACGCATTCCCGACGGCAATTCGGAGTATGACGGCTCGCCGCAGCTCTGGCAGATGCCTCAAGGGGGCATCGACGAGGGCGAGGATCCATTGGACGCCGCCTACCGCGAACTCTACGAGGAGACCGGCATCAAGACGGTGACCTTGCTTGCCGAAGCGAGAGACTGGATCAACTATGATCTGCCGCCGGCACTGATCGGTATCGGGCTAAGGGGAAAGTTCCGCGGCCAGACGCAGCGCTGGTTCGCCTTCCGCTTCGACGGCGACGACAGCGAGATCGCCATCAACCCGCCGCCAGGCGGCCACGAGCCGGAATTCGATTCCTGGGAATGGAAGCCGATGCAGGAATTGCCGGGGCTGATCGTTTCCTTCAAGCGCAGCGTCTACGACCAGGTGGTGGCCGAATTCCAGCATCTGGCAGCATTGCAGTCGGAAGACTGATCGATACCGGATGATCGGACGGGTCGGCAGCTGATACCGTCAGATGCGGAACCGGCCGCCCAGGCGGCCGGCTTGTCATCGAATACTATTCGGCTTCGTTGGCGGAATCGGCGTTGAGCTGGCCGTATTTGCTCTCGCCGATTTTCCCGAGCAGATCGAGCTGCGTTTCGAGGAAGTCGATATGGCCTTCCTCATCCATCAGCAGCTCTTCGAAGAGCTTCATCGAAACGTAATCACCGGCCTCGTGACAGATATCGCGCGATTTCTTGTAGGCCGCGCGGGCGTCGTATTCGCCGGCGAGATCGGCTTCCAGCACTTCCTTGACGTTCTGGCCGATGCGCAGAGGCGCAAGGGTCTGCAGATTGGGATGGCCTTCGAGGAAAATGATGCGGGCAACAAGCCGGTCGGCATGATGCATCTCTTCGATGGATTCGGCGCGCTCCTTTTTGGCGAGCTTGGTGTAGCCCCAGTCCTCAAGCAGACGATAGTGAACCCAATATTGATTGACCGCCCCGAGCTCGAGGAACAACGCCTCGTTAAGCCGCTCGATGACCTTTTTGTCGCCTTTCAATGTCCGCTCTCCTGTTTTCCTCATGGAATTGCTTCAAGCGGGACATGAAATCAAATATCTCGGCCTCCGTCGAGTGGCGACGGGCATGATACTCCTCGGTTGTCTGCACAATGATGTCGACGACGTTTGGAAAGCAGCCACAGCAACGACCGCGTTTTTCCATGGCGTGATAGACCTTCGCCGGCACGATAAGCTGCCAACAGTCTTCGTCGAGAAGGTTGGTGATAACCTCCCGGATTTCCTTGTCGGTTATATAATTGCAGCTGCAGACAAGCACGTCTTCATTCCAAACATGACACTGACTATCGTGTTTTCTGCTAAAGAAGATGGTGGCTGTCAAGAAAAAATTCGAGCCCCGCATCAGAGAACAGCGGCGTCCGAATCGGGCCACAGGCATATCGCTGGTGATTATGTAGCGGTTCCAGGGGGATGCAGCCAGAAAGCAGATGAAGGCGCACCGCATGGCCCTGATCGGTGCGATATCTATTAATGGAAGTTGCGGCCGCGCGGCATCACCACAGCGGTTTCCGCTGCGCCGGAATTGCTGTCTGTGGCAGCCATCCGTTTTTCCAGCTCCGCCCTCTCTTGTGCAAGCTTTTTCTGCCGCTGATCGACTCCCGGTCTCAGCACTTCGTCTGCTCGCTCGCAGACCCCGAAACGCCGGGCCTCGCGTTGCAGGATACCGAGCGTCGGCGTCATGTCTTCGATATGCTCGACGACGGTATGGATCACACCGCTCTGGCTTTGCAGCCTGCCGCGGATTTTCACCAGCCGGGCGCCCATCACAACCGAACGGTATGTGTCGAATATCTTGTTCCAGACGATTGCATTGGCCACCCCGGTCTCGTCCTCAAGCGTCATGAAGATCACGCCCTTGGCCGAACCCGGCCGCTGGCGCACCAGCACGAGGCCTGCGATCGTCACCCGATGCCCGTTTGCGACCTTTAAAAGATCGACATTGCGCGTCACGCCCACCTTGCGCAATTCCTCGCGCAGGAAGGAGACCGGATGCGCCTTCAGCGACAGCGAGAGATAACGATAATCCTCGATGACCTGCTCTCCCGGCAGCATTTCAGGCAGCTTCGTTGCAGGCTCGATCTGGAGGTCGAGATGACGGGCCTGCTCGAAAAGCGGCAGCTCCTCGGCGGCGCTCTTCACATCCAGCGCCCGCACAGCCCAGAGCGCGTCGCGTCGTGATAGTTTGAGGGATTGGAACGCATCCGCATCCGCCAGTCGCTCGATGACGGATTTCTGCAGGCCAGACCGCAGCCAGAGATCCCGAACGGAGCTGTAGCCTTTGCCTCGATTTCTGATGAGCAGCTCCATCTCTTTATCCGAAACGCCCTTGATCTGCCGAAAGCCGAGCCGCACCGCGTGCCGTGCCTTGATGACCCCGCGCATCTCATGGTGGCGAAAATCGATGGCATTCGGATCGAAAGCGGCCGCTTCCAGACCGCAGTCCCAGTCGGATTCGTTGATGTCGACCGGCAGGATTTTTACCCCGTGCTCGCGTGCATCCCGCACCAGCTGCGCCGGCGCATAAAACCCCATGGGCTGGGAATTCAGCATCGCCGCGCAGAAGACGTCGGGATAATAGGCCTTGAGCCATGAGGAGGCATAGACCAGCAGTGCAAAGGAGGCGGCATGGCTTTCAGGGAAACCATATTCACCGAAGCCTTTGATCTGGTTGAAACACTGCTGTGCAAATTCCGGGGCATAATCCTTTGAGACCATTCCCTCGAGGAACCGCTTCTCGAAATTGCCGATCGTGCCGGTTCGCTTGAATGTCGCCATCGCTCTGCGAAGCTTGTCGGCTTCTCCAGGCGCAAAGCCTGCAGCTGTGATGGCGATCTGCATCGCCTGTTCCTGGAACAACGGCACGCCGAGGGTTCTTTCCAGAACCGCTTCCAGCTCCTTACTCGGATATTCGATCGGGATATTCTTGGCCCGCTGCTCCCGGCGCTTCAGATAGGGATGTACCATATCGCCCTGGATCGGTCCTGGCCGGACGATCGCCACCTCGATGACGAGGTCGTAGAATACCTTCGGCTTAAGACGCGGCAGCATGCTCATCTGCGCCCGGCTCTCGATCTGGAAGACGCCAAGCGTATCGGCCCGGCCCATCATCTCGTAAACCGGCCTGCCTTCGTCTCCATGCTCCCTGTTGCCGAGATCTGCGAGCGTCTTCTTCACGTCGTAATGCAGTTCAAGCAGCGAAAAACCCTTCCGCAAGCAGGTCAGCATGCCGAGCGCCAGCACATCCACCTTGAGGACCTTGACATTGTCGAGATCGTCCTTGTCCCATTCGATCATGTAGCGATCCGGCATTGCCGTCTTCATGATCGGCACCACTTCATCGAGCCGGTCCCGCGTGATGACGAAGCCGCCGACATGCTGGGTGAGGTGGCGCGGAAAGCCGAGAAGCTCGGAGGCATATTTCAGCACGTTCCTGGTGACCGGATCCTTGATATCGAGACCAGCCGCCTTTGCATCCCTCTCGGAAAGATTATCCTCCGACCAGCCCCAGATGAGGCTGCTGATCGCCGACTGGACATCCTCCGACAGCCCGAAGGCCTTGGCGACCTCGCGGCCGGCCGAACGGGTACGGTAGGTGGTCACCCCCGCCGTCAGCCCGGCATGTTCTCTTTTGTAGGTTCTGTAGATGAACTGGATGACCTCTTCGCGCCGATCATGCTCGAAATCGACATCGATATCCGGCGGTTCGTCGCGATCCATCGAAATGAAACGGTCGAACAGCAGCGTGCTCTTTTGAGGATCGACTTCCGTAATTTCGAGACAATAGCAGATGACCGAATTTGCCGCCGATCCGCGTCCTTGGCACAAGACCTTGAGGTCATAACGGGCGTGCTGGATGATCCTGTGAACCGTCAGGAAGTAGGAAGCGTAGTTCTTGTCGCCGATGAGTTTTAACTCGTAATCGATCTGCGTCGCCACCTTGAGCGGAACACCCTCGGGATAGCGCCTTGCGGCTCCTGCCCTCGTCAGCCTCTCGAGCGTCTGCTGCGGTGTTTCGCCGGGATCGTTTTCAGGTGGATAATTATGCTCCAATTCCTTCAGCGAAAAGCTCAGCTTGCCGAAGAAGGCCTGGCTATTTTCGATCGCACCAGGATAGTCCCGGAAGATCCGGACCATTTCACGTGAATCCTTGAGGTAGCGCTCGGCATTCGGCGCCAGCAGGAATCCGGCTTGCGCTATCTGTATATGCTCCCGGATCGCGATCACCACATCCGAAAGCGGCCGGCGTTCAGGATGATGATAAAGCGGCTGGTTGGTCGCAATCAGCGGCACGCGATTTTGTGCCGCAAGCATGGCAAGCACCGCAAAGACCTGCCTGTCGCGGCCGTCATAGGCTGGCGCCAGCGCCATAAAAAAAGCCTTGCGGAACCGTCTGCGAAATCGTTCCAGATAATCTTCCAGCGTCGACTGACCCGCCTGATGATCGATAAGGGTGCGATCGGGAACGAGCGCAAGCATCATCTCGTCCCCCCATTCCATCAGCTCCGCTTCCGTGAGAATGCAGCTTCCCTTGACCGCTTCTTCCTTCAGATTGCCGGCGCTGAGAAGACGGCAGAGATTTGCCCAGCCCCGCCGATTGCGTGGGTAGGCGAGGATATCAGGCGTGTCATCGGAAAAGACGAGGCGGGCGCCCGGCTGAACCCGGATCGGATGGAGAATCGTTTCTTTTTTCCCTTGCTTCTCCGCCTGGGCCATAATCGCATCGCGGTTCTTGTATCTCTCCTCGAGCTGCTCCGCCTGCGCATGCGCCCTGACTACGCCGGCAACCGAATTCCGGTCCGCAATCCCGAGACCGCCGAGCCGGAGATGAGCGGCCTGCACGACCATCTCTTCCGGACTGGCGGCGCCTTCGAGAAACGAAAAATTCGTTCTCACGCCGATCTCGAAAAATGCGGACCCGCTCTTCATGCAAACACACCGTGCATGAACCAGCGGGGATCAAGTTCCCGGCCGTAGAAACCGCGACGATAGATCCAGAAGCGATGTCCGGTCTCGTCCTCGATACGGAAATAGTCACGCGCCTCGGCGTCATCCCCGTCGATCCACCACTCCATGGCGATCCGTTCCGGCCCTTCGCTTCTTGCCACCTGATGCTGCATGCGCCGCCAGCGGAAAACCTGCGGCGGGCCATCGGGCACTTCGGCAAGCATGATTTCGACCGGCTCCGGCGTGGCAAAGAGCCGTAGCGGACGCTCTTGGCGGAAAGGAAGTTGGATGTCCTGCGCCGCTTTCCGCCTGGGAAGACTATCCATCACAGGAACCGTGATGACGGCGCGTTCCGGCACATGGCTCTCGCGGAGCTGGAAGCTTTGCAGGCAATCCGCGCCAAGCCGGGCCGAGACCCGATCGACGAAGGCCGAAAGCGAGATTTCTCCCTGGCGGTCGCCCTCGAAATCAGCCTGTGCCTCGTTGAAGGGATCATGCCGCAACACATTCAACCGCAGGATTTCGAAACCATAGCCGGCATCGAGATCGTCATAGACCGCCTGCAATCGCTCGGAAAAAAGCCCGGCAATGAACTTTGGTTCGCGAAGCGGCTGCGAAGCGCCGACGGAGATACGAAAGACCCTGCCGTCGACCCGGAACAGCACCAGTTCGAACACCCGCCCGCCGGCGCCTCGCGCCTCCAGCGACGGCTGCAGCGACATGGCGACCTGCCTGGTGACGGCAAGGATCTGTTCTTCCGTCCCGATCGGCTCGATCAGGCGGCTTTCGGCCGAGAGACTGGCAACCGGACGCCGGGGCGAGACCGGCTCCTCTTCACGTCCGAGCGCCTGATCGAGACGCAGAAGCAGCCCCGGGCCGAACCGGCGGGTCAGCGGCGCCCGCGGTGCATCGATGACGTCGCCGACATATTTCAGACCGAGCTTCTTCAGGGCATCGACGGTTCGTCCTTCCAGCCGCAAGGCCGCGACCGGCAAGGGCAGCAGCACATGCTCCGTTTCCTCGTCCTCGATCACGCCGCCTTGCCCGAAGCGCGACGCGGCCCAGGAAAGGCCTGGCGACGACGAGATCGCCCCGCGCGCATCGAACCCCATATGAAAAAGCCGCGACAGCACATCCTTGAGAAGCGTCTTTTCCCCGCCGAAGAGATGGGCGCAGCCGCTAATATCCAGAAACAGGCCGTCCTTGCCGTCGAACGCCACCAGCGGCGTATAGCGGTCGCACCAGTCGGCAATGGCCTCCAGCAACCGGCGGTCGGCCTCCGGATCCTCTTCCGCGACCTCGAGCAATGGGTACATGGCGCGCGCTTCGGCAACGCCCTGCTCCTTCTTCAGGCCCAGCCTCTCGGCCAACTCGTCCAGAGCCGTCAGCCGCATCGCATTGTTGAGCTTGCCGGAACAGACGATAGGCGGCGTCTCAGGACGCCCTTTCGAACGCCAGGAGAGCCCCCACCGCCTGCGGGCGATTCGGTCCGTTGGCAGATGCGGGAAGCTGAGCGCTAGAATCCGTTGACTGTTCGCTTGGAGGACGAACGAGGTTTGGTTCGGCGACAGGGAGAAATTCGCGTTCATGGGGGTTCCACTCCAGAAAAAAGGAGAGCGGGGCCGGGTTACGGCTCTTCTCCAGCGTCAGACGGAAAATCGGATTGCCGATGCTGCCGGAAAGCTTCGATCCATCCGGCAATGGCCGCAGACCGGACGGGGCCGGCTCGACATGCAGACGGAAGGCCGCGCTGCTCGCCTCCTCCGCCCCGGCTTGACGGACAATAAAGAGCGGACGGCGGGCAGCACGCGCCCGAAGGCTGAGCCTGCGGCTTTCGGTCAGACCGAAATGGGCGGGATTGCCGCGCACTTCGAAGATGACGGCCGAAAAAGCAGCGCTTTCCACCGCCGTCTCCACCAGCCAGAGCGCCTCGTCCAGCTTGCGCGGCGCCGCATGGAGAAACCGCTCCGGGCTCAGCCCGAAATCCAGAAGCCCGGGGGCATAGGGACGGCCGGCCTCCAGCGTGCCGACAGCATCGCCGATCCAGAGGAACGGCGAAAGCCTGCCGGCATCCGCTTCCTGCTTCTGCAGCCGCGCTGCGACAGCCATTGCCAGCCCGCTGGCAGCACCTGCATCGCGAGACAAAATCGAGCGGAATTCGGTGATTGCATCGAGCGGCAGACCGCCTTCCAGCGCCTCATCAAGACATTCCACCCCAAACGCCAGCGGCGGCAGAATGCATCTCCGGGGCGCCTTGCCGCCTTCCGCCAGGGTTTCCCGCTCGGCCGCCGCAAGCGCCGGCGCCGGCTTCCCCTCTAGTCTGGCGATGGTTTCGCGGAGCGCAAAAAGCCGCTCGCGCGCCAGGGCGTGCTGCGCCATGGCGTTTCTCCAATCCGTCTTGTTCCTGTTATGTTCTTATAGATTCCAGAGAGCTAATGAAGAGTCAACGGCCATTTTATATGAATTTATTCCTGCCTTTGATTCCGCACTCGAAAATCGGCGATAAAGGTTCTATATGGCCCGCAAAGGAAGGATTATTCATGGCCCGCATAGACCAGAGCGATGATTGGCGGGACCGCCATGCGCCGACGATAAGCGCCTTCGAGTCGCTGGCCATGGAGGCCTACAGCCATCTGCCGGAAGAATTCCGCCAGCTGACCACCAACCTGACGATCGAGATCGAAGATTTCCCCGATGACGACGTGTTCGAGGACATGGCGCTGGAAACCCCTTTCGATCTGCTTGGTCTTTTCGAGGGCAGGGGCATTTCCGAACGTTTCACAGTGGAAACCGGCGAGATGCCCAACCGCATCCGCCTCTATCGGCGGCCTATTCTCGATTACTGGGCTGAGAATGACGAGACGCTCGGCGACATCATCACCCACGTCCTGATCCACGAAATCGGCCACCATTTCGGGCTGAGCGACGATGATATGGAGCGGATCGAGGAAAGCGCCGAGGAAGCCGCCGATCGCTGAAGCCGGGTGTCCGGCAGAACGAGCTATTGCTCGGAGAGCTTCACCTCGGGATGGTAATCCTTGCCTTCGACAGTCTTGACGACGGCCTGGCCGCACTGCATCGCGCCGGTCGCGGCATTGAAGGCATATGTCGGCGAGCCCTCCAGTGACCAGCCCTTGTTGAGGGCGGCGGTGACCTTGTGGCAGAAGGAAGCATCGTCGGGACCGGTCAGGAAGCGGTAGAGTTTCATCAGGCGGGCTTTCTTGCAGAAATCAGGCGAGCTTTATGAACCAGAGCTTCGGCTTGGACAAGATGCAGCCGCTCGATCATCCGCCCACCTGAATTGATGACGTTCAAACCATCGGAAGCGGGGTCGGCAAAGGCTGATATGATCGCCTCTGCTTCCGCAATGGCCGCCGGATCCGGGCCGAAATGGCGGTTGGCAGGCTCGATCTGGGTGGGGTGGATCAGCATCTTGCCGGCAAAACCCATGGCCCGGCCCTGCAGGCATTCGGCATCGAAACCCTGTTCGTCCCTGAAATCGTTGAAGACGCTGTCGATTGCATCGAGCCCGTAAGCGCTGACCGCCAGGACGACCTGCATCAGCCATGGCACGAGATAGGTCCGCCCCGGCTGGGCCAGCACGCCCGTTTCCCTGCGCAGGTCGTTGAGCCCGACGACGAGGCAATCGAGCCGCGAGCCCGTCGTGCGTCCCGCTTCCGCGATTGCCGCTGCATTCAGGATGCCGCGCGGCGTCTCGATCATCGCCCAGATGCGCAGATCTTCCGCTGCATCCGCTTCGAAGAGAAAGTCGCTGATATCAGTGATATCCTGCGGCTCGTCGACCTTCGGCAGCAGCACAGCATCGGGACCAAGCGCCGTCACCAGCTCCATGTCCGCCGGCCCGAAATCCGATGACAGGCTGTTGATGCGGATAATCCGCTCCTTGTTTTCGAGCGGCCGATCCGAAAAGAAGCGCCTCAGGTTTTCCCGCGCTTGCCCCTTCTTTTCCGGCGCCACGGAATCTTCGAGATCGAAGATCACCGCATCGCAATCGACCGCATGGGTCTTTTCGAGGGCACGCAGATTGATGGCGGGCACACTCAGCACCGAACGGCGCAGGCGGACGGAGCGGGTCGCTGGGTTTCGGCTCATGGCTGAATTAGTGCCAAGCTTTGAAGGCCGAAGCAAGCAGCCCGCCCCGGAACGACGCGCAGAACAACAAAAAGCCATGCTTGCCTTGCAGAGAGGAAAAAGAAGGACCACATTCCTTTCCGAAGAAAGGTCTCAAACCCATGCAGAACATTCGCTCCATCTTCTTCATGCTTGCCGGCGCCACCGTTTTCGTGGCCATGCTGCTTTTCACCTTCTCGGTGACGCTTGCCGTCGGCGGCATCCTGACCGTGCTCATGGTCGGACGCGCGCTTTCGATGAAGATGAAGCCCGCTCCAGTCCGCGCCAAGGCAAACAACGGTAAGCCGGAGATGCGCATCTGGAACGACGGCCGCGGCACGATTATCGATCTCTGAGCAGCTCTCGCTAAAAAAGCCGACCGACATTGTCGCATCATGCTTCCATCATACGTCTTTGAAGCAGCCGGGCATTCTGCCGGCGCTTCACAACGAATGGAGGACGAGCATGGATGCGACGACGGAAAACAATCCGGTCAAGATGCCGCCGGTCAAGAATGGCCTACTTCCCTATCTGACGGTCGGTGGCGCGGTCAAAGCCGCGGAATTCTACAAAAAAGCCTTCGGCGCCGAAGAAGCCTATATCGTGCCGGTCGACGAGAGCGGCCGGACGATGCATGTGCATCTCTACATCAACGGCAGTTCCCTCATGCTGTCGGATGCCTATCCCGAATACGGCCATCCCTTCAAAGGCCATGAAGGCTTCGCCATCCAGCTGGTTATCGACGATATCGATTTCTGGTGGGAGCGCGCTGTCGCCGCCGGTGCCGAGGTCGTCATGCCGGTCGAACTGATGTTCTGGGGCGACCGCTACGGCCAGCTTCGCGACCCGTTCGGCGTCCTCTGGGGCCTGAACGCACCGACCAAGTAACGGCACGTACGCAGAGGGCAGGCCGCGCGAAACGTCGCGTGGCCGCCATCTAAAGCATGTCGCGCAAAAGTGTGCAGCGGTTTTTGCGATGACGACATGCGGGAAGCAAAGACCTAAAGCGTGACAAGCCATCTGAAAGATCGTGACACGCTTTAGAAAGATTCTCCTTCATTTCGGCGGAAAACTGGACTAGATGCAAAATCAGGAAGTAGATTTGCTGAAATGGAGCATGGGTCATGGATAAATTCGTGAAGCTCACGGGCGTTGCAGCGCCCCTGCCGGTCGTCAACGTCGACACCGACATGATCATTCCGAAGGATTATCTGAAGACGATCAAGCGCACCGGCCTCGGCACCGGCCTTTTCGCCGAAGCCCGCTACAACGAGGACGGCTCCGAAAACCCCGATTTCGTGCTGAACAAGCCGGCCTACCGTGATGCCAAGATCCTGGTTGCCGGCGACAATTTCGGCTGCGGCTCCTCGCGCGAGCACGCGCCCTGGGCGCTCCTCGATTTCGGCATCCGCTGCGTCATCTCGACCAGCTTCGCCGACATTTTCTACAACAATTGCTTCAAGAACGGCATCCTGCCGATCATGGTCAGCCAGGAAAATCTCGACAAGCTGATGGACGACGCCTCGCGCGGCTCCAATGCCATCCTGTCCATCGACCTTGAGAACCTGGAGATCACCGGCCCCGATGGTGGCTTGATCAAGTTCGATCTCGACGAATTCAAGCGCCACTGCCTGCTGAACGGCCTCGACGATATCGGCCTGACCCTGGAAAAGGGCAGGGCGATCGACAGCTTCGAAAAGAAGAACGCCGCTTCGCACCCTTGGGCGGCCTAAGTGCTCTCCAATAAATTATCGATCAAGCCGGGCTTCGCCCGGCTTTTTCTTTGATCTCAGATCAGAGAAACTTCTCTTTCCAGCCCTTAAGCTTTTCGAGCGACACGCCGATGCCGCCGCAGACTTCGATGAGCGGATTGTTAAAGCGCGCGAGCAGCCCGGCATGCACATCGGCAACGGCCAGTGCCGCACCGCAGGCCGGCTCGACCAGAATGCGCTGCGCATCGGCAAATTTCAGGCAGGCGGCAACGGCATCGGCGTCGCTGACGACAATGCTTTCGATCGGATGCTGCTTCGGCAGGTCAAAGACATGCTGCGCCACCTGCCGCGCGCCGAGCGAAGTGGCAATCGAGGTTATGGCGGCAAGAGTGATACGCTCATTCGCTTCGAGGCTGGCATTCAGCGAGGCCGCCCCTTCGGTTTCGACGGCGATCACCGGCACATCGGAAAGCCCGTTGCGCTTCAACCCCTCGACAATGCCGGCAAGCAGCCCACCACCGCCGACGCTGGTGACGACGCAATCGAATTTCGCACCCTTCGCCACCACCTCGTCGATCAGCGTCGCATGGCCATCCCACAGAAGCGGATGGTCGAAGGGGTGAACATAGGTCGCCTTGCGGCTGCGGGCGAGTTCGACCGCATGGGCATTGGCCTCGTCGAAAACCGAACCATGAACGAGCACTTTCGCGCCCGTTGCGGCAATCGTCTGTTGCACATCGGCGGCCGTCGTCTCCGGCACGACGATGGTGACCGGCACACCGAGCGCCCGGCCGGCATAGGCGGCGGCAATGCCGGCATTACCGCCGGACGCACAGAAGATCTCGCGCGCACCATTTTCCACCTCGTACTGGCAAAGCCGGCCGACGCCGCGCAGCTTGAAGCTGCCGGAAGGCTGCAGCGCATCGAGCTTCAGCCAGAGCGGTTTGCCGCTGGCGCTGTAGCCTGGTGCTGTCTGAACCAAGGGCGTATCGAGATGGAGGGGTGCTGAAGGCATGGGAACATCCGGGGACATAAAGGTGGCTGACCGGTTCTAATCCTTTTGCGGGCACAGGAGCAACCGTCGCAGCTCAAAGCGAAGCGTACCGATTCATCCCTTCTCTCGCTTGAAATGCCCATTTCCGGGGTCTAAGAAACCGCAACTTGTTTTTCCCAGGAGGGTTTCATGACTGTGCGCAATCTTTTCCTGCTGCCGGGTGACGGCATCGGTCCCGAGGCCATGGGCGAGGTCCGCAAGATCATCGCCTATATGAACGAGGCGATGGATGGCGGTTTCGTCACCGACGAAGGCCTTGTCGGCGGCTCTGCCTATGATGCCCACGGCGCGGCGATCTCGGAAGCCGACATGCAGAAAGCGCTTGCCGCCGATGCCGTTCTCTTCGGTGCCGTCGGCGGCCCGAAATGGGATAGCGTGCCTTACGAAGTGCGCCCGGAAGCCGGCCTGTTGCGGCTGCGCAAGGATCTGCAGCTGTTTGCGAACCTGCGCCCCGCCATCTGCTATCCGGCTCTTGCCTCGGCCTCGTCGCTGAAGCCGGAACTGGTCGAAGGCCTCGATATTCTGATCATCCGCGAGCTGACGGGCGGCGTCTATTTCGGCGAGCCGAAGGAGATCATCGATCTCGGCAACGGCCAGAAGCGCGGCATCGACACGCAGGTCTACGACACTTACGAGATCGAGCGCATCTCCGGCGTCGCCTTCGAAATGGCACGCACGCGGCAGAACCGCGTCTGCTCGATGGAAAAGCGCAACGTCATGAAGTCTGGCGTGCTCTGGAACCAGGTGGTGACCGAGACGCACAAGGCGAAATATTCCGACGTCCAGCTCGAACACATGCTGGCCGATGCCGGCGGCATGCAGCTGGTACGCCAGCCCAAGCAGTTCGACGTCATCGTCACCGACAATCTCTTCGGCGACATGCTCTCCGACGTCGCCGCCATGCTGACCGGCTCGCTCGGGATGCTGCCGTCGGCCTCGCTCGGTGCGCCTGATGGCAAGACCGGCAAGCGCAAGGCGCTCTACGAGCCGGTGCACGGCTCGGCCCCCGACATTGCCGGCAAGGGCATCGCCAATCCGATCGCGATGATCGCCTCCTTCGCCATGTGCCTGCGTTACTCTTTCAACCTGGTGAAGGAAGCCGACGACCTGGAAAAGGCGATCGCCAACGTGCTCGACAAGGGCATCCGCACCGGCGACATCATGGCCGATGGCGCAAGGCAGGTCGGCA
The DNA here is from genome assembly GCF_019685115.1 of Rhizobium sp. NZLR11. NCBI lineage: Bacteria > Pseudomonadati > Pseudomonadota > Alphaproteobacteria > Hyphomicrobiales > Rhizobiaceae > Rhizobium > Rhizobium sp. NZLR11. The sequence continues at coordinate 108,217 of NZ_JABDWD010000006.1, read as the reverse complement.
CCGTCGAGATGGGCGATGCGATTCTCGGCGAGTTCAAGACGCTTTCCGCCTGATATTTCACGTGAAACAGTTCCAGCCCTTCGCATCCCGGATGCGAAGGGCTTTTTAATCCACGGCCGAGGAGTCGCAAGCCGCTCGGTCGAATTCTCCGAAACGGACTATTCTCGGCCACAATCTCGTGTATTTTTGCGCCGGATTTCAGCGAGCGCTAACCCCAAATCGGAAGCGATTTTCGCAATGGATTATGCGCCAATTCAAAGTTCGACAGGGTCCTTTGCATGTCTGAAGAGACGGGCGGCGCTGTAGGGCAAAATTCGAACGGACGACGGCAATGCGGGCATTTTGGGCTTCCCTGGACAGGCGCTGGCGCCGGAGCGGCGTCGGCATGCCGCCTCTGCGTTGGCAGGCCTGCCTCTTTATCACGCTCAATGCCGTGATCCTCTCCATGCTGCTCTTCGATGCGCCGATCGGCGCCAGCGAAGTGCCCGCGCCAGTGAAGCATCTCGGCGAGTTGATGACCGGTTTCGGCGATTCCGCCTGGCTGATCTACACCAGCATCCTGCTGTTCTTTCAGGGCCGGGCGGGCTACAAGCTTGTGAAGACGGCGCGCTCCAAGGCACAGGCGCTATATGTCAGCTGGATCGGCGCCTACCTCTTTGCCACAGTCGTCTTCTCCGGGCTTCTCGCCAATCTGCTGAAGCGGGCAATCGGCAGGGCGCGTCCCGATCATTTTCACGACTACGGCATGTTTTCCTTCACGCCTTTTTCAGGCCACGCCGCTTTCGAAAGTTTCCCGTCCGGCCATTCCACCACGGTCGGTGCCTTCTTCGCCGCATTTGCCCTGCTGTTTCCGCGCTACCGCATTGTCTTCATCGCCGGCGCCATCTGGCTTGGCATGACGCGTGTCATGGTCGGCGCCCATTATCCGAGCGACGTCATCGCCGGCCTTGCCTTCGGCGCCTGGTTCTCGCTGCTGACGGCGATCGTCTTTGCTCGCTGCGGCCTGCTCTTCAAACTGGCGCCGGATGGATGGCCGCTGTCGAAGCAACTGTTCCCTGACATAGGAAAGCCCGGCGCCTTGTGAGGGCCGGGCCTTTTTCGTCAAGTTTGAACGCAGATCAATCCATTGCGTGGATATCTCTGTTCTTCGTTTCCGGCAGGAAGAGCAGGCCGATCACCAGCGTGATCGACGCAAAGACGATCGGGTACCAGAGACCGTAATAGATATCGCCCGCAGCTGCGCTCATCGCGAAGGCCGTCGCCGGCAGCAAGCCGCCGAACCAGCCGTTGCCGATGTGATAGGGCAGCGACATGCCGGTATAACGGATGCGGGTCGGGAAGAGCTCGACCAACAGAGCGGCGATCGGTCCGTAGACCATCGTCACATAGAGGACGAGCACGAACAATATGGCGATCGTACCGGTCCAATTGACCCGGGCAGGGTCGGCGGTCATGGCGAAGCTGCCGCCATTGGCGACGTTGTAGACCGCCATGTCGGTGACGCCATTGGCCTCATCCGCCGTCAGCAGCTTGGTCTCGACCAGCTTCGCCGCCGGTACAGTTTCCTTCTCGCCGGCGCGCACGGTATCGGCGTTGAGCGACAGTTCCGGATTGGCCGCGATGAAGGCATCGAGCTTGGCATCCGGCACCTTGACGGCGCCGCGCTTCAGCGGATAGCCGGCATCGTGGAGCGCGATGTTGACGCCCTTCTCGAAGGCGGCGGTCATGCCCTTGGCCTTGTCGCCGGCGGCGACGACGTCGAAGCTCGTAATCGTCCCGTTGCCGACCTTCACCGTTGCCGGCTGACCGGCGGGGCCGGGAACGACATCATAAGGCACCGAGTTTTTCGTCAGGAATGCCGTCGCCACGTCGCAGGAATTGGTGAACTTCGACGTGCCGGTCGGATTGAACTGGAATTTACAATCCGTCGGATCGGCCGTAACCGTTGCCCGGATCGAGGCCTGTGCTTCGGCAAGCGCCGGGTTCGCCGTCCAGGTCATCGCCTTGAACAGCGGATTATAGGTCACCGCCGCGATGAGAAGGCCCGCCATTATGATCGGCTTGCGGCCGATCTTGTCGGAGAGGCCACCGAAGATGACGAAGAATGGCGTCGCGAGGAAGAGCGCGATGGCGACCATGATATTGGCCGACTGCAGGTCTACCTTCAGGACGTTCTGCAGGAAGAACAGTGCATAGAACTGGCCGCCGTACCAGACGACCGCCTGGCCCATGGTGGCGCCGAGAAGCGCGATGATCGCGATCTTGGCATTTTTCCATGTCCCGAAGGCTTCGGTTAGCGGCGCCTTGGAGCCCTTGCCTTCCGCCTTCATCTTCTGAAACGCCGGCGATTCGTTCATCTTCAAGCGGATCCAGACCGAAACGCCGAGCAGAACGACCGATACCAGGAACGGAATGCGCCAGCCCCAGGCAGCGAATTGAACCGCGCCCATCAGATATTGCACCAGGACGATGATGATCAGCGACAGGAACAGGCCGAGCGTCGCCGTCGTCTGGATCCATGACGTGAAATAACCGCGACGCCCGTTCGGCGCATGTTCGGCGACATAGGTGGCAGCACCGCCATATTCACCGCCAAGCGCCAGACCCTGGAGCAGGCGCAGCCCGATCAGGATGATCGGCGCCGCGATGCCGATGGTGGCGGCACCCGGCAGGATACCGACGAGGAAGGTCGACAGACCCATGATCAGGATCGTCACCAGGAAGGTATATTTGCGGCCGACCAGATCGCCGAGACGGCCGAACACCAGCGCGCCGAAGGGACGCACCAGGAAGCCGGCGGCAAAGGCGAGCAGCGTGAAGATGTTGCGCGTCGCCTCGGGATATTGGGTGAAATAGGTCGCGCCGATATAGGTGGCGAGGGAACCATAGAGATAGAAATCATACCATTCGAAAACGGTGCCGAGCGAAGAAGCGAAGATGACCTTCTTCTCCTCCCTCGTCATCGGACCGGCCTTCGCGCCGTCGATGCTTGCGACATTTGCCATTGTCTGTCCTCCACAGAGTGATGAAAACGCGCGCGACCTACTCTCCTCAAAGCAGACCCCTGGCCGCGACACGCCTGGCGAGAGTGTGCCAGAAACGACAGATCAAAAAGAGAGAGGCTTTGGGATTATGACTTTAGTCTAACGGGGGCGAGCTTTGGCAGCCAGCGACGCGATCCTCCGGCCCAGGTTACGCCCTCAGCGCTTGCGCCGGCGATTGCCGGTAGGCGAGCACTGCCGGCAGCGCGGCAAGAATTGTGGCAAAGACGAGCAGCACCGCCGCAAGCCCGGCGTCGTCACGGACGAAGCCGACCGGCATGGCCATCCCGCTCGTCTGCGAGACCATGGCGGACAAGGTCAGCGCCGCGGCAAACCCAAGTGCAAATCCGAGCCCGATGCCGACTGCCACCACGAAGAAGAACTCCAACCAGACGATGCCGAAAATCGCGCCGCGCGGAGCGCCGAAGGCCCTCAGCGCGCCGATCTGGCGGCGGCGCTGGCCGATATGGATGACCGTGACCAGCACCAGCGAGGCTGCGACGAGAGCTTGGGCGCCGGCAGCGACCGCGACGAGGATCTGCTTGGCGTCGCCGAGCGTGGCGTAGAGATTGGTCAGCACCTCGCCGGGGAAGACGGCGACGGTATTGCCGCTGCGATAGTCCTGCCGCAGCTTGTAGGCATCGGCGATCGTCTTCGGTTTTACCATAATGGCGGGAAGGCCCGGAGCATCTGCAGCCCATTTCTCGTCAAGTACGGCATCCGGGTCGATCTCGCCGTGATGCTCATGCTGGTGGGGATCGGCGCCGGCATGCTCATGATCGTGTCCGGTCGCCCCGGCGCTTTCATGCTCGCTCGCCCCCAGACCATGGATATGCCAGACAGCCTGGATCGGAACCAGAATGGCCCGGTCCCAGGCGGTGCCTGTCGGCCGCAAGCGGCCGACGATATGATAAACGAGTTCGGTATGGGTCTCGCCGCCCTCTTCCACCGAACCGTGCATCGGCTTGATCTCAGCCTCGAGCGAAAGCTTGACGGCGGAGCCGATCACTGCCTCCCCCTCGCGCGCGAAAACCGTACCCTCGGCAAAGCCGCCGGACAGCTTGTCCGCCAGCATCACCGTCGTGCCGACGATCGGATAGCCGGAGAAGGAATCACCGAAGCCGATCGGGACTGCCCAGTCGACACGGGGATCGGCGGCGAGCCTGACCAGCACGTCACCCGGCATCAGCGGCAAAGGCGAGGGCTGCAGGAAGACGGAGGACAGCACCAGCTGCGTCTCGCTGCCGCCTGCGCCGATGACGAGATCGAACTTGTCGGCGGCGCGCGCGCTGCCGAGACGAAGCGCCCGCTCCTGCAGCACGACGCAAACGCCGAGCGCCGTCGCCAGCGCCACCAGCAGCACGACCACCAGCGACCCCGCCCAGAGGCGGCGAAGATCGGCAAGGATGAAGCGGATCATACAGCCTCTCCCGCCGCTGCAGCGGAATCGTCGCTGATCCGGCCGGAGCCGAAGGTGATGCGCCGGTCGAGGCGGCTGGCCAGGCGCAGATCATGCGAAACGATGATCAGCGTGCTGCCTTCGGCCGCGGCAAGATCGAGGATGAGATCGCCGACCGTCTCGCCGCTTTCGGCATCAAGGCTCGCTGTCGGCTCGTCAGCGATGATGACGCCGGGCTTGCGCAGCAGCGCCCGGGCGATCGCCACGCGCTGCATCTCGCCGCGCGACATGGTTTCGATCTTCTGGCCTGGGCGGGAAAGATCGACCGAACTCAAAAGCGCATGCGCCCGCTCGATGACGGCGGGGGTGGCGGCCCAAGCAAGCCGCGCCGGCAAAAGCACGTTTTCCACCGCCGACAGGCCGGGGAAGAGATAGAACTCCTGCATGACCAGGCCGATATTGGCGGCGCGGAACCGATCGCGCCGGCTCTCGGAAAAACTGGCGATATCCTCGCCGTTCCAGCGGATGCGGCCCCGGCGTGTTCGCTCCAGCCCGGCAACGATATTGACGAAGGTGCTCTTGCCGGAGCCGGACGCACCTGTGATGGCGACCCTGCTGCCGGCATCGATCGAAAGACGACCGATTGCCAGCGCCGGCGAGGACAGGCCCGAGAAGGTGACGTCAAGGTTTTCGATATCAAGAGCGAGCATATCGGATCAGACAGAAAAATATTCGGCCTGGCGGATACGCAACAGGCTGACGAAGCCGGTGTCCGGATCCGTCCAGGAGCCGTATTCCAGCGTGCCGCGCACCTCGATCGTCTGGCGCGGCTGCACGAAGGTCTGTTTCTCCAAGAGATAGACGACGACGATATTATCCGGCCAGTCCGCATCCGAGGAGCAGAAGGGGCAGAGCGACATCGGCACTTCGGTCAACACGAAGAACTGCGCCTCGGCCTTCAGCGGCGGCGCCATGAAGCCCTTCATGCTGATTTCCTGCCCGGCGAGGCGCTTCACCTTGTCGGAGAATTCAAGGCCGAGTACCCCGAACTTGCCATAGAGCTCGTCGAAGGAGAGCGAGGGATCGGCAGCGCGAACGACGGAAGCGGTAAAAGGAAGCGCAACGGCGGCGCCGATCAGCCGGCGGCGGCTGAGATGCAGCGAAGAGAATATATCCATAGCGACCTCCAGGAAGCAAATCCCGGCCGTTAGCGCATCGGCCTGAAAATCGGAATCGATTTTCAGAAAGCACGATGCGTAGATTCAAAGTGTTACAGCGTCCTTTGCGCATCTGAAAAGACGCGCGGCGCTGTAGCCGGCCGGATAATAATCGACAAGAAAGGCAAGGCCGCCAAGCGGCCTTGCCGGATCGGCTTGCGATCAGTTCGTCTGCTTGGCGCCGAGAGCGAAGGTGTCGGCGAGCACGCGATAGACGTCGCTCTGTTCGAGGTAGCCATGGAACTCTTCCGAGCCCGGGCCGGCCGACTGCAGGACGACGTCGTCGACCGCATGGACGCCGCTCTCGCTGCTCTTCGGTAGATTGCCCTGAACGAAGACCGCGCCGGGAACATCCTTGTACTGTTCGTTGGCGACATATTCCTTCTTTTCGTTCTGGACGGCCGGAACGAAGGGACCGTCGAGCTTCGGACGGAAGGTTTCGTAGTGGTCAGGGCCGTTATTGGCACTTAGAAACAAGCGGCGGCTGACGTCGATCTTATCAGGGTATCCGTCGCCGTTTTCGTCCTTGTAGTTCGGGAAACCAGCCTCGGCATAGGTCCCGACCTTTTCGCGCATTTCGGTGCCGGGCTTCTCATCATCGACGGTGCCGATGATCGAGACACCATGCGTATGGTCACCGGTGACGACAATCAGCGTATCGGGATGAGCCTTCTGGAATTCGCGGGCGACGCCGATCGCCTGGTCGAATTCGATGGTTTCGACGACGGCGCGATCCCAATCGAGCGGATGCGACATCTTGTCGATCGAGGAACCTTCGACCATCAGGAAGAAACCATCAGGATTCTTGGAGAGGCGGTCGATCGCAACCTTGGTCATGGCGACGAGACCCGGCTGGTTCGGGAACTTGTCGACGGTGCCCTTCTTCAGGAACTCGCGGTCGAGCGTCACGTCCATATTGCCGGTGTGGAAGAGCCCGAGGAGATTGCCTTCGGCCGACGCATTGGCTGCGAGCTCGTTCTTGTCGGTCGCAAGCTTGTAACCGGCATCCTGAAACAGCTTGATGTAGTCCTGGTTGTCCTTGCGCTTGGAACCGGCGACCTCCTTGCCGAGGAAATAGGCCGAGCCGCCGCCGAGCAGGACTTCAGGCTTGACGTCGAGCAGCATGCCGACGACGTCGGCCTTGTCATTGCGGTTACGGGTATGGGAAACAACAGCAGCCGGCGTGGCGTCTTCGACTTCGGCGGTTGCGACGATGCCGATCGACTTCTTGGTCATGCGGCGAACGGCTTCCGCGAAGGTTTCGACACGCGGGTCGTCCAGCGAGGCCGGCGTACGGTCCGCGTAAACGCCGATCGCGTTGACGGCCGTCTTGTGGCCCGTCATGTAGGCCGACATGGTGTTGGCGGAGTCGGTGGCAACGGCATTCGTCGCCGAGGTGCCGACAAAGGCCATGCGATCAAGATCGTCCATGTTCAGACGGCCATTCGCCTTACCTTCGGTCATGCCCTTGGACATGATGCGGGCGGCGGTGCGATGCGCGACGGAAAGACCATCGCCGAGCAGGAAGATGATGTTCTTAGCCTTTGGCTGACCAGCGGTTTCGTAAACGTTCCAGGTGACGGATTTCGTTTCGTCGCCGGCAGCGACCTCGACCTTGTAGGCGCCTGGAGCGGAAATCTTCAGGCCGCGCAGCAGGAGAGCGGAGCCGAGAGCCTTGTCATCCTTGCCCTTTTCCAGCTCGACGAACTGTGCCTCGCCCCCGAGGACGGTTTTGTAGTCCTGACCGTTGACCGTGATCTTCACGTCTTCGGGCTTGACCTGCTTGTTGAGTTCTACCTTGAAATCGAATGGCGAACCGGCAAGAATCGTCGCGCGATCAAGCGGATAGACCGTCGTCGCCTGAGCGGCGCCCGCAAGGATGGTGGTGGCCGCAAAAGCGGCAAGAAGCGTACGCATGGAAAACCCCCGTTTTCGTTGCAGACAGTAACAACCGGGCCGGGATATCTCTCGAGGATGACAGCGGCATGACAAAATGTCGCACCATTGTGGCCGCCGCTTTCGCCGTCCGGCTCTGAGCGCAAAAACCTTGACTCCTGTGGAAAACCTTCTAAGAGCAACAACGGAAAAGGAATCTCCATGGTTCACGACGAACACGCCATTGCCGACCGCAATGACCGGGCACAGTTTGCCGGGGTGGACATTGCCGTTCCGGTTTCTGCCAAAACCAAGGCCAAAACGACGACGAAAACCGTCTGACGTCTCTGGCCTGCCGCTCTCTCCCCGGCTCGGCTGGGGACAGGAAGACGCGATCCGTCGCGCCTTTCCCCTCACCGGAAAAGAGGAGAGAAGAGAAAGAGAGCTTGAGAAATGGGTTTCAAAGTAGCAGTTGCGGGAGCGACCGGAAACGTCGGCCGGGAGATTCTCAACATCCTCTCCGAGCGGGGCTTCCCCGCCGATGAGGTCGTGGCGCTTGCCTCCTCGCGTTCGCAGGGTACCGAAGTTTCCTACGGTGACCGGACGCTGAAGGTATCCAATATGGAGAATTACGATTTCTCCGATACCGACATCTGCCTGATGTCGGCCGGCGGTGAGATCTCCAAGAAGTTCTCGCCGAAGATCGGCCAGCAGGGCTGCGTTGTCATCGACAATTCCTCGGCCTGGCGTTACGACGCCGACGTGCCGCTGATCGTGCCGGAAGTGAACCCGGATGCCATCAGCCTGTTCACCAAGCGCAACATCATCGCCAATCCGAATTGCTCGACTGCCCAGCTGGTGGTGGCGTTGAAGCCGCTGCATGACTTCGCCAAGATCAAGCGTGTCGTTATCTCGACCTACCAGTCGGTCTCCGGCGCCGGCAAGGACGGCATGGACGAGCTCTTCAATCAGACACGCGCCGTTTTTGTCGCCGATCCGATCGAAAATAAGAAGTTCACCAAGCGTATCGCCTTCAACGTCATTCCGCACATCGATAGCTTCATGGAAGACGGCTACACCAAGGAAGAGTGGAAGGTGCTGGCCGAGACGAAGAAGATGCTCGACCCGAAGATCAAGGTGACCTGCACGGCAGTGCGCGTGCCGGTTTTCATCGGCCATTCGGAATCGGTCAATATCGAGTTCGAAAACGAGATCACCGCCGACCAGGCCCGTGACATCCTGCGCGATGCGCCGGGCTGCCTCGTCATCGACAAGCGCGAGGACGGCGGCTACATCACGCCTTATGAGTCCGCCGGCGAGGACGCGACCTACATCTCGCGCATCCGCGAAGATGCGACGGTCGAAAACGGCCTCAACATCTGGGTGGTCTCCGACAATCTGCGCAAGGGTGCGGCATTGAACGCCATCCAGATTGCTGAGCTGCTCGTCAATCGTGGCCTTGTCAAACCGCGCAAGCAGGCCGCCTGATACCATTTGTAAACCATAATATGCTAAAGCCCTGCTGATGAAGGCAGGGCTTTTTGCCGAACAGTAAGCGCCCTTATCCATAAGCGCTTACTGAAAGGTGATCGTGACAAGATCGCCGTCGGCTGGCATTCTGCCTGGCGTCAAGCCAAGCTATGCCGCCCGAAACCGATAGCGGTTTTGGGACAAAGGCATGAACAGAACAAAGATTTAAGGCGCGTCGCATGGTTCTGATGGCCGCGGCGCGCTTCAGCAGACCGGAGCGGGGTTTCTCATGCGCATGACAACATTCCTTCTGGCCGCATCTATGGCAGCCGGCGTCCTCCACGCGCTGCCGGCAGCGGCCCAGGGCGCCCAATGCGGCAACAATAGCAGCGGTTTCAGCGCATGGGTCGCCGACTTCAAGCAGGAAGCGGCGGCAAACGGCGTCAGCCGCTCAGTCCTCGACCGCGCCTTCGCCAACGTCAATTACAACAAACCGACGATCGCCGCCGACCGCGGCCAGAAGAGCTTCAAACTCTCCTTCGACGCGTTCATGCAGAAGCGCGGCGGCGCCACCGTCATTTCCCGCGGCCGCAGCATGAAGGCCGCCAACCAGGCACTTTTTGCCTCGATCGAACGCCGTTTCGGCGTTCCGTCCGGCCCGCTGATCGCGATCTGGGGCATGGAGACCGGTTTTGGCAGCTATATGGGCAACCAGCATACGCTGTCGGCTGTTTCGACCCTTGCCTATGACTGCCGTCGTTCGGACTATTTCACCGACCAGCTCTATGCCGCGCTCCAGCTCGTCTCCGAGGGCTATCTGAGCCCGCAGGCCAAGGGTGCTGCCCACGGTGAAATCGGCCAGACGCAGTTTCTGCCGCGCAATGTCGTACGCTTCGGCGCCGATGGCGACGGCGACGGCCGCGTCGACATGGTCGGTTCCCGCGCCGATGCCCTGGCCTCGACTGCGAATTTCCTCAAAGGCCATGGCTGGAGCGCCGGCGCCGGCTATCAGCCCGGAGAGCCGAATTTCGTCGCCATCCAAGGCTGGAACGCCGCCAGCGTCTACCAGCAGGCGATCGCCTATATCGGCCAGCAGATCGACGGCAAATAGGCCTTCATCGACAACGTTACCCGAAAACGCCGCTGCGACATGCGGCGTTTTTCATGTTCGGGTATCAAAACCGCCGCCCGACGCCTTCTTGCGTCGCTCCTCCTTCGCCGGCGCCTGCACGATCGGTCCCGAAACGACGCAGTTGCGGCCGGAGGCCTTGGCGGCATAGAGCGCCAGGTCAGCGCGCTTGACCAGATCCTCGAAGTTCCGGTTGGCGGCTTCATTTGCCCGGCCGGCGCATCCGAAACTCGCCGTCACCTTGAGAACATCGCCGCTCTCCAAGGATATTTCCGCCGCTTCGATCGCCAGCCGCACGCGCTCGGCAATGATTGCAGCATCGTCAGGCGTCGAATCCGGCAGAAGCGCCAAAAACTCCTCGCCGCCATGGCGCACCAGCAGATCGAAGGAGCGAAAATTTTGACGCGCGACGCCCGCGACCTGCCGGAGCACGGCATCGCCGGCATCATGCCCGTTGATATCGTTGACCTTCTTGAAATGATCGAGGTCGAAGAGGACGACGGAGATCCAGCGCGACCCGTGCTCGGCCTGCGTCAGAAGCGCCGATGCGGCGACCTCGAAGCCGCGCCTGTTGTACAAGCCAGTCAGAAGATCGGTCTGGGCGGCGTTGCGCAACTCGCTGACCAGTGTCTCGCGATCCCGCGTCAGCCGGTCGATCAGGCGCAGGCCCCTTGCCGCCAGCGTCATCACCAATGTGGCGAGAAGCAACAGGCCGGCACACAGCCCCAGGATCAGCGTCAGATGTATATGCGCGCGCGTCGACAAGTTTTCGCCGGTCTCATGAATATCTTTTGCGGCCTCGACCATCTTCTCCTGCAGGAAGATCATGCGTTCGCTCTGCGCAGTAGCCCAGACGTCGCGCACTACGCGCGTCGGCTGCGATCCGGCAAGGATCGCATCGGTGATCGCATTCGCCTTCACCTGGTCGCTACGGGCAAGATAGGCAACGATGTCGCGCAAGATCGGCGCCGTGGAATGAAAGACCATGTGGTCCATGCCCTCACCGAGCATGACCTTGCCCTGTACGAACAGCTCCACCGGAAACCGCGCGGAAACGCGGTGATCGAGGTAGCGAGTGCCGACGCCGGTAATCAGTCTTTCGCCGTAATAGGTCAGCAGAATACCCATCAGCTGGTTGGATTTCTCAAGCAGCACCGGATCGCTGATCAGTGGTGAAAGCGTGTCGACGACGGCAAGCTGCTTGAGAGCTGCATACCAGTAGATAGAACCGGGATCGCTGCCGGCGTAAAGGCCCTGGTCGACGGCGTTGCGGGCGGCAACGATGCGGCTATAGGCAAGGCTGAGAATCGATAATTCGCCGGCCAGCCCTGGGTCGAGCGCATCGCGGGAGGGCAGTGTGGCATAGAAGGCCAAGCGCTCGCGATCGAGCGTCACCCGGCTTCGCTGCATGTCGGCGGCAGTCGCGTTGTTGGGACGTGCGAGGTAGAGGCGGGTGGCGCCAATTTCACTCAGGATCTCCGTGGCGGCGATCGACCCGCCGCGGGCAAGCACGTCGGCGAACTGCCTGTCCTTTTCGAGATCCCTGTATTGTCTGAGCGAAGACCTTATGACCACGACGCCTTCAATGAGCATGAAGACGAAGGGCAGCATGATGGCGGCCAGGATAACCCTTTTGATGGTTTCGAACTTCATCGCCAATCGCCACGGTGATCAAAACGTCGGTCGTGCGCGACCAATTGACGGCATCTTAGCAGCAATTCTTAATAAACTGATAAAGCGGCGGATCCCTAGATTTCTGGCCCTAGATTTCTGGACGAATGAAGTCACGAGTCTCAGCATCCATCACCCAGAGTTCGCCTGTGGAGATATCGAACCATGCGCCATGGAGGTGCATTTTTCCTGCTTCCTCGAGCGCCTTGATGTCGGGAAAGCTTCTGAGATTGTCGATCGAATTGCGGATCGAGACACGCTCCAGCGCCGTCTGCCGCTCGGCCGCCGTCATCACATCGTTGCTCTGGATCTGCTCGGCGGCGGGCTTGACCAGCGACATCCAGCGGCCGATGAAATCGCCGGGCGACAGCGGCTCGGCGTTCGGATCGAGCGCTGCACGGATTCCGCCGCAGCGGCCATGGCCCATCACGACGATATCCGAGACCTTCAGCGCCTGCACGGCAAATTCGAGCGCGGCCGACGTCGAATGGAAGTGACCGTCCGGCTCGTAAGGCGGCACCATGTTGGCAACGTTGCGAATGACGAAGAGCTCGCCCGGGCCGGCATCGAAGATCAGCTCCGGTGCCGCACGTGAATCCGAACAGGCAATGACCAGCGTATGGGGACTCTGACCGTTTTCGGCAAGCTGCCGATACCTGTCGCGGGCGTCGGCATAACGTCCGCTCATAAAGTTGCGATAGCCGTCCAGAAGAGGATTTGGAAAACGCTGCATGCTTCTGGATTAGCGCGCGCGGAAGACAAGATCAACTGCTGCACTGCAAAATGAACGCATTGGCCGATGTGTCATTTTTTCCGCCGCTGCGCCGGATGCACGAGCCGGCGCATCTGCACCATGGCCATCGGCGTCGAAAGGCTGGAAGCATCGCTTGCCAACATCAATTCGTTGCTGCCGCGCTTGACGGCGCGCGCAAGCACCTCGAAGACGCTGGCGGTGGCAAGCTGAAGCGCTTTTTCGTCCTCGAGGCCGGAAAGCAGGCGCGACAGGAAGACGGCAGCAAGCAGGTCGCCGAGCCCATTCGGCGGATTTTCGACGACGCGGTGCTCGGCAAGAAGCGCGTGACGGCCGGAAAGATAGAGATTGCCGGTACCGCCCGCCATCATCGGCACGGCCGAGGTGACGAGCATGCGCGATGGTCCGAGCGCCAGCGCCGCCTCCATGATCGCGCTATTGTCTTCAAGCGCTGCCCCCGAAAGCCATGCGAGTTCGTAGCGGTTCGGCGTCGCCAGCGAGGCGAGCGGGATGAGATGATCGCGAATAGCCTCTGCGGTCGCTTCCGGCACGTAGAGGCCGCCGAGATCGCCCATGACGGGATCGCAGACATAAAGCAGTTCCTGATTATCTTGCCGGAGCGCAGCGATCAGCCGGGCGACGGAACGCGCCTGGGCGGCATTGCCGAAATAGCCCGAAAGCACCGCCCTGACTTCGCCGATCCAGGGCGCGCGGATTAGATCGTCGATCGCCGCGTCGAAATCCGCTTCCGCAAATGTCAGCCGCGTCGAGCGGCCGTGGCCGGGATGCCAGGGAAGCACGATGGTCGGCAGCGCCCAGACAGGATGACCGAGCGTCTCCAGTGCAAAGACCGCCGCCCGGTTGCCGACCGAACCGCGCACCACATGACTGGAGATGACAATGACTGCGCCCGCTGCATTTTCCGACATGATACCGAGGTCCGAATGATGATCGCGTTTTGATGATCTTTTTGACGGCGCGCTGTCAACCATTCTTCACGTGGGCATGGAAATGTAGGCGAAACGAAAACTAAAAAGAGGCTTCCCCGTTCGTTTTGGCCAGGAAAGCGAAAAAATCCCTCTTCATTTCCTATTTTGAGGGTCAAAAAAGCATCAAGACAATCGTTCGGGCCTCCATTTTAGAGATTTTTTCGAAGAATCTTCTGTTAGCTTGCAGAAAATCAGTCCATTGCGGGAGGCGATCCATGGCTGCCAGAAACAATCCGAAACGGGAAAAGCAGATCGAAAGCGCACGCAAGATCGCCAAGGCGACGGGCGAGGCGCATCTCGATCCGGAAATACTCTTCGGCCGGGCCAGCAATGACGATCTCGAACTCTATACGCCTGAGATGCTGGCGCTCTCCGCCGTGCATTCGGCAAAGGAACTTGCCGCCTGGAATGGCAAGGCGCCTCGTGTCGGCATCGACACCATTGCCGATGTGACGCCAGATGGCATTGCCGTTTCGGTGCTATCGGTCACCGACCGGAACATGCCTTTTCTGTTTGAATCGGTCATGGGTGAAGTGACGAGCACCTATCGCGACCTGTTCATGGCCGTGCATCCCATCCTGATCATGGAAAAGGGTAAGGCGCCGGCGATTTATTCCGCCGATCATCCGAGCGACCCGGCCAACCGCGTCAGCCATATCCAGCTCCACATTGCGCCGCTCAACTTCGCCCAGGCCGCAGATCTCGTCAAACGTGTCGAAACCGTGCTCGAGCAGGTCCGCCTGTCGGTGTCCGACTGGAAGCCGATGCTTTCCAAGATCGACGGGGTGATCGCCGAGCTCTCAGCCAACGGCACCACCCGGAAGAAGGCTGATCGCGATGAGGCAATCGCCTTCCTGACATGGCTGCGCGATGAGAATTTCACTTTCCTCGGGATGCGTGAATATGTCTATTCCGGCAAAGGTTCCGATGCCAGGGTCGAACGCGACAAGGGTGCTGGCCTCGGCATGCTCTCCAACCCGGATGTGCTGGTGTTGCGCACCGGCAAGGACGCCGTGACGACGACGCCTGAGATCCTGGCCTTCCTCGACGGCCCCGATTTCCTCATCGTCACCAAGGCAAATGTGAAATCGATCGTCCATCGCCGGGCCTATATGGATTATGTCGGCGTCAAACGTTTCGACGCTGCGGGCAACGTCACCGGCGAACTGCGCATCGTCGGGCTCTTCACTTCGACGGCCTATACGTCGCTCGCCTCTGAAATCCCGCTGCTGCGTTCCAAGATCGAAAAGGTGAAGGAGCATTTCGGCTTCGACCCGATGAGCCATTCCGGCCGCATGCTCGACAACACGCTGGAATCTTATCCGCGCGACGACCTTTTCCAGATCGACACCACGTTGCTTGCAAATTTTGCCGAACAGATCAATGACTTGGCCGACCGTCCGCGCGTGCGCGTCCTGCCGCGCATCGACCATTTCGACCGCTTCGTCTCGGTGATCATCTACGTGCCGCGCGAGGAATACGACTCGATCGTCCGCGAGCGGATCGGCACCTATCTGAAGACTGTCTATGACGGTCGTGTCTCCGCCTATTATCCGGCTTTCCCGGAAGGCGGCGTGGCGCGCGTGCATTTCATCATCGGCCGCTCCGGCGGCAAGACGCCGCGTATTCCGCAGGCAAAGCTCGAGCAGGTGATCCGCGAAATCACCGCTCGTTGGGACGACCGTTTCGAGGCGCTGGCCGGGGCCAAGGCGCCGAAGATATCGGTCGACCAGGCCTTCCAGGATTCCTTCACTCCGGAGGAAACCGTTGCCGACCTCGCCGATATCGGCGCCTGCGCCGCTGGCGAGCCGCTTCGCATCCAGTTCTACCATCGTCCGGAAGAACGGGGCCGCATCCTCTCGCTGAAAATCTTCCACGCCGGCGGCCAGCTGGCGCTGTCGCGCCGCGTACCGCTTCTGGAAAATCTCGGCTTCAATGTCGTCAGCGAACGCACCTTCGACATTGGGGTGCCGGCCGCCGATGGAGAAACGAAACTCGTCGTGCTGCACGATATGGAGCTCGAGGCCCGCAATGGCGGCGACATAGACCTGCAGCGCTACGGCGCTGCCCTCGAAGAAGCCTTCGTCGCCGCCTTCGCCGGCACGATCGACAATGACAGCTTCAATCGGCTGATCCTTTCGGCCGGGCTTTCAGCGCGCGAGACGAACGTGCTGCGCGCCTATGCACGTTATCTCCGCCAGGCCGGCATTGCCTATTCGCAGGATTACATCGCAACCACGCTCGACAAATATCCTGCTGTCGCCGCCGCCATCTTCCGGCTGTTCCACGACACGCTCGATACCACGCTTTCCGAGAAGGCCCGCCTCAAGAAGCTTGCCGACCTGCACCAGGCGATCGAGGCCGAGCTTACCGACGTGCCGAGTCTTGACGACGACCGTATCCTGCGCCGTTACGTCAATATCGTCGATGCGACGCTTCGCACCAATTATTTCCAGAAGAATCCAGACGGCTCCCCAAAGTCGATGCTGGCCTTCAAGCTTGATCCGCACCTGGTCGACGGCCTGCCGCAGCCGAAACCCTTCCGCGAAATGTTCGTCTATGGCGTCGAAGTCGAAGGCGTGCACCTGCGCTTTGGCAAGGTGGCGCGCGGTGGCCTGCGCTGGTCGGATCGTGCCGAGGATTATCGCACCGAGGTGCTCGGCCTCGTCAAGGCCCAGCAGGTGAAGAACGCGGTCATCGTGCCGGTCGGCGCCAAGGGCGGCTTCTATCCGAAGAAGCTCCCCATCGGCGGCAGCCGCGACGAGATCTTCAATGCCGGCCGCGAGGCTTACAAGACCTATATCCGCACGCTGCTGTCGATCACCGATAATATATCGAGCGCCGAGATTGTGCCGCCGAAGGACACCGTTCGGCTCGATGGTGACGATCCCTATTTCGTCGTCGCCGCCGACAAGGGCACCGCAACCTTCTCCGATACCGCCAATGCGCTGGCCCAAGAAGCCGGCTTCTGGCTGGACGATGCCTTCGCCTCCGGCGGCTCGGCCGGTTACGACCACAAGAAGATGGGCATCACTGCCCGCGGCGCCTGGGAAACCGTCAAGCGCCATTTCCGCGAAATGGACATCGACATCCAGACGACGCCCTTCACCGTTGCCGGCGTCGGCGACATGTCCGGCGACGTCTTCGGCAATGGCATGCTGCTCTCTCCGAAGATCCGCCTCATATCCGCCTTCGACCACCGCGACATCATCATCGATCCCGATCCCGATATGGAAAAGACGCTGGCCGAGCGCCAGCGTCTCTTCGACCTGCCGCGGTCAAGCTGGCAGGATTTCGACAAAACCGTGCTCTCCAAAGGTGCGATGATCATCTCCCGCGCGGCGAAATCGGTCACTCTGACCCCGGAAGCGGTTGCCGCGATCGGCCTCGACAAGGCCGTGGCGACGCCCTTCGAAATCATCACGGCGATCTTGAAGAGCCCGGTCGACCTGCTCTGGTTCGGCGGCATCGGCACCTATGTGAAAGCGGCGCCCGAAACCGACGCCGAAGTTGGCGACCGCGCCAACGACCCGATCCGCGTCACGGCGGCCGAAGTGCGCGCCAAGGTGATCGGCGAGGGCGCAAACCTCGGTGTCACCCAGAAGGGCCGCATCGCCTATGGTCTCAAGGGCGGGCGCTGCAATTCCGACGCCATCGACAACTCGGCCGGCGTCAACACCTCGGACGTCGAGGTCAACATCAAGATCGCGCTGGCAGCCGCCATGCATAACGGGCGCATGACGCGGGCAAAACGCGACCAGCTTCTGTCCTCGATGACCAGCGAAGTGGCGATCCTGGTGCTACGCAACAACTACCTGCAGTCGCTGGCGATCTCGCTGACGGAACGCAAGGGCACGGCAAACGGTCTCGAACTCGGCCGTTTCATGAGCGTGCTCGAGGCCGCCGGCCAGCTGAACCGCAAGGTCGAGACTTTGCCGGACGAGCAGAGCCTTGCTGAACGCTATGCCGCCGGCAAGCCGCTGACGCGGCCGGAAATCGGCGTGTTGGTATCCTACGCCAAGATCGTGCTCTTCGATGCGCTGGCCGCCAGCGATCTGCCGGACGATCCCTATTTTACCGCGACGCTTTTGAATTATTTCCCGGTCAAGATGCAGAAGTCGAATGCCGGCGATATCGCCGGCCACCGGCTGAAGCGCGAAATTGTCGCGACCGTGCTTGCCAACGAGGCGATCAACCGCGGCGGGCCGAGCTTCACCGTCGCCATGATGGACGCGACGGCGGCCTCGGCACCGGAGGTGGTGCGCGCGGCGATCGTTGCCCGCGACGGTTTCGACCTGAACAGGCTCTGGGCCGAAACGGATGCGCTCGACGGCCGGATATCGGGCGAGATGCAGAACCGCATCTACGAGGAAATAAGCCATAGCTTTACCGTCTTGACACGCCTGCTCTTGAAGACCGGCATGACCAAGGCCGATATGGCGGAGGTGATTAGCCGGCTCCAGGCTGCCTTGAAGAAGCTGAGGCCTGCCTTTGCCGAACAATCGGCCGGCGATGCCGCCGCCCGGCAGGCGGAGTATAGTCAGGCAGGCGTGCCCGAAAAACTCGCAGCCGAGATCGCCAATCTCCAAAGTTTTGCGCTGGTGCCGGAGATCATGCAGATTGCCGAGCGCACCGGCGAGACCTTGGTGCGGGCCGCCGAAAACTACTTCGCAGTGTCGCAGACTTTCCGCATTGCCCGGCTGCTGGCAGCGGGCGGGCGGATCCTCACTTCCGACCATTACGAGAACCTGGCGCTTGCCCGCAGCATCGACCAGATCGCCAGCGCAAGACGCGACATCGTCATCTCGGCCCTGTCCGATCACGGCAAGGAGAAGCTTCCGGTTCAGGCTTGGCATGCGCAGGATCGTATCCGCATCAACCGCATCGTCGAAGAGCTTTCGAGCCTCAGCGACAGCGGCGATCCTAACCTTGCGCGTATTACCGTTGCTGCAGGTATCCTGACCGATCTTGCGCGCGACCGGGTGAGGTGAGACAGTCCGCTGAAAAAGGAGCGGATGTTGAATCGCATTGACTGGACAGGAACGCAGCCCCCGAAGGCCACGGAGAAGGGCATCTGGGGGTGGATGTTCTTCGATTGGGCAGCCCAGCCCTTCTTTACCGTGGTCACTACCTTCATCTTCGGACCCTATTTCGTTTCTCGCCTGACCGATGACCCCGTTTCCGCGCAGACGACGTGGAGCAACATGGCGACGATCTCATCGGTGATCATCGCCCTGCTCTCGCCCATTCTCGGCTCGATCGCCGACCAGTCAGGCGCACGCAAACCCTGGATCGGCTTCTTTGCGATCATCAAGATCGCCAGCCTTTTCTGCCTGTGGTTCGCAGCCCCCGGCTCGGCTGTTATTTATCCCGCGATTTTCATGATCCTCGCCTCGATCTCGGCCGAGTTTTCGATCGTCTTCAACGATTCGATGATGCCGCGCCTGGTCGCCAAGCACGAGGTCGGCAAGCTCTCCAACACCGCCTGGGGGCTTGGTTATCTCGGCGGCATCATCGTGCTCATCGCCGTCGTCACGTTGCTGGCGGCAAGCCCCGAGACCGGCAAGACCATCCTAGGCCTCGATCCGCTATTTGGTCTCGATCCTCGGACCGGAGAGGATGCACGCATCACCGGGCCGATCTCGGCCGTCTGGTATCTGATCTTCATCCTGCCGATGTTCTTCTTCACGCCGGATGTCGGCAGGGGTCTTCCCTTCGGCACCGCCGTCCGTTCGGGCCTGCGAGAGCTGAGAAACACGCTTGGTGAACTGAAGGAGCGCCGCGGCATCCTCAAATTCCTCATCGCCCGGATGATCTACCAGGACGGCGTCAACGGGCTGCTGATCCTCGGCGGCATCTTCGCGGCCGGCATGTTCGGCTGGGCAACGATCGAGATCGGCATCTACGGCATCATCCTCAACGTCGTCGCGATTTTCGGCTGCCTGATTGCCGGGCGTATCGACAAGAGTGTCGGGTCGAAGGTGACCGTCGTCATCAGCCTCACCATGCTGCTCCTCGCCACCATCGGCATCATCTCGACAGGGCCGGGTTATACCCTGTTCGGACTGATGCCGCTGCCGACGGCGGATTCCGGCGGCCTCTTCGGCACTGCGGCGGAAAAGGCCTATATCCTCTATGGTCTGTTGATCGGGTTTGCCTTCGGGCCGGTGCAGGCCTCCTCGCGCTCCTATCTCGCCCGTAGCGTCAGCCCGGAGGAAGCCGGTCGCTATTTCGGCATCTACGCGCTTTCGGGGCGCGCCACGAGTTTCATGGCGACGCTGCTCTTCTCGCTGGTCACCTATATGAGTGGATCACCGCGGCTTGGAATGGCAACGCTGATCCTGTTTCTCGCCGGCGGCCTGGTGCTGCTCGTCCGCACGCCCTATCCGGCCGATCGGGCCTAGCAATACCTGGGACGGGATGATTTTACATCCGGAATTGGGTAAAAACAAAGAGATAGAGCATTTCCGCCACGCATTCAGTGCCGGAAATGGCGCATGCCGGTAAAGACCATCGCAATGCCATGTTCGTCGGCGGCATCGATGACCTCCTGGTCGCGCATCGAGCCGCCCGGCTGGATAACCGCCGTCGCGCCTGCAGCGATCATCGACAGAAGACCATCGGCAAACGGCAGGAAGGCTTCGGAGGCGACGGCCGAACCATGCGTCATCGGCACGGCAAGGCCGAGCGCCTTGGCCGCCTCTTCGGCTTTGAGCGCGGCGATGCGGGCGGAATCGACACGGCTCATCTGGCCGGCGCCGATACCGGCCGTCTGGCCGTCCTTGGCATAGACCACGGCGTTCGATTTCACATGTTTGCCGATCTTGAAGGCGAACTTCATATCATCAAGCTCCTGCGCCGTCGGCGCCCGCCTGGTGACGACCTTGAGCTCCAGATCCTCGACCATGCCGTTGTCGCGGCTCTGGACCAGCAGGCCGCCGGAAACGGTCTTTGCTGTCAGGCCCGCGGCGCGCGGATCGGGCAGGCCGCCGGCAGACAGCAGCCGCAGGTTCGGCTTGCGGGCGACGATCGCCTTCGCTTCCTCCGTGACATCAGGCGCGATGATCACTTCGGTGAAGAGCTTGACTATCTCCTCGGCCGTTTCGGCATCCAGCGTCCGATTGAGCGCGATGATGCCGCCGAAGGCGGAAACGCTATCGCAGGCGAGTGCCCGCCGATAGGCCTCGACCAGGCTTGATCCGGTGGCGACGCCGCAGGGATTGGCATGCTTGATGATGGCGCAAGCCGCCTTCTGAGGCAGGAATTCGGCGACCAGCTCATAGGCGGCATCGGTATCGTTGATATTGTTGTAGGAGAGCTGCTTGCCCTGAAGGAGGGCAGCCGTCGAAACACCCGGGCGCTTCTCGCCGGTGACGTAGAAGGCCGCCTTCTGGTGCGGATTTTCGCCGTAACGCATCTCCTCCTTCAGCGCGCCGCCGATAATGCGGTGGCGAGGCGTGTCGATCGACAGCACTTCTGCGAACCAGTTGGAAATCATCGCGTCATAGGCCGCAGTGCGGGCATAGGCCTTGGCGGCCATGCGCTGGCGGAAGGCATAGGCGGTCTTGCCCTCATCTGCGGAAAGCTGCTCTGTGAACTCGGCATAATCCGCCGGATCGGTCAGGATCGTCACATAGGCATGATTCTTGGCCGATGCCCGGATCATCGCCGGCCCGCCAATATCGATATTCTCGACGGTTGTCGGATAATCACCGCCGGCGGCGCGCACTTCTTCGAAGGGATAGAGGTTGATGACGGCGAGGTCGATGGCCTCGATGCCATGCTGTTTCATCGCCTCCTGGTGTTCGCTATCGTCGCGGATCGCCAGCAGGCCGCCATGCACCGTCGGATGCAGCGTCTTGACCCGCCCGTCCATGATCTCGGGAAAACCGGTGATTTCGGAGACATCGATGACCGCAAGGCCGGCAGCAGCGATCGCTTTGAAGGTGCCGCCGGTCGAGAGCAGTCGCACGCCTCTGGCAGACAGTGCTCGGGCCAGTTCGACGATCCCGGTCTTGTCGAAGACGGAGAGGAGGGCGGTCTTGATTTCGATCTTGTCGGGGGCGGGGATTTTCTTGGAAATGACGGCCATGAAACCTTCTCCATTCGGGCTTCGGGAGACATCCGCTTAATTAAGAGCAGGATTCGGATTTCAGGCCGACGTGGGCCCAAGACCATCCTGCTCCAGGACGCTCGCATTCTGAGGCCGCGTTAGCACAGCTTCGTCGCCGCGCAAACAGGTGCTATCCCTTACGGGACAAAAACCAACGGATTTCCGTCTTCTCGGCAAGATCGAAGTCGATTTCGATCTGGTCCGAACCGCAAATGCCAGAGCTGTCGGCAAAGAAGATGTCCTCGGCAATTAGCACTTCATTGCCGGGTGCGGAAAACAGCCAGCTTTCACCGTCTGGCGCCGTCAGCAGTACGGACTCGCCGTCACCCTGATGTAGGACGATCGACGGATGGATATGAAAACGGGCGACAGCCTTCAGCGGCTCGTCATGCTCATATCCTTCCCGGACGACGAGCCGGTCGCGGCCGGTGACGATCGAGCCTGCGGCATTGAGTGTCAGCTCACGCTCATGCAACAACCCGAACGCTCTGAGATAACCGTCATGGCTAAGCTTGATGCCGTCGCGCCCATCCTCCGTTTCGGAACGCTCGACGGTGACTGTTCTCACCGGCTCGGTGATCGCGTGATTGAGGAACGGCGAGGGCGAAAAACGGCTGGACGAGGTGTCGTTGAGGATAACCGTCGAATGCGCCGCCGTCGTGCGCGCCATCTGGACATAACGGTGCCCGTTAAATTTCGGCGAACCGGAATTGACGATGAAACGGTGACGGCCGGACGACATTTCGAAGGAGAGGCTGCCGGCATGTACGGTCCGAAGTGCGCCTCCCGAAGGCGGCGTGCCGGCATCGGCAATGATTACTGTCTTTCCCCCGGAAAGCCGCTGATAGCGGGAATGCGGCAAGGCCTTGAACGGCTGGCCGGCGGTCTCGTCATAGCGCAGTACGGAGATCAGCTCGTTTGCCAACGTTGAGGTCGCCCCGTTGAACAGCGCCAGATCCCCGTCCTGATGGCGAAAGAACCGCAATGCCGGGTATATGCGGTCGATGCCGGAAATCAGCTTCTGTGGCAGGTCGTGGCCGAGATTGACATAGGTTTGCCTTAGCGGCAGCAGATCGAGCAGCAATTCCAGGCCGACGCGCGGATTGCGCGAGATATGGCCGCCATCCGGCAGAATCTGGCTATCGAATTCGCGGTCGAGCGCCTGCGCCGCCTTTCTGAGCGTGGATGCGCGGGCAGGCATGGCAACCGAGGCCATGGCGAGCGCGATACGCAGCCGAAACAGCTCCAGACCGCCAAGCGTATACGGCGCCATGCGGTGCAGGAACCTCACCTGGAACGCCAGCGACTTCATGAAGCGGCGATAAAAGCCGCGGTCGGCATTCTGCAACACCACCGGCGAATGCGACAGCCAGGCGATGACGCGCTGGGCGGTGACGTCGGTCTCCCATGCAATCCCCTCCATGCGGCCGGCATGGATGGAGAGCCAGCTGTCGACGATCGCACGGGCTGCAGCCGAGCTGCGCTCCGTCTTGTTCGCCCGCATGTGCCGGAGCCAGCCGAAGCTGTGAAGGCGGATGGCGAAGGGGCGCGAGGGCAGGGTGAAGGTGAAGGGTGACTTTCCACTCGTTTCCAACATCCGCCCGGCCAGGAGAAACCGTCCGTTGAGGATTTCGTCGGCCACATGCGAATCGATGCTGCGGAGATCGGTCGGCGCGACGATGAGACGCTCGGGCGCGTTGATCGAATGGCGGAGGAGCTTCAGGCGCAGCAACGCGATGCGGCGCAAGGCGCGCCGCCAAGCCTCCCGAACATACATGCTCGCAAAACGCCGACCGGACTGCATATTCTATTGTCTATTGACCCTCGTGGTTAAGAATAGGTGAAAAGTGGCCGATTTCATCGTCCGCAATGAATTAATTCGTGACAAGGTTAGAATATACGCAAATTCATGCGTTCTTAGCTGGGATCGCTGCGGTTTTTGGACGGGACCTGCCTGACACCGGGCACCCAAGCCCGCAATCAGGCCACGCGCCGCAGCACGGCGGCATAGAAGCCGTCAAGGCCGGAGGCGACGCCATCGGGCATTTTCAGCATGGTCGGAAGCGTGCGGAATTCACCGAGCGGCGTGATCGCCGCTTCAAGGCCCGGCCAACTACCGGGATCGATCGGAACACGCTGGACCGCACCGGTGTCGGCAAGAACACGGGCAACGACGTCCTCACCCTCGACAGGATCGAGCGAACAATTCGAAAAAACCAGCGTGCCGCCCGGCTTCAGCAGGGTCAGCGCATGACGCAGCAGCCGTTCCTGCAGCGCCGCCAGCCTGGCGA
This sequence comes from Rhizobium sp. NZLR11, assembly GCF_019685115.1. NCBI lineage: Bacteria > Pseudomonadati > Pseudomonadota > Alphaproteobacteria > Hyphomicrobiales > Rhizobiaceae > Rhizobium > Rhizobium sp. NZLR11. Next base: position 84,271 of record NZ_JABDWD010000006.1, on the reverse strand, counting down.
TATCCTCAGCTCCCTTGGTCCAAAGCACGTCGGGGTGCCGGCGTGTCGTACCGGTGGACGAGCAGGGGGCATCGAGCAGGATCGCATCGAAACGCTCTGCCGGCTCGAACGTCGTCAGATCCGCTGCGATCGTCTCCGCCTTTAAACCGAGTCGGTCGAGATTCGATCGCAGCCGTCTCAGCCGGCTTTCCGATTGGTCGAGGGCGGTGACTGCGCCGCCGGCAAGGACGAGCTGCGCCGTCTTGCCCCCCGGCGCGGCGCAGAGATCGGCGGTCCGTTTGTCCGAGAGATCGCCGAAAAGCTGAGCCGGGATGCTTGCAGCCGCATCCTGCACCCACCACGCGCCCTCGTCGAAGCCTTGGAGCGAAGGAATGCCGCCATCGAAGGCGGCAAGCCGCACGCTGCCAGTCGGCAGGACAGCGCCGTGCAGCCGCTTTGCCCAGCCTTCGGGGTCGGACTTGACGGTCAGGTCGATCGCTGCCGGCTGGAGCTGAGATTCCGAAATCGCCAGCGCCGCGTCCCGGCCATAGGCTTTTTCCAGCCTGGCGATGAACCAGGCCGGCATCGGCGCGACCTGGCCAATCTCGTCGAGCACCTGCTCCTTCTCGCGGCCGAGCCGGCGGAGAATGGCATTGACCAGCTTGGCAAAACGCCGGTTACGCGGATCCTGATTGGCCTGCTCGACGGCAAGATCGACAGCCGAATGATCCGGCACGTCGAGATAGAGGATCTGCGCCGCCCCGATTGCAAGGACATGGTGTAGCGCCCGCGCCCCTTCCGGCAGCGGCGATTCCAGCAGCGCTGCAATCGCGGCATCGATGCGCGGCAGATGGCGCAGCGTCGTGTTCAGGATGGCGCGGACAAGCGCCCGGTCGTTTTCGCCGAGCGCCCGGTAGGCCGGATTGCCGTGTTCATGATCGAGAGCGCCGTCGAGCGGTAGTCTGCGATCGACGACGGCCGCAAGAATTTTTGCCGCCGCAGCCCGCGCCTGCATTCCGGGTTTGGCCGGCGCAGATCGCTCGGTGGACGGCTTATGCTTGCGGAATGGTTTCTTTGTGCCGTCTGAATTCAAGACCATGGACCTTTTGGCGGTTGCGAACCACCGCGACCAAGACCCGTATCCGGAACAGAGCGCGATTTGCGCGACGGATTAGCAGCCCGAACCGGCGGCGTCGAGACGTTCATGCCGCCCTGCGCCATGTCCTGTAGCGCAGCGATGCGGTTTTCCGTGTTTGGATGGGTGGAAAACAGATTGTCCATACGCTCGCCGGAGAGCGGATTGATGATGAACATATGCGCCGTCGCCGGGTTGCGCTCGGCATCCGCGTTCGGCACATGGGCAGCGCCGCGGGCAATCTTGCCGAGCGCCGAAGCCAGCCAGAGCGGATTGCCGCAGATTTCGGCGCCCCGGCGGTCCGCCGAATATTCACGCGTCCGGCTGATCGCCATCTGCACCAGCATGGCGGCAAGCGGCGCCACGATCATAGCAAGGAGAACTCCGACGAATCCAAGGGGATTGTTGTTGTTTTCACGGTTGCCGCCGAAGAAGAAAGCAAAATTGCCAAGCATCGAGATCGCCCCGGCAAGCGTTGCCGTGATCGTCATCGTCAGCGTGTCGCGGTTCTGGATGTGGGCCAGCTCATGCGCCATCACGGCCGCGACCTCCTCGGCAGACAAAGCGCTGAGCAGGCCGGTGGAAGCGGCGACGGCTGCGTTGTCGGGATTGCGGCCGGTGGCGAAGGCATTCGGCTGCGGGCTGTCGTAGAGATAGACCTTCGGCATCGGCAGGCCGGCATTGCGGGCGAGATCCCGCACGATCGCAAAGAATTCCGGCGCGTTGCGTTCATCGACTTCCTGGGCGCGATAGGCCGAAAGCACCATGCGGTCGGAATTCCAATAGGAAAAGAAGTTCATCCCGGCGGCGATGACGAATGCGATCATCATGCCTGCGCGACCGCCGATCAGAAAGCCGACAAACATGAAAAGCGCCGTCATGAAGGCAAGCAACATGGCAGTGCGAACGAGGTTCATTGCGGATCTCCATCTCCGATTTCGCCGTCACAAGCTTTCAATCCCGCCGCCGGCGCATTATGATTTGGTTATTCGCCAGCCATTTTCAATATTTTCCGGCAGGAGATGCCATGCAGGACGCCGATAACGACAATAGCGAAACGCCGACGGCCGAGGGATCGGAGCCGCCGCGCAGGATGCTGTCCCCGGCTGCCGAACGTGCGCTCGCCGAAGCCGAGGAGCGGCGAAAGAACCAGAAGCCGCCGGAGCTGCCGCCGGAGACCGGCGGCCGCGGCGGAGCCGAGCCGGCCCGCTTCGGCGATTATGAGATCAATGGCCGGGCAATCGATTTCTAGGTAAATTTTCTCGCCTCGGTCGGGACCTGGATGCGCGCATGCGCTCGGCGAAATGCTGGTTCATTTGCCGAGAATCCGGCTAACGTAGTCTTGCCGGCGACTTTCTCTTGAACGGCTGGCCACGCATCCAATTGTGGAAGTAAGGTGAGCCGTCCCAGCAACCTGGGCCGGAACGGCTCGATATCTCAGGCGGTCGCCTTGTTTTGCCGGTTGGCGATCAGATCGTCGACGACGGCTGGATCGGCGAGCGTCGAGGTATCGCCGAGAGCACCGAAATCGTCTTCGGCGATCTTGCGCAGGATACGGCGCATGATCTTGCCGGAGCGGGTCTTCGGCAGGCCGGGCGCGAACTGGATCTTGTCCGGCTGCGCGATCGGGCCGATTTCGGCGCGCACGTGTTTCGCCAGATCCTGGCGCAGCGCATCCGTACCCTCATGGCCGGCCATCAGCGTCACATAGCAATAGATCCCCTGGCCCTTGATCGCATGCGGATAACCGACGACCGCGGCTTCCGAAACCAGATTGTGCGAGACAAGTGCCGATTCCACCTCGGCGGTGCCGAGCCGGTGGCCGGAGACGTTGAGCACATCGTCGACACGACCGGTGATCCAGTAATAGCCATCGGCATCGCGCCGGCAGCCGTCACCGGTGAAATACTTGCCCTTGTAGGTGGAGAAATAGGTCTGGATGAAGCGATCATGATCGCCATAGACCGTGCGCATCTGGCCGGGCCAGCTATCGGTGATGCAGAGATTGCCGTCGGCAGCGCCTTCCAGCACCTTGCCCTCATTGTCGACCAGCTGCGGTTTGACGCCGAAGAACGGCACCGTCGCCGAGCCGGGTTTCAGATCGGTGGCGCCAGGCAGCGGCGTGATCATGTGGCCGCCGGTTTCCGTCTGCCACCAGGTATCGATGACCGGGCAGCGCTTGTCGCCGACGACATTGTAATACCATTCCCAGGCTTCCGGGTTGATCGGCTCGCCGACGGTGCCAAGCAGGCGCAGCGACGCTCGCGAGGAACGGGTGACGAACTCGTCGCCGGCGCCCATCAACGAACGGATCGCCGTCGGCGCCGTATAGAAGATATTGACCTTGTGCTTGTCGATGACTTCCCAGAAACGGCCTTGGTCCGGAAAATTCGGCACGCCCTCGAACATCAGCGTCGTCGCGCAATTGGCGAGCGGCCCATAGACGATATAGGAGTGGCCAGTGACCCAGCCGACATCGGCCGTGCACCAGTAGACATCGCCGTCATGGTAATCGAAGACGTATTCATGCGTCATCGCCGCATAGACGAGGTAACCGCCCGTCGTGTGCAGCACGCCCTTCGGCTTGCCGGTCGAGCCTGAGGTATAGAGAATGAACAGCGGATCTTCCGCCTTCATCTTCACCGGCGGGCATTCCGCCTTCACCGTCGCGATCTCCTGATGATGCCAGAGATCGCGGCCGGGCGCCCAGCCGGTCTTGCCGCCGGTGCGGCGCACCACCAACACCTTGCTGACATGCACATGCTGGCGGGCCGCGATATGGATCGCCGTATCGGTATTGTCCTTCAGCGGCACCGGCTTGCCGCCGCGCAGACCTTCGTCGCAGGTAATGACGAAGGTGGATTCGCAGTCGACGATGCGTCCGGCCAGCGCCTCGGGCGAGAAGCCGCCGAAGACCACCGAATGCACCGCGCCGATGCGGGCGCAGGCAAGCATCGCATAGGCCGATTCCGGGATCATCGGCATGTAGATTGTGACGCGATCGCCCTTCTTGACACCGTGCTTCTTCAACACGTTCGCCATCCGGCAGACGTGCTCGTAGAGTTCGTTATAGGTGACCTTCTTGTCGATATAAGGATTGTCGCCTTCCCAGATGATCGCCACCTGATCGCCATTGGTCTTCAAATGGCGGTCGATGCAATTGTAGGAGACGTTGGTCTGACCGTCCTCGAACCACTTGATCGAGACCTTGCCGGTGAAGGACGTGTTCTTGACCTTGGTATAGGGCTTGAACCAGTCGATCCGTTTGCCGTGTTTGCCCCAGAATTTGTCGGGGTTCTCGACGCTTTCCTCGTACCATTTCAGGTACTTTTCCTTATCGATCAGGGCGCGCGCCTTCACCGGCTTCGTGACCGGATAGATCTTCTCCGACATGCAACTCCTCCTCATGGGACATGCGACGGGCCAGGTGAGTTTTAGGGCCCGGATTCAAATCACGGCAATTCATAGCAGCTCGGATCGCCACGGCAATTAGACAAAGGTCATTTGATTTCGGAAGAATTGCAATTCTGCGACAGTGCGGTTATATAGCGGCATATTTCCCGGACATTGTGGTGACAATCCACGGACCGCGACCGGCGCGGACGATAGAAGGACTATATCCATGGCTCAAACACTGCTCATGCCGAAGGCGACAGCCATCTGGCTCGTCGACAATACGGCACTGTCTTTCGATCAGATCGCGCAGTTCTGCAAACTGCATCCGCTCGAAGTCAAGGCAATCGCCGATGGCGAAGCGGCGCAGGGTATCAAGGGCCTCGACCCGATCTCGACCGGACAGCTGTCCCGCGACGAGATCGCCCGCGCCGAAGCCAATCCGAACCACAAGCTGAAGCTTTCCGAACCGAAGGTGCGGGTGCCGGAATCCAAGCGCCGTGGCCCGCGTTATACGCCGGTGTCCAAGCGTCAGGACCGCCCGAACGCTATTCTCTGGCTCGTTCGCAACCATCCGGAGCTTAAGGACGCGCAGATTTCCCGCCTCGTCGGCACCACGAAATCGACCATCGAGCAGATCCGCGAGCGCACCCACTGGAACTCCGCCAATCTGGCGCCGATGGATCCGGTAACGCTCGGCCTCTGCAGCCAGATCGATCTCGACATGGAAGTGGAAAAGGCTTCCAAGGGCCGTCCGTTGCCGACCGCCGCCGAGCTCGGCGCGACGCTGCAATCGGCTCAGGAAACCGAGCGCCTGACCCCGAGCTACGAGCGCGAGGAGGAAAAGGAAAAGGAAATCGACGCCGATGCCGTCTTCCGCAAGCTGAGTTCGCTGCGCTCGGCGCCGAAGGACGAAGACGACGATCAGTACTGAGGCATCGACGATCTCATGAAAAACCCCGCCGGTATGAGCTGACCGGCGGGGTTTTTTGTTGCGGATTGCCTGTTTCGAATTAGCTGCGGAACAGGGTGAAGATGTTCTGCGCCGAGCTGTTGGCGATTGAGAGTGACTGGATGGCAAGCTGCTGCTGCGTCTGCAACGATTCACATCGGCAGGGAACCTAGACCGCGCTGGCGCAGCGCCTCGGAAATTTCCTCTAAAACCATTGGATCATCGATGGTTGCAGGCATTTTCCAGGGTATGCCATCAGCGATCTTCTGCATCGTGCCGCGCAGGATTTTGCCGGAGCGGGTCTTCGGCAAACGGTTGACGATGATGGCCATCTTGAAGGCGGCGACAGGTCCGATCGAATCGCGAATCATCCCCACGACCTCTGATTCGATTGCCGTCGTGTCGCGGGAAACATTCCGTTTCAGCACCAGGAAACCGCACGGCACCTGACCCTTCAACGTATCGATCACACCGATCACCGCGCATTCGGCGACATCGGGATGGCGGGCGCAGACTTCCTCCATCGCCCCGGTCGAGAGCCGATGACCGGCGCAATTGATGATGTCGTCGGTGCGCGACATGATGAAGAGATAGCCATCCTCGTCGATATAACCGGCGTCGGCCGTCTTGTAGTAACCCGGAAACTCGTCGAGATAGGCCGATCGGAAACGCTCGTCGGCATTCCAGAGGGTCGGCAGGCAGCCGGGCGGCAAGGGCAGCTTCACGACGATATTGCCGAGCGTCCGCGCCTCGATCGAATGGCCGGCATCGTCGAGCACCGCAATGTCATAGCCGGGCATCGGCAGCGCTGGCGAACCGTGCTTGACGGGAAGGGCGCCGAGGCCGAGCGGATTGGCTGCGATCGGCCAGCCGGTCTCCGTCTGCCACCAGTGATCGATGACGGGTATGGCGAGCATGCGCTCCGCCCATTTCAGCGTCTCCGGGTCCGCCCTCTCGCCGGCAAGAAACAGCGCCCGTAAATCCGGCATCGCATATCGGCGCATCAGTTCACCGTCACCGTCTTCCCGCCGGATGGCGCGGAATGCCGTTGGCGCGGTGAAGAGAACACGCACCTTGTGCTCCGAAACGATGCGCCAGAATGCCCCGGCATCCGGCGTGCCGACCGGTTTTCCCTCGTAGATCACCGTGGTTACGCCCGATATCAGCGGGGCATAGACAATATAGGAATGTCCGACGACCCAGCCGATATCCGAAGCCGTCCAGAAGACCTCGCCCGGCTTCAAGCCGTAGATATTTCGCATCGACCAATTGAGCGCGACCAGATGGCCGCCATTGTCGCGCACGACGCCCTTCGGCTGCCCGGTGGTACCCGAGGTATAGAGGATGTAGAGCGGGTCGGTCGCCGTGACCGGAACACAGTCGATCTCGGCGCCGCGATGCCGCGCCACCGCCGCCTCGAAATCCTGGTCGCGACCTCCGGCGAGATCTGCCCGAAGCTCCGGCCGCTGCAGCACCAGACAGCGCTCCGGCTTCGAATGCGCGATCGCGATCGCCTGGTCGACCAGAGGCTTGTAGGCAACGATGCGGCCAGGCTCGAGCCCACAACTCGCGGTGATCACCAGCTTCGCACCGCAATCATCGATACGGGCCGCAAGCTCGCTGGCGGCAAAGCCACCGAAGACGACCGAGTGAACGGCACCGATGCGGGCGCAGGCAAGCATCGAAAACACGGCCTGTGGGACCATCGGCATATAGAGGATGACACGATCGCCTTTACCGATGCCGAGGTCGATCAGTGTCGCGGCGATGGCCTTCACCTCGTCAAGGACTTCGTCGTAGCTGAAACGGCGCTTCTCGCCGGTCATCGCACTGTCGAAGATCACCGCCGTCTCGCCGCCGCGCCCGGCCGCCATATGCCGGTCCAGGCAATTGTGGCAGGTATTGGTTTCGGCCCCTGAGAACCAACGGCCATAGACGCCTTCGTCGGATGAAAATACCTGTTCAGGCGGTTTGAACCAGTCGATATCGTCGGCTGCTTCGCGCCAGAAGGCTTCGGGATCGCGTTTCCAAGCCGCATAGGCCTGATCATAGCCGTTCTGCATCTGCTCCTCCCCAGGACATGCAAGCCTCAATCTAAGCGGGGGAGGGCGGGACGGGAAGCCCGACCAAAGCAGCGTATCGGAACAGGATGAGTTTAGGGCGGGCCGGCCTGCTTTAGCGCACGCCGAAAATCGCCGATCCGACGCGCACGCTGGTGGCGCCGAAGGCGATCGCCGTCTCATAGTCGCCCGACATGCCCATGGACAGTTTTTCGACCCCGCATTTGAGCGCGAGCTTTGCCAGCAAGGCGAAATGCGGCCCGGGATTTTCCTCGACCGGCGGAATGCACATCAAACCCTCGATGGAAAGACCGAGCTCTTCGCGGCAGAGGGTGACGAAAGCTGGCGTGTCGTCAGGAGCGATACCGGCCTTCTGCGGTTCGAGCCCGGTATTGACCTGGACGTAGAGCCGCGTCGTCTTGCCCTGCCGCTTCATTTCCTCGGCAAGCGCGCGGGCGATCTTTGCCCGGTCCACCGTCTCGATGACATCGAAGAGCGCCACCGCATCCGCCGCCTTGTTCGACTGCAGAGGTCCGATCAGGTGCAGCACGATATCCGGCCGCTCGGCCTTCAGCGCCGGCCATTTGCCCTGGCTTTCCTGCACCCGGTTCTCGCCGAAGACAAGCTGTCCGGCTTCGATGGCCGGGCCGATCGCCTCCGCCTCGAAGGTCTTCGACACCGCGACGAGCTGGACGGAACCAGCCGGACGACCCGCCTGGCGTTCCCCAGTCGCAATCCGCGACCGCACGTCGTTCAAGCGCTCTTGAAGTTCCATCGTTCTGCCTCGACATACCAGCATGAAAGGATTGGCAATGAACTAACCGGCCAATCTGTGCTTGCCAAGACCCGCTCCCGCGAAATCCCCCAGCCGGGATGAAGATCGGCCGCTTGCAGCGCCTGCAAAACTTGACGCTACGGTGGTTTCATGGTGAAGGTCTCGACCAACCTCCCCTGATTTTCCGGAATTTCGAATACCATGGCCACCGAACGTTATAATCCGCGCGACGCCGAGCCCCGCTGGCAGCAGAAATGGAATGAAGACAAGGTCTTCGAGACCGACAATTCCGATCCGCGCGAAAAATATTACGTCCTCGAAATGTTCCCCTATCCGTCGGGGCGCATCCATATGGGCCATGTCCGCAATTACGCCATGGGCGACGTCGTTGCCCGCTATAAACGCGCCCGCGGCTACAACGTATTGCATCCGATGGGCTGGGACGCCTTCGGCATGCCGGCGGAAAATGCCGCCATGGAGCGCGGCGTGCATCCGGCCTCCTGGACCTACCAGAATATCGGCTCGATGAAGGCGCAGCTGAAGGCCATGGGGCTGTCGCTGGATTGGAGCCGCGAATTCGCCACCTGCGATGTCGAATATTACCAGCACCAGCAGCATCTCTTCCTGGATTTCCTGGAGAAGGGCCTGGTCTACCGCAAGCAGTCGAAGGTCAACTGGGACCCCGTCGACAATACCGTGCTCGCCAACGAGCAGGTGATCGATGGCCGCGGCTGGCGCTCCGGCGCACTGGTCGAACAACGCGAATTGACGCAATGGTTCTTCAAGATCACCGATTTCAGCCAGGACCTGCTGGACGCGCTGGATACGCTCGACCAATGGCCGGAAAAAGTGCGCCTGATGCAGAAGAACTGGATTGGCCGCTCGGAAGGCTTGACGATCCGCTGGGAGATCGTGCCGGAAACGGCACCTGCCGGCGAAAGCGAAGTCACCGTCTATACGACTCGGCCGGACACGCTCTTCGGCGCCTCCTTCCTGTCAATTGCCGCCGATCATCCATTGGCAAAGGATGCCGCCGCTAAGAACGCGGAGATCGAAGCCTTCTGCGAGGAGTGCCGCCGCGCCGGCACGTCGCTCGCCGCCCTCGAGACCGCCGAGAAGAAGGGCATGGATACCGGTATCCGCGTCCGGCATCCGCTTGATCCCTCCTGGGAGGTGCCAATCTACATCGCCAATTTCGTCCTGATGGATTATGGCACGGGCGCGATCTTCGGCTGCCCCGCGGGCGACCAGCGCGACCTTGATTTTGCTCGGAAATATGGCCTGCCGGTCGTGCCTGTCGTCATGCCGAGGGATGGCGATGCGGCAAGCTTTTCCGTCGGCGACACCGCCTATGACGGCGAGGGTGTGATGATCAATTCGCGCTTCCTCGACGGCAAGACGACTGAGGAAGCCTTCAATATTGTTGCCGACCGGCTGTCGGCCGCTTCGCTGGGCAATACGCCGCAGGGCGAGCGCAAGGTCAATTTCCGTCTGCGCGACTGGGGCATTTCCCGGCAGCGTTATTGGGGCTGCCCGATCCCGGTCATCCACTGCGATGATTGCGGCGTCGTGCCGGTACCGAAGAAGGACCTGCCGGTCAAGCTGCCCGACGACGTCACCTTCGACCAGCCGGGCAATCCTCTCGACCGTCATCCAACCTGGCGGCACGTCTCCTGCCCGACCTGCGGCAAGGACGCCCGCCGCGAGACGGATACGATGGATACGTTCGTCGATTCGAGCTGGTATTTCACCCGTTTTACCGCGCCCTGGGAGGGAAAACCGACCGATCCTGAGGCGGCTAACCGCTGGCTGCCGGTCGACCAGTATATCGGCGGCATCGAGCACGCGATTCTGCACCTGCTCTATTCCCGCTTCTTCACCCGCGCCATGCGCGAGACCGGCCATGTTGCCGCCACCGAACCCTTCAAGGGTCTCTTCACCCAGGGTATGGTGGTCCATGAAACCTATAGCCGTGACGCCGGCGCCGGCCGCGAGTGGGTGGCACCGGCCGATATCCGCATCGACGAGCTTGACGGCAAACGCCGGGCTTTTCTCCTGACGAGCAACGAAGAAGTCGCGATCGGCTCGATCGAGAAGATGTCGAAATCGAAGAAGAACGTCGTCGACCCCGACGATATCATCGCCTCCTATGGCGCCGATACCGCCCGTTTCTTCGTTCTGTCCGACTCCCCTCCGGAGCGTGATGTCATCTGGTCCGAGGCCGGCGTCGAAGGCGCCCACCGTTTCACCCAACGTCTGTGGCGGTTGATTTCTGAAGCCGCGGAGGCACTCTCGACCGTCGCCCCTGCGCCGGCAACCGAGGGGGAAGCGCTGTCGATTTCGCAGGCCGCTCACAAGACGCTGAAGGCTGTCGAAAACGATTATGACAAGCTCTGGTTCAACAAGGCGGTCGCCCGAATTTATGAACTGGTGAACGCGCTGGCCGCGCCGATGACCAGGGTTGCGACGGGCGAGGGTGATGTCACCTATCGCGCAGCAGTGCGTGATGCCGCCGAGATCCTGATCCAGCTGGTCGCGCCGATGACGCCGCATCTGGCTGAGGAATGCTGGACGGCACTCGGCAATGAAGGGCTGCTTGCCCGAACCGACTGGCCGCGATACGACGAGACGCTCGTCATCGAAAATGATGTCGTCCTGCCCGTACAGATCAACGGCAAGAAACGCGCTGAATTGACAATTTCTCGCGACGCAGATCAGAATGCCGTCACCGACGCCGTGCTGGAGCTGGATGCGGTGAAAAACGCGCTCAACGGACAGGCACCGAAGAAGATCATCGTGGTTCCCCAAAGGATTGTAAACATTGTCGTCTGATATCGCTTACAAGCTGGTCCGCAATGCCGGCATCGCCATGATCCTGGCCTCCACGGCTTTTCTCTCTGCCTGCCAGGTTCGGCCGCTCTACTCGGAAAATTCCGGTCTCACCGAAAAGCTTTCCTCGGTCGGCTTTTCCCCGGCAGGCAGCCGGGTCGAGCAGCAAGTCCGCAATCGCTTGATTTTTATAGCCTCGCGTGGGGCCGGCGAACCTGAAAAGCCGGAATTTCAGGTCGAGATGCATACAACTTCGTCTGTCGCCGATACTCTGCTTCGGGATTCGGCCGATACCTCGCGAGCCGGTCGTGTGACCGTCAGCGTCACCTATACGCTGCGCGCAGCGACCGATAATCACGTCATCAAGGCTGGCAGCCGTGCAACCACGGCGCTGGTGGATTTCCCTGACCAGGAGTTTGCCAAGCAGCGGGCAATCCGTGATGCCCAGAACCGCGCGGCGGATCAGGTGGCGGAATTCGTGGGAGCCGATATCGCCGCTGCGCTCAGCCGCTGAGGGCGGTGATGTGGCAGAGTTAAAATCCCACGAATTCGAGACCTTCCTGCAGAAATCGGTGCGGAACTATCGGATATTCGTCATCTATGGCCCCGACCGCGGCCTCGTCTCTGAGCGTGCTGCTCTGCTTGCCGGCAAGACCGGTGTCGCCCTCGATGATCCCTTCTCGCTGACCAAGCTCGATATCGGCGACCTGCAGAAGGATCCGGGACGGCTGCTCGACGAAGCTCAGTCTATCGGGCTGTTTGGCGGTGAGAAGCTGATCTGGATCCGCGGCGCCGCCAATGAAAAATATCTTGTCGATCCCTTAGCGTTGCTGGCTGAAAAGCCACTTGAAGCCGCCCATCTGATTGTCGAGGCTGGTGACTTGAAGAAGGGCTCCTTGCTGCGCAAGACGGCCGAGGCCGCGCGATCGATCATGACGATCCCGTCTTACGCCGATGACAGCCGTGCCCTGAATGCCCTGATCGACGTTGAACTCGGCGCGGAGAAGCTCGGCATCACCCCGGCTGCGCGCCAGGCGCTGATCGCATTGATCGGCGGTGACCGCATCGCGTCACGCAACGAGGTGCGCAAGCTTGCCCTTTATTGTCGCGGGTTCGATACGGTCGAGGAACATCACGTTACCGAAATAATCGGTGATGCCAGTGCGATCTCCGTTGACGATGCGGTCGACGCTATCCTGAGTGGCGATCTCAACGGTTTTATGCACGCCATGCAGAAGATCAGCAGCTCGAAAACCGCGATCTTTCTCGTGCTCCAGGCATGCCTGAAACAGTTTCAGCTTCTCGATACGATGCGCGCCGAAATGGAAGAAAAGCGCCTGCAGGCGCCCCAGATCATGCAGACCATGGGTCGTCACCTGCATTTCCGCCGCAAGCCGATCATCGAACAGGCGCTACGCCAATGGACAGCGGAAAGCATCGCTCGTGAATCCAATCGTCTGCAGGCCGCGATCTTGCAGAGCCGACGGCGACAGGTTCTGGAGGATAGCGTTGCGATGCAAACGCTTCTCTCCACCACCCTTCAATCCGGGCGTAAATCTGCCTAACGCGCTATCCAGGAATTTTGTGCGGCGTGCATTAGCGTCTCTCAAGCAAACGGCAGACTTCTTCGAGTTGCTCTAGCGACTTATAGGAAATTTTGATCTGGCCGCCGCTGGTCTTGTGATTAATCGCAACATCGAGGCCGAGTGCATCGGAAAGGGTCCGCTCCAAGGCCAGCGTGTCAGAATCCTTCTGATCTCGCCGAGAGACGGCCAGTTGCGGCTCCGATTGCGCCTTGATATTATTCTGCGCCAGCTTTTCCGCGTCGCGCACAGACATGCCCTTGGCAACGATCGTACGGGCTAGACCTGTCGGGTCAGGCGTCGAAACCAGCGCCCGTGCATGCCCAGCCGACAAGCTGCCGGCTGCAAGAAGGTCGCGAACCGGATCGGGCAGCTTCAACAGGCGCAACGAATTTGCCACGTGGCTGCGGCTCTTGCCGATAATCTCGCCAAGGTCGTTCTGCGTATAGCCATACTCAGCAATAAGTTGCTCATAGCCCAACGCCTCTTCGAGAGCATTGAGATCCGCGCGCTGTACGTTTTCGACAATGGCGATCTCTAGCGCCGTCTTGTCATCCACGTCGCGGACAATGACGGGAATGTCAATCAGCCCGGCAAGCTGGGCAGCACGCCAGCGTCGCTCGCCAGCGATGATTTCATAGCGATCGCGGTCCATCGTCCGTACGACAATTGGCTGAACGATGCCGTGTTGACGAATGGAACTGGCAAGATCGTGCAGTTCAGTATCATCGAAGAAACGACGAGGATTGCGGGGGTTACGACTGACGAATTCGATCGGGATCATCCTGTCGGCACTGATCGTCCGGTCAGCTTCAACCGGGACAGGCTGATCCATTTCGCCAATCAGAGCCGCAAGGCCGCGGCCCAATCGCCTTTTCGATACATCGTCATTCATGACCTAAATTACCTCTGAAATGATAATCACGCCGCCAGTCTCTGGCGCTCGCGCTGGATGACCTCCGAGGCAAGTTGCAAATAGGCCTGGCTGCCCGCGCATTTCAGATCATAGAGAATAGCCGGCTTGCCGTAAGAGGGCGCCTCGGAAACCCGCACGTTGCGCGGAATTAACGTGTGGTAAACCTTTTCCCCGAGATGAGTGCGTACATCATTGACCACTTGCTGGGCAAGATTGTTGCGCGCATCGAACATCGTCAAGACGATTCCCTGAATATCCAGGCGTGGGTTAACCGTCCGCCGAACCTGGCTGACAGTCTCAAGCAACTGGCTTAATCCCTCCAAAGCAAAGAATTCGCATTGCAGCGGCACCAACACCGAATGCGCGGCCGCCATGGCATTCATCGTCAGCAGATTGAACGAGGGCGGGCAATCGAGAAGAATATACGAAAACGCCTGTGCCTCGGGCGAAGACAGGGCCTTGCGCAACTTGAACACCCGATCGCTCTGCTGGGAGATCTCCATCTCGACACCGAGAAGATCCATCGTCGAAGGAACGATAGACAGATTGGGAACGGCTGTCTCGAGCGTCACCTCAGTGATTCCGCGCTCGCCGATCATCAGATCATAAGAGGAAAGCTTGCGATCGCGGCGGTCGATCCCGAGGCCGGTGCTGGCATTACCCTGCGGATCGAGATCGATGATCAGGACGCGCTCGCCAATAGCAGCAAGCGCTGTTGCGAGATTGATTGCGGTGGTCGTTTTGCCAACCCCACCCTTCTGATTTGCGATGGTGATAATCCGGTGTCGTTCGCCAGCCATTGCCGCAATATCCGATCTGTTAAACCAAGCGCCGGAGATTCGATATTTCCAATACAACAGATTCATGCTCGACGGCGCTTCTATGTTCTAACAGATCGAATTCCCACCGACCACGTGCTTTGTCGATTTCCCTCAGGTAATCCCGGCCTTTATGAAAAAAACCGCGGCAGTCTTCCTTATCCAACATCCACGGGGCGGAATATCCCATGAGACCGTCGAGGTCGGCAAGCGCCCGAGCTGAAATAGCCCCGCATCCGCCGATCTCAGCATGCGCATCTTCGATTCGAATGCTGTGCACGCTCCCGCGCGCATGTGTCTCGCGCAACGCAGTTCTGAGGAAGGCCGCCTTTTTATGATTGCTCTCGACCAGATGCACCCAACCATCCCGAAGTTCGGCCAGAAAGATCGCCGTGATGACGCCTGGAAAGCCACCTCCGCTCCCGAGGTCGACCCAGGTCGTCGGCTTGGGATGGATCTGATACACCTGGCTGCTGTCCGCAATGTGCCTGTCCCAGAGGTCGCCGAGCGTCGACGGCGCCACCAGATTGATGGTCTTTGCCCACTTTTGAAAGAGCGCCGCAAAATGTTGCAGCCGTTCCTGTGTTTCACGTGAAACACGCAAACCGTTTAATTCCATTCTAAGACTCTCAAATCTTGTCGTCAGGCGCTATGACGCGAGAAAGGCTGGCGTCGACGTAAGTGCACGAGCAGCAATGCGATTGCCGCGGGGGTCATGCCTTCAACAATTGCAGCCTGGGCAATGTTAAACGGGCGGGCAGCACCAAGCTTCGACTTAAGCTCGTTCGAGAGGCCAGAGAGCGAGGCATAGTCGAAATCGGCCGGTATGTGCCGTTCTTCATCGCGCTGCTGATCGGCAATCGCCGCGGCCTGACGATCCAAATAAACGGAATAGCCCGCTTCGATTTCCAATGCTTCCGCCACCTTAGGCACAATCGTACCGAACTTCTCGGGCCAAACATTTCGAAGGGCATCGAAATCATAATTCGGATAAGAGAGCAGGTCATAGGCGCTTCGCCGCTGACCGTCGAGATTGATGTTCAAACCTGCGTGTCGCGCCTCGGTCGGTGTAACCGTCAGCGACTGTAACAGCGCCCGACCTGTATCGATGTCGGTTTGATAACGGGTGAATCGCTGCCTTCGTTCGCTGCTCACGCATCCAAGCTGCATCGCCAGAGGTGTCAAGCGCACATCGGCATTGTCAGCCCGCAAAGTCAGCCGATATTCGGCGCGCGATGTGAACATTCGGTACGGTTCCGTAATGCCACGAGAGGTGAGGTCATCGATCATCACCCCGATATAGGAATTTGTGCGGCTAAAATGAAACGGATCCGAATCGCTGCTTCGCAGTGCAGCATTTAACCCGGCGGCCAAACCTTGTGCGGCCGCCTCTTCATAGCCGGTAGTGCCATTGATTTGACCGGCGAGAAATAGGCCTCTCAGCCGCTTGACCTCGAGCGACGGCGTCAACTCCCTTGGATCGACATGATCGTATTCGATCGCATAACCGGGTTGAATGATTCTCGCTGTTTCCAAGCCGGGGATTGTCTTGATGAATGCAGCCTGTACTTCAGCTGGCAGGGATGTCGAGATGCCATTTGGATAGACGGTATCGTCGTCCAAACCTTCGGGCTCAAGGAAGACCTGGTGTCCATCCCGCTCTCCGAATTTGACCAACTTGTCCTCGATGGAAGGACAATAGCGAGGCCCGACGCCTTCGATCTGGCCGGAATACATTGCCGATCGCATGATGTTATCGACAATGATCCGGTGTGTCGCTTCAGTGGTTCTGGTCACCCCGCATTCGACCTGCTCGGTGGTGATCGCGTCGGTCATCAAGGAGAAGGGAACCAGTTCCTCGTCAGCACCTTGTCGACCGACAGCTTGCCAGTCGATGGTCTTTCCGTCCAGCCGCGCCGGTGTGCCCGTCTTCAACCGTCCCAACCGCAATCCAAGCCTGGCCAATGTCGCCGATAGCCCGATCGACGGCGCTTCCCCGACACGACCAGCCGGCGTCTTCTCCAAACCAATATGAATAAGACCGCGAAGAAAAGTGCCGGTTGTCAGAACGACCGCCGGTGACCTCAAGGTCCGACCGTCCTTCATGATGACGCCGGTAACCCGCCCATCGGCCACATCCAGATCGAACGCGTCGCCCTCGACGATCTCCAGACCGGGTGTCGCTTCGATCGCCGCCAGCATGGCCAGACGATAGAGTTTTCGATCGGCTTGCGTCCGCGGTCCCCGGACAGCTGCGCCCTTTTTCTTGTTCAGTATCCGGAACTGAATGCCGGCGGCATCGGCGACACGCCCCATCAGGCCATCCATGGCGTCGATCTCGCGAACCAGATGGCCCTTGCCCAGCCCACCGATCGCCGGATTACATGACATGATACCGATCGTGTCGCGTTTATGCGTCACCAAGGCGGTTCTTGCGCCGAGGCGCGCAGCCGCATTGGCAGCCTCTGACCCCGCGTGGCCGCCGCCGATGACAATCACGTCGTAGACATTGTCAGTCATATATCAACTCCATACCCGGCAGGCGCTTCACGTGAAACCGCGCATATATGCCTCAGCGTTTCACGTGAATCATTTGCCGATACAAAACTCCGAGAAGATCACCCCGAGCAACTGTTCGACATCCACTCTGCCGGTAATTCTGCCAAGAAACTCGGCGGCAATTCGAAGCTGCTCGGTACGTAGCTCAAGACTCACGTTTGTTTCCGAAATCGCTGCCTCTACCGCCGACAAACATTTCGCCAGCGAATCCTTATGCCGTTGGCGGCTGGGGATCGCCATGGACAGACCGCCAAAACGCTCGGCAACAATGTTGCCAATCAACCGCCGCAATTCCGGCAAGCCATCGCCTGTCGCCGTCGAGATCTGCAGATCGTAATGATCCGAGGTATCAATAAGATCCTTCTTCGTGCCGACCGTAACATGCGAAGACGCCGGGTCCAAGTCATCAGGGACGACGGGGTTGACCATGTCGACGAGCAACAGAACGAGGTCAGCGTCGCGCAGTGCAAGGCGGGCGCGGCGCACGCCTTCTATTTCAACCCTGTCATCCGCCTCTCGCAGGCCCGCAGTGTCGTAGAGCTTTATCAGGTAGCCGCCAATGTCGAGATCGACCTGCAAGACATCGCGCGTAGTTCCGGCCATCTCCGTCACGATCGCCACGTCGCGGCGCGCCAGAGCGTTCAGCAGGCTGGATTTTCCCGCATTCGGGGCGCCGGCAATGACGACCTTGAAGCCATCCCTGATAACCTCGCCGGCCGAAGCCGCTGCCAGGTGATGTTCAATATCGCGCCGAAGCGTCTCCATATCGGTCCAGACCATATCGGACACCGAACCGGGAACGTCGTCCTCGTCGGGAAAATCAAGTTCCGCTTCGACCAACGCCCTGGCACGGGTTAATCGTTCCGCCCACGAATCGTAAATAGCCGAAAGCCCGCCGGCGCTCTGTTCGATCGCAAGGCGTCGCTGCATCTCGGTTTCGGCGCCGATCAGATCGGCAAGCCCTTCGACCTCGACCAGATCAAGTTTGCCATTTTCAAAAGCCCGGCGCGAGAATTCACCTTCGACCGCCATGCGAACACCTGGAACATCGGCAAGGGCGTGAAATAGCGCCGCCAGCACGGCCTTGCTGCCATGGATCTGCAACTCGGCAACGTCCTCGCCGGTGAACGAGTGCGGGCCAGGAAAAAACAGCACCAGGCCATTGTCGATCGGCTGTTTGTTACGAATCCGAATCGTTCGGTAGGTCGCATATCGGCCTGCCGGAACCGATCCGACAAGCTCGGTCAACAGATCCCTAGTCGACGGGCCGCTGATGCGAACGATCGAAACGCCCGACGGTGGGGCACCGCTCGAGAGCGCATATATCGTATCGTTCGCCATGGCCTTGTCGCTGTTCCGTCGGTTGGAATCTGAATCGATCCTCTCAAATAGAAAAAGCTGGCGACATCATGACAATGCCTCCAGCTCTCATGAACGCATGTCATCCGGAAGCGTGTGCCGGTTCCAGGATAACGCCATGCATCTAAGGCGCATCAATCGGAGGCGCTCTAGATGAATCCGGCTAAGGACTACGTATTCATCGAGTCGAAGAAGTCGGAATTGGTCTTCGTCTGCTTGAGTTTGTCGATCAGGAATTCGATTGCATCTGTCGTGCCCATCGGCGCGAGAATGCGGCGGAGCACGAAGATCTTCTGCAGATCCTGACGTGGAACAAGCAGGTCTTCCTTACGCGTGCCGGACTTCAGGATGTCCATCGCCGGGAAGATGCGCTTGTCGGCGACCTTGCGATCGAGGACGATTTCGGAGTTGCCGGTACCCTTGAATTCTTCGAAGATCACTTCGTCCATGCGGCTGCCGGTATCGATCAGCGCCGTTGCGATAATCGTCAGCGAACCGCCTTCCTCGATGTTACGCGCCGCGCCGAAGAAGCGCTTCGGCCGCTGGAGTGCGTTGGCGTCCACACCGCCGGTCAGCACCTTGCCTGAGGAGGGAACGACGGTGTTGTAGGCACGGCCCAGACGGGTGATCGAGTCGAGCAGGATGACAACGTCGCGTCCATGTTCGACAAGGCGCTTGGCTTTCTCGATGACCATCTCGGCCACCTGGACGTGACGCACAGCCGGTTCGTCGAAGGTCGAGGAGATGACCTCGCCGCGGACGGAGCGCTGCATGTCGGTCACTTCTTCGGGGCGTTCATCGATCAGCAGAACGATGAGATAGCATTCCGGATGGTTTGCGGTAATCGAATGGGCGATGTTCTGCAGCAGCACGGTCTTACCGGTGCGCGGCGGTGCGACGATCAATCCGCGCTGACCCTTGCCGAGCGGCGCCACCAGGTCGATCACACGCGGCGACAGATCTTTCGTGGTGGGGATATCGAGTTCCATCTTGAAGCGCTCGTTCGGATAGAGCGGCGTCAGATTGTCGAAATGAACCTTGTGACGGATTTTTTCGGGATCATCGAAATTGATGGTGTTGACCTTGAGCAGCGCGAAATAGCGCTCGCCTTCCTTCGGCCCGCGGATCGGGCCTTCGACCGTATCGCCCGTTTTCAGCGAGAAACGGCGGATCTGCGACGGAGAGATATAAATATCGTCCGGACCCGGCAGGTAGTTTGCATTAGGGGAACGCAGGAAGCCGAAACCATCCTGCAGCACTTCGACGACGCCTTCACCAATAATTTCGACATCCTGGCTAGCAAGCATTTTGAGGATGGCAAACATCAATTCCTGTTTGCGCATCGTGCTGGCATTCTCGACCTCGAGCGATTCGGCGAAAGCCAGAAGATCCGTCGGGGATTTGCTCTTGAGTTCCTGAAGCTTCATTTCAGCCATGAAGTGACCAATACTCTTTTCAATTTCGAAGGGGGAAGGCGATGTTGGGTCGTATTCGGTACTGCGAAGGGCTCGCAAACGACTGAACTCTACACACATGCCACGTAGATGAGATGCGCGGAAAATAGCGACTCGCAATCGCCGCCGCAAGAGGGCTGCTTAAAATGAAGCAAATTTAACCGGGAGGCGAGTTTGCCTCAGAACGGCTTCACCACGACGAGAATCACAATTGCGATCATCAGCAGTGTCGGTGCCTCGTTCATGAACCGCCAATAGCGTGCGGAGCGGCGGTTCTCGTCCCGTTCGAAGGCTCTGACGGCGCGGCTGAAGAACATATGAACACCGGTCAGCAGCACGACGAGACCGATCTTGGCATGCAGCCAGCCGCCCTGGAATCCATAGACAGACCAGGCGAGATAGAGGCCGAAAATCCAGGTCAACATCATCGCCGGCGTCATGATGATTCGAAGCAGCCGGCGTTCCATCACCTTGAAGGTTTCCGATTGCACCGAACCCGGTTCGGCATCGGTGTGATAGATGAACAGCCGCGGCATGTAGAACAACCCGGCCATCCAGGAAATCACCGCGATGATATGCAGCGCCTTGATCCAGAGATAGAGATTATCCGGGTTCCAGGCAAAAAGTCCGACCGCCATCAGCGCGAAGAAGGCCAGCGCAAAATGCGCACGCCGGCGGGCGTAGCTGCCGGCCCTGCGATCGGTCTGCTTTTCCATCATCACTTCCCGCCTCGCATCCAGCCGCCCCGAACGCGATCGACCAGCCGGCGCACATGCTCGGGGTCGGCCTGCGGTGTGATGCCATGACCGAGATTGAAGATCAGCGGCCCGTGGCCGAGGTGTTGCAGAATATCGTCGATACCGTCTTCCAGAGCCCGGCCGCCGGCAACGACGCGCATTGGATCGAGGTTGCCCTGAACCGGTCCGTCCTTTTGAAGTTCGGCGGCAAAGGCCAACGGCACCGACCAGTCGAGACCGATCGCATCCGCGCCCGTTTTCTGCCGATATGTCTTCAGCTGGTAGCCGGCACCTTTGGCAAAGGCGATGATGCGGGCGTGCGGTCGCTGGGATTTGACCGAAGCGATCATTCGCGCAACCGGCCTGATCGCGAAGGCCTCGAACTCTCTCTCGCCGAGAACGCCAGCCCAGGAATCGAAGATCTGCACAGCGTCGGCGCCGGCATCGATCTGAGCGACGAGATAATCGGCCGAGACGTCGGCAAGCAGCATCAGCAGATGTTCGAAGGCGCGGGGATGCCTGTAGGCGAAGAGACGGGCAGGGGCCTGATCCGGCGTGCCGTGTCCAGCAATCATATAGGTCGCAACCGTCCAGGGCGCGCCACAGAAGCCGAGCAGGGTGGTTTCGGCTGGCAACCCCTCTCGCAGCCGTCGCACCGTCTCCAGAACCGGGCTGAGATAATCGACAACCGCTTCCCCATTCAACCTGCCGATACCGTCTTCATCGATCGGATCCATCTCCGGGCCACGGCCCTCCGTGAACCGCACATTCCGCTTCATTGCATCGGGGATGACGAGGATATCGGAAAACAGGATGGCCGCATCAAAGCCATAGCGGCGTATCGGCTGTAATGTCACTTCGACGGCGTAATCGGGCGTATAGCAAAGATCGAGAAAACTTCCTGCCTTTGCCCGCGTCTCCCGATATTCCGGGAGATAACGTCCCGCCTGCCTCATCAGCCAGAGGGGAGGAGGGGAGAGGCTTTCGCCCTCGAGAACCCTCATGATCTTTCGGCGCGTGTCGTTCAAGCGCTTCTTCCCTATAAAAAATCAAAGATATTTTAAAAGGTTTCTATTTCTTAGAGTCGGTGTCTATCAAGGATTAAAATCCATCCACCGCCGATGCCATTTGTCGCGCGCGGGCAAAAAACATCGGAAGGATTTTGTCATTTGGCCAAAAGTCCGGGGAGAAGCTGAATCTGAAAATGATTTCAGATCCTTGCGGACGGACGATTTTCCCGATGCTTGTGGATAAACTGTGGACCTGTTCTCGACAAATCCAGCTGTTCCCCGTTTTCCACAAAGCCGGCAGAAACCGATCCGCAAAATTCGAAATGTGGATAAGCAGCCATGTTTTCCCTTGCCCGACACTGCCTCGCCGCCTTAGCTCTGTTTCATCCAGTCTTTTCAACAGGCAGCGGAAAATAACGTGGAGAACAGAACGAACTTCTTTCATCTGCATCTGATTTCTGACTCAACGGGAGAGACTCTGATCTCCGCCGGCCGCGCCGCATCGGCACAGTTCCGATCCGCCCAGCCGATCGAACATGTCTATCCGCTGATCCGTAATCGCAAGCAGCTGCTGCCGGTTCTGCAGGCGATCGACGATGCACCGGGCATCGTGCTCTATACGATCGTCGACCGGGAGCTTGCGAGCCTGATCGATGAGCGCTGCGTCGAGATGGGCGTTGCCTCGGTGAATGTGCTGGAGCCGGTCATGAATGCGTTCCAGATCTATCTCGGTGCCCCATCAAGCCGTCGGGTCGGAGCCCAGCATGTGATGAATGCCGGCTACTTCGCGCGTATCGAAGCGTTGAATTTCACCATGGATCATGATGACGGTCAGATGCCGGATGATTATAACGATGCCGATGTCGTCATCATCGGCATCAGCCGCACCTCGAAAACACCGACCAGTATTTACCTCGCCAACCGCGGCATCAAGACGGCGAACATTCCGATCGTCTATGGTGTGCCGTTGCCAGAGAGCCTGTTCATCGCCACCAAACCGCTGATCGTCTGCCTGATCGCCACCACCGACCGTATTTCCCAGGTGCGGGAAAATCGCATACTCGGCGCCACGCATGGCTTCGATCGCGAACACTATACCGATCGCGCTTCGATTTCCGAGGAGCTGAAATATGCCCGCTCGCTCTGCGCTCGCCATAACTGGCCGTTGATCGACGTCACTCGCCGCTCAATCGAGGAAACCGCCGCGGCCATCGTTGCCCTGCGCCCAAAGCTGCGCTAAGCGCTGACCGGCAGCCGGCACTCCGAGGAACCCATGACGCAGAAACTCATCCTTGCATCGTCAAGCCCCTTTCGGCGGATGCTGATGGAAAATGCCGGTCTATCCTTCGAGGCGCATGCCGCAAGCATCGATGAACGGGCAGTCGAAGCGCCGTTGGAAGAAGCCGGCGCCAAGCCGGATGCGGTGGCCCTCGTCCTGGCCAAGGCCAAGGCCGAGGATGTCAGCAGCCGTTTTCCGGATAGACTGATCATCGGCTCGGATCAGACAATGTCGCTCGGCGACCGCGTCTTCCACAAGCCGCTTGATATGGTCGACGCCGCCAACCACCTTCAGGCCCTGTCCGGCCTAACCCACCGGTTGAACAGTGCTGTCGCGATCGTCAGCAACGGCGCGGTCCTATGGCAACATCTCGCCCATGCGGAGCTGACGATGCGGCCCTTGGCGGCGGATTTCATCGCCAGACATCTGGCGCGGGTCGGCGAACGGGCGCTTTCCAGCGTCGGCGCCTATCAGTTGGAGGGGGAGGGCATTCAGCTGTTCGAGAAGATCGAGGGGGATTATTTCACCATTCTCGGCCTGCCGATGCTGCCGCTTCTGGAAAAATTGCGAGACCTCGGAGCGATCGATGGGTGATTCACGTGAAACATTCGGGCCGAAAGCGTTTGTCACGGGCTTTCCCATCAAGCATTCGCGCTCGCCGTTGATCCACGGATATTGGCTAAAGACGCTCGGCCTGCCAGGCAGCTACTGCGCGCATGAAGTAGCCCCCGAGGCCTTTGCCGATTTCATCCGTTCGCTGAAGGATGGCAGTTCCGGCTTTGCCGGAGGCAATGTCACCATTCCCCACAAGGAACTGGCATTCCGGCTTGCCGATAAACCCGACGCGCTGTCGCGTGAGCTCGGCGCCGCAAACACGCTCTGGCTGGAGGATGGCGCCCTGCACGCGACGAACACCGATGGTCGCGGCTTTATCGCCAATCTCGACGAACGCCATCCGGGCTGGGACCGGCATGAGACGGCGGTCGTCTTTGGCGCCGGCGGCGCCAGCCGGGCGATCATCCAGGCGGTCCGTGACCGCGGTTTCAGAGAGATCCACGTCGTCAACCGCACCGTCGAACGGGCGCGTGAACTGGCAGATCGTTTTGGCCCGAAGGTTTATGCCCACCCGGCCGCAGCACTTGCCGAAGTCATGAAGGGTGCCGGCCTCTTCATCAACACCACCTCGCTCGGCATGGACGGCGAGCCGGCGCCACAACTCGACTTCACGCCGCTTTCAGACGATGCCGTCGTGACCGACATCGTCTATGTCCCTTTGAAAACACCGATCCTGGCACAGGCGGAAGAGCAGGGATTTTCCATCGTCGATGGTCTCGGCATGCTGCTGCATCAGGCCGTGCCCGGCTTCGAGAAATGGTTCGGCCGGCGTCCCGTCGTCGACGCGGCACTGCGTGCACTCATCATCGCCGATATGGAAGCTCACTGATGCTGACGATTGGTCTTACCGGCTCCATCGCCATGGGAAAATCGACGGCGGCAAAGCTCTTCGCCGAGGCGGGAATCCCGTTGAACGATTCTGATGCGGTGGTCCACGATCTCTATACCGGCGAGGCCGCACCGCTGGTGGATGCTGCTTTTCCTGGAACGATGAAGGATGGAGCGGTCGACCGACATGAACTCGGCCGCCAGCTTGCTCTCGATCCGGATGGCTTCAAGCGCTTGGAAGCGATCGTCCATCCGCTGGTTCGCAAGCGTGAGGCGGAATTTCTGGCGCGGCAGCGCGCTGCCGGCGCGGAGATGGTATTGCTCGATATTCCTTTGCTCTTCGAAACCGGCGCTGAGCAAAGAGTGGATGTCATCGTCGTCGTCAGCGCCGATCCACAGATTCAACGCGAGAGGGTGCTTGCGCGGGAAGGCATGACCGAGGAAAAATTCGAGATGATTCTCTCACGCCAGACGCCGGACACGGAAAAACGCCACCGGGCGGATTATCTGATCGACAGCAGCCAGAGGATCGCGGTCACGAAAAAACGGGTGCTCGATATCGTCGCCGACCTGAAAACGCGGATTGCCAAGGGAGATTTCCGGAATGCGTGAGATCATCTTCGATACGGAAACCACCGGTCTCGACAACCGCGCCGACCGTATCATCGAAATCGGTGGGATCGAGCTCTTCAACCATTTTCCGACCGGCAACGTGATCCATATCTTCATCAATCCCGGCGATCAGAAGGTTCACCCGGATGCGCTCGCCGTGCACGGCATCACCGATGAATTCCTGAAGGACAAGAAGCCTTTCGCTGAGGTCGCCGAAGAAATCCTTACCTTCTTCGGCGATGCGAAGTGGATTGCCCACAACGCCACCTTCGATATGGGTTTCATCAATGCCGAATTGGCGCGGATCGGTTTGCCGCCGATCCTGCCGGAGCGGGTCGTCGATACGCTGTCGATGGCCCGGCGCAAGAATCCGATGGGGCCGAATTCGCTGGACGCGCTCTGCCGGCGCTATGGCATCGATAATTCGCACCGCACCAAACACGGCGCGCTGCTCGACTCCGAACTGCTCGCCGAAGTCTATATCGAGATGATCGGCGGCAGGCAGGCAGCTTTCGGCCTGAGCATGAGCGCTACATCTGGTCAGAACGGCCGCGGCGATGGGGCGGAGGAAGACGGTGTGGTGATTGCCGGAGTGCTTGAGCGGCCCCGCCCGCTTGGCCCCCGCCTGAGCCCATCCGAGGCGCAGGCGCATGAGGCGCTTGTCGCCAAGCTTGGTGAAAAAGGCATCTGGGCGAAATACGCCAGCCTCAATTAAACCGGCCTCAATTAAACCGGCCTCAATTGAACCAGCCTCAATTGAAAATGCCCGGGACCAGCCCGGGCATCGACATTTCCAAGATGAAAGATCCGCTCAGTTCGGAACCGCTTCTACCTTGGCGCGGGCCTGTTCTTCGGCAACGCGCTGGGCAAACATCTGCGTGAAGTCGATCGGGTCGATCATCAGCGGCGGGAAACCACCGTTGCGGGTGACGTCGGCGATGATCTGGCGGGCAAACGGGAAGAGCATGCGCGGGCACTCGATGAAGAGAACCGGCAGCATGTGTTCCTGCGGGAAGCCGGCAACGCGGAAGACGCCGCCATAGGCGAGTTCGGTATGGAAAACCGTCTTGTCGCCGTCCTTGGCTTCGGCATTCAGCGACAGCACGACATCGAAATCCGTATCCGAAAGCGGGTTGGCGTTGACGTTCACATTGATGTTGATCGTCGGGGCCTTGTCGCGGGCCTGCAGCGAACGCGGCGCACCCGGATTTTCGAAGGAGAGATCCTTGGTATATTGCGCAAGGATCGAAAGGGTGGGGCTGGCCGCACCGTTGCTGTTGTTATCGTCTGCCATTGGCTTTTCCTCGAGGGGCATGGGAATGGTGCCGCCATCTAACATTTCAGGGAGGGGCTTACAACCCTGGGCGCTTGCCGCGGTTGATCGGTCGAAGCGCCTCAATCGCCGAGATGTTTGCCGGACCACGGCGAGTTGCGGTCCGGCTCCCTATGATAGTCCTCGTCATCGAGATCGACCACCTTCGAGTTCGGCTTGCGGTCGCGGAAATCGGGTTGCGGGCCGGCAGAAAAGCCGCCCTTGGCATTGACGACGACGAAGCGTTTGGCGATTGCCTGCCAGAGGAACTCGCGCACCGGCGGGATGAGAATGAGGATCGCGATGATATCGGTGAGAAAGCCGGGAATGATCAAGAGCAGCGAGGCAACGACGTTCATCGCCGGCCGCAACAGGTCGCGCCCCGGCATCACCCCGTTTCGTCCTTCGCTCGACATGCGGCGCAAAATACCGATGCCCTGCCGGCGCAGCAGAACCATCCCGAGAACGACGCCCAGCATCACGAGCGCGAGCGTCAGCCACAATCCGATTGCCCGGCCGACGACGACGAAACCGGCAATTTCGGCGAGTGGCAGCAGCAGAATGAAAGCTGGCAGGATCGAAAAACGCATGGTCGTCATGTCCCGGGCTTGCCGGTCTCCTCTTGGCGCTGGCGAAGATGCCAGCCATCATTTGAATCATCTGTATAGGCAGACTATATGGGAGTACAAATCAGAGATGTTAACGGTGGCTGCGATACGATATGAGTTCGAACGACTTCATCACATTATTCTTCCTGGTGGCGGCGGTGCTGATTTTCTTTCAGCTCCGCGCCGTGCTCGGGCGCCGCACAGGAAATGAGAAGCCGCCGCGCGATCTCTATACGCCGCGGGATGCGGCTCCGGCAGAAGCCGCCGATGCCGGCAAGGTCGTGACGCTGCCGCGCCGCGACACGACGACGGAGGATGAGGATCGCTTCGCCGCCATCGATGCCTTCGCCGCACCCGGAACGCCACTCAACGAATCGCTGCGCGCGCTGAACAAGGCCGATTCCGCCTTCAGCCCGAAGGAGTTTCTCAACGGCGCCCGCATGGCTTACGAGATGATCGTCATGGCCTATGCGGATGGCGACCGGAAAACGCTGAAGAATTTATTGTCCCGCGAAGTCTATGACGGGTTCGATGCTGCGATCGGCGAGCGTGAAGCGCGGGGCGAGAAGGTCAAGTCCACCTTCGTCGGCATAGACAAGGCCGAAATCACCCATGCGGAGACGAAGGGCAGCGAAGCACAGATCACCGTTCGTATCATCAGCCAGCTGATATCGGCCACCTACGACAAGGCGGATGTGCTGATCGAAGGCGACGCCGAAAACGTCGCCGAGGTCAACGACCTCTGGACCTTCGCCCGCGACACCCGCTCGCGCGATCCGAACTGGAAACTCGTGGCGACCGAATCGGAACATGAGTGACCACGCATCGGACTTCGTCCTGCAGGCCATAAGCTTCGACACTTTGGAAGGCTGGAAGGATGATGATCCCTCCGGCCTTTTTGAAGGCATGCGAAGCTGCCGTCGGCAGATCACCGATGTCAAACCCTACCGCACCGGTTCTCTTGGCCTGAGCTCGGAAGACCTGCTTCCGCTGCTGGTGGCCGCCGAAGATTTCACGCCGTCGTCGCCATCGTCGGCGCGCGCCTTTTTCGAGACCCACTGTCGGCCCTTCCTGATCCGCCGCAGCGATGGCAATTCCGGCTTCGTCACCGCGTTCTACGAACCTGATATCGAGGTGTCTGAGCGGCCGGACGAGGTTTTCCGTTTCCCTTTCTACAGGCGCCCGGACGATCTGGTCGATCTCGACGACACCAATCGCCCCGCCGGGCTCGACAGGTCCTATGCTTTCGGCCGTCTGCATGACGGCCGCATCACCGCCTATCCGGACCGCTGCGCCATCGATCAGGGTTTCCTCGAAGGCCACGGTCTCGAAATCGCCTGGGCGAAGTCGAAGGTCGATCTCTTCTTCGTGCATGTGCAGGGTGCGGCCCGTTTGCGTTACAGCGATGGCCGTATTGGCCGCATCACCTATGCGGCGAAGGCTGGCCATCCGTTCTCGGCGGTCGGCAAGCTGCTGATCGACCGAGGCGAGATTGCTCGCGCCGACATCTCGATGCAGACGATCCGTGCCTGGCTGGCGCGCAATCCCGAGCAGGTCGACGAAGTGCTGTGGCATAATCGCTCTTATATCTTCTTTCGCGAGACGCCCTCGCGGGCCATCAGCCTGCGAACCGCCGATCCTGAGGCAGGTCCGATCGCAGCCGCCAAGGTGCCGCTTCTCGCCGGGCGGTCGCTTGCCGTCGATCGGATGATCCATACGTTCGGTTTTCCCTTTTTCATCCGCGCCGAAAGCCTGACCCATCTCGACACCCATCTCGACCAGGGTCGGCCCTTCCGCCGGCTGATGCTGGCGCTCGATACCGGCTCGGCAATCGTCGGGCCGGTACGCGGCGATATCTTCACCGGCTCGGGGGATATGGCGGGAGAAAGGGCCGGCACCGTCCGCAACGACGCCGATTTCACCATCCTTATTCCCAAAGCCGCCGCCGGAAGATTCGCCTGATGGCCAAGGATCGCAAACTCAGTGCGGATGAGAGGATCCTCTGGGGCAAGGTTGCCCGCAGCACGCGACCGATGCCCGGCAAGGCGGGTGATTTGACCGAGCTCGATGCGTTTCTTGCCGAAGCCGAAGCGGCGTCCGAACGGGAACAGCAAAAACAGACACTCACCCCGGCCATGCCGCCGCAGCCGACCGTACCATCGACATCGAAACCGCCGGCCGGGGTACATCATCCGCTGGAAAAGCCGGTCAAGCGCAAGATCGCCAAGGGCCGGCTGGCGCTCGAAGCGCGGATTGACCTGCATGGGCTGGTGCAGAGCGAAGCTCATGTCATCCTTCTCGATTTCCTGATCCGCGCCCACGAGCGCGGCATGCGTCATGTCTTGGTCATCACCGGTAAAGGCAGCTCCATGGGCAGCGCCGGCGCGCTCAAGCGGGCCGTTCCCCTCTGGTTCTCGAAGCCGGAATTCCGCTACCTGATCTCGTCCTATGAGTCGGCCGCACAGCATCATGGCGGGGAGGGCGCGCTTTACATTCGCCTGTCGCGGCGGCACGGGGAAAGACCATGACTCCCTTTGGAGAGGCGGTTCGCCGGCTGAGAGCGCGCAAGGGTGTCTCGCAGAAGGAAATGGCGGAAGCGTTGAATGTCTCTCCCGCCTATCTCTCGGCGCTCGAACATGGAAAGCGCGGTTTGCCGACATTCGATCTGCTGCAGCGCATCGCCGGCTATTTCAACATCATCTGGGATGAAGCCGAGGAACTGTTTCTGCTCGCCCGCTCGTCCGACCCGCGCGTCGTGATCGACACCTCCGGCCTGCCTCCGGAATATACCGAATTTGCCAACCGGCTGGCGCGGCGGATTCGCAACCTTGACAGTGCAAAGATAGGCCGGTTATCGGCTCTTCTCGAAAATGACGGCAAAGGCGACGGAAAAGCGTCATAATCCCCTGCTTTATGCCATGTTTCGGGGGCCTGCCATTGGGAAGTTGGTTCAAAAAACCTATATACGAGAGTGAAGAAAGCCGGTGATTCGCAAGGCGCGCCGCAGCTTTACGACAACAGGGAAAATCTCGACAGAATGAGCGATACATCCGCGACGGAAAACGGCGTAAGCACCGAATATGGCGCAGATTCCATCAAGGTTCTGAAGGGCCTCGATGCCGTGCGCAAACGTCCCGGCATGTATATCGGCGACACCGACGATGGCTCGGGCCTTCATCACATGGTCTATGAAGTCGTCGACAACGCGATCGACGAAGCGCTTGCCGGTCATGCCGACATTGTCACCGTCACCCTCAATCCGGATGGTTCAGTGACGGTCACCGATAACGGACGCGGCATCCCGACGGACATTCATACCGGCGAAGGCGTGTCGGCGGCCGAAGTCATCATGACGCAGCTCCATGCCGGCGGCAAGTTCGACCAGAATTCCTACAAGGTCTCCGGCGGCCTGCACGGCGTCGGCGTCTCGGTCGTCAACGCGCTGTCCGTCTGGCTGAAGCTGAAGATCCGCCGCCACGACAAGATCCATGAAATGAGCTTCACCCACGGCGTGGCCGATGCTCCGCTGAAGGTCACGGGCGAAGCCCCCAATGAGACCGGCACGGAAGTGAGCTTCATGCCGAGCACCGGCACCTTCACGATGACGGAGTTCGACTACGGCACGCTGGAACATCGTCTTCGCGAGCTCGCCTTCCTGAACTCAGGCGTGCGTATCCTGCTGACCGACAAGCGCCATTCCGATATCAAGCAGGAAGAACTGCGTTATGACGGCGGCCTCGAGGCTTTTGTTGCCTATCTCGACCGCGCCAAGAAGTCGCTGGTCGATAAACCGGTTGCCATCCATGGCGAAAAGGACGGCATCACCGTCGAAGTGGCGATGTGGTGGAACGACAGCTATCACGAGAACGTGCTCTGCTTCACCAACAACATTCCGCAGCGCGACGGCGGCACGCATATGGCCGGTTTCCGCGCGGCGTTGACGCGCCAAGTCGTATCCTATGCCGACAGTTCCGGCATCACCAAAAGGGAAAAGGTGACGCTGCAGGGCGAGGATTGCCGCGAAGGGCTGACGGCGGTCCTGTCGGTCAAGGTGCCTGATCCGAAATTCTCGTCGCAGACCAAGGATAAGCTGGTTTCCTCGGAAGTCCGCCCTGTTGTCGAAAGTCTCGTCAACGAAGCGCTGAACACCTGGTTCGAGGAGCATCCGAGCGAAGCCAAGATTCTCGTCGGCAAGGTCGTCGAGGCGGCCGCCGCACGCGAAGCGGCCCGCAAGGCCCGCGAATTGACCCGCCGAAAGGGCGCCCTCGACATCGCTTCGCTGCCCGGCAAGCTCGCCGACTGCTCAGAGCGTGATCCGACAAAATCCGAAGTCTTCCTCGTCGAGGGCGATTCCGCTGGCGGCTCAGCCAAGCAGGGCCGCTCGCGTGAAAACCAGGCGATCCTGCCGCTTCGCGGCAAGATCCTGAATGTCGAGCGTGCGCGTTTCGACAAGATGCTGTCGAGCCAGGAAATCGGCACGCTGATCACCGCGCTCGGCACCGGCATCGGCAAGGACGAATTCAACGTCGAAAAGCTGCGCTATCACAAGATCATCATCATGACGGATGCTGACGTCGACGGCGCCCACATCCGCACCCTGCTGCTGACCTTCTTTTTCCGCCAGATGCCGGAACTGATCGAGCGCGGCCATCTCTATATTGCCCAGCCGCCGCTCTATAAGGTCTCGCGCGGCAAGTCGGTGCAGTATCTGAAGGACGAAAAGGCGCTGGAGGAATATCTCATCAGCCAGGGCCTGGAAGACGCCGCGCTGAAACTTGGCAGCGGTGAGGTCCGCACCGGCCAGGATCTGCGCGAGGTCATCCTCGACGCGTTACGCATGCGCGCTTTGCTCGACAATCTCCACTCGCGTTACAATCGCGCCGTCGTCGAACAGGCGGCAATCGCCGGTGCCCTCAATGCGGAACTCGTCAGCGACCGCGTAAGAGCACAGGCATTGACGAGCGAGGTCGCAAGCCGTCTCGACATTATCGCCGAGGAAACCGAACGCGGCTGGCATGGCGATCTGGCCAGCGATGGCGGTCTGCGGCTCGAACGCATGGTCCGCGGCGTCAGGGAAATCGTCGTGCTCGATATGGCGCTGATCGGTTCCTCGGATGCCCGACACATCGATCAGTTGACGTCACGTCTCAAGGAAATCTATCAGACGCCGCCGTCGCTGCACCGCCGCGAAGGCGACATAGAGATCTCGGGCCCGCGGGCCCTGCTAGACGCAATCTTTGCCACCGGCCGCAAGGGCCTCACCATGCAGCGATACAAGGGTCTGGGCGAGATGAATGCCGAACAGCTCTGGGAAACGACGCTCGACCCGAACGTCCGTTCCCTTCTGCAGGTCAAGGTCCCCGACGCAACTGATGCCGACGGCCTCTTCGCCCGTTTGATGGGTGACGAAGTCGAGCCGCGGCGCGAATTCATCCAGGAAAACGCGCTAAGCGTCGCAAACCTCGATATCTGATTGTTATTTTTACACGCAAAAACCCCGCCGTCCCGAGATGGCGGGGTTTTTGCGTGTTGGTGCTTAGCTCAGCTTGCGATGAAATGGCCGTTGAAGGCAACTTCGGACAGCGGTTTACGCTGGCTGGGGAATTCGCGCGCTTGATTGCGCTCAGAAAGAACGCTCTTGTCGGCCAGGCGGCCGACGGCAACGCCGGCCTCGACCCGGTAGCCCTCGGGAATGCCAAACGTCTTGCTGATTTCCTCGTGTTTGATGCCGCCCATGCCATGGGCATAGAATCCGGAGAGACGGGCCTGAAGCGCCAAATATCCCCAGGCAGTACCGGCGTCGAAGGAATGGGTATAGCTCGGCTTTTCCTCAGCAGAGCCGGCCGCGCCGGTGAAGCTGCGCGACACGACGAAGATCAGCACCGACGCATTCTTCGCCCATTCCTGATTGGCATCGACGAGCAATGCCACGAATTTCTCCCAATGCTCAGAACCCTTAAGCGCATAGATGAAGCGCCAGGGTTGGTGATTGGACGAGGAGGGCGCCCAATGGGCGGCGTCGAGCAGGTTCAGCAGCTGCGCCTCCTCGATGATTTCGCCGGTGAAGGCGCGGGGCGACCAGCGGTCGAGAAACATCGGATCGATTGGATATTGGGATTCGCGGCTGTTGCTTTTTGTCATGCTGGTTCCGGGAGTTGCAGGCAGAATTCGGATCGGGGCTTGGATCAGTCCGTCCAGACGATGTCGAGTTCCTCTCGGAAGGCGAAGCGCTTCAGATGATCGTCGATGACGCCCTGCATCCTTGCCTGCCGTGCGGGATCGGCGACGGAAAGTATTATGGTCAGCGCCGCATCGTCGGCGGTGAACGTTACCTCGGCCGTCTCGCTGAACGGCACCCGGCCCCTGTGCGGGTCGAAATCGACGCTGAATTTATGGCTCCAGTGTTTGCAGAGCTGCTGCAGATAGCGGCTTGCATGTTCGGTGCGCACGACGGCCTGGGAGAGGTGCATGTCGAACTCCATCTCATCTTGGACTGCAGCCAGTCATATTTCCTGCATCACAGGCTTGGCAAGCGCATCGTCGTCGCAGTCGGGGTGTACAGACTGTCTTCATAAAAGCGGCCTCACGCCGTCGGCGAAGCAGGATAAGGAACCCTTCAGTCAATCGATCGGAGAGTTGCGCATGCTGGTAAAGGGAAAATGGACGGAGGACTGGCAGCCCGTTCAGGCAAAGGACGAGAAGGGCGGTTTCGTCAGGCAGACCTCGAGTTTCCGCAACTGGGTGACGCCGGATGGCGCCGCCGGGCCGACGGGCAAGAGCGGCTTCAAAGCAGGTGCCGGCCGTTACCATCTCTATGTCGCCTATATCTGTCCCTGGGCCTCGCGCACCCTGATCGGCCGTACGCTCAAGGGGCTGGAAGACGCCATTTCCGTTTCCGTCGTCGAGCCGATGCTGACAAAACAGGGCTGGCGCTTCGGCGATTATCCCGGTGCGACGGAGGATCATGTCAACGGCGCGACCTATATGCACGAAATCTATACGCGGACGGCGCCGGGTTTCACCGGGCGGGCCACCGTGCCGGTTCTCTGGGACAAGCAGAGAAAGACCATCGTCAACAATGAATCCGCCGATATCCTGCGGATGCTGAACAGCGGCTTCGGCGACCTAGCGAAAAATCCGATCGATCTGTATCCAGCCGAAAGACGCAGCGCGATCGATGCTTTCAACGACCGCATCTATCCGGCCCTGAACAACGGCGTCTATCGCGCTGGTTTCGCCACCACGCAGCCTGCCTATGAAGAAGCCTTCGCCGAGGTCTTTGCCTGCCTCGACTGGGTCGAGCCGCAGTTCCAGGATCGGTCTTTTCTTTTCGCCGGGCATCCGACCGAAAGCGATATCCGGCTCTTCGTCACCCTTGTGCGCTTCGACGTCGCTTATCACGGTATCTTCAAATGCAATCTGCGCCGGCTTTCCGACTATGCCAACCTGCGCGTTTTTTGCCGCCGCATGCTGGATTGGCCGGGCATCGCGGAAACAGTCAACCTCGACCACATCAAGCGCGGCTACTACTCGATCGAAAATCTTAACCCGACAAAGATCGTTCCCGTCGGTCCCGACCTTGCAGAAATTTTCAAAGCATAAGGCCGCGATTCATGCGGTTTGGGCCGAAATCGATCCGAATTCAAGGAAAGCCGTACCGCTTCGCGGCAAAGCCGTAATGACACCGGTGAATAATTCGTTCATAGGTGGCTGCAATTCGTTTTTCGATGAGGAGGAATTCCCATGAAGCTGATGCGTGTTGGCGAAGCTGGCAATGAAAAACCCGCGCTTCTCGATGCCGATGGCAAGATCCGCGATCTGTCCGGTCACGTCGCCGATATCGGCGGCGAGGTGATCACGCCGGCAGGCCTGGCAAGGATAGCGGCGATCGATCCGAAGAGCCTTCCGGAACTTGCCCCCGGCCGCATCGGCGCCTGCGTCGCCGGCACCGGCAAATTCATCTGCATCGGCTTGAATTATTCGGATCATGCTGCCGAAACCGGCGCCACCGTTCCGCCCGAGCCGATCATCTTCATGAAAGCAACCTCGGCAATCGTCGGACCGAACGAGGATGTCATCATTCCCCGCGGTTCGGAAAAGACCGATTGGGAAGTCGAGCTGGGCGTCGTCATCGGCAAGACTGCCAAATATGTAACGGAAGCCGAAGCGCTGGATTACGTCGCCGGTTATTGCGTCTCCAATGACGTGTCCGAGCGCGCTTTCCAGACCGAGCGATCCGGACAATGGACGAAGGGCAAATCCTGCGACACGTTTGGCCCAATCGGCCCATGGCTCGTCACCAAGGACGAAATTCCGCAGCCGCAGAACCTCGGCATGTGGCTGACGGTCAACGGCCAGAAGATGCAGAACGGCTCATCGAAGACGATGGTGTACGGCGTTGCTTTCCTCGTCTCCTACCTCAGCCAGTTCATGTCGTTGCATCCCGGTGACGTGATCTCGACCGGCACGCCTCCCGGCGTCGGCATGGGCCTCAAGCCGCCGCGTTATCTCAAGGCGGGCGACGTGGTCGAACTCGGCATCGAAGGTCTCGGCACGCAGAAGCAGACCTTTATAGCGGATCGTTAACGACGCTTCGTGTTGAGAAACTTAAGTTTTCAGGTCGATTATCATGCCGGGGATCAATTCTCCGGCATTTCTTGTGCGGGTCTGGTTCGTCCATGTTGCTGTGCAACAAAAAACTGTTAGTCTGCGTTACGTGCCCGCGTAACGGAAAGATCCGATGCCCCTCAATCGGCGTCATCTTTTCGATAGAGAAAGGTGGCGCCTTCCAATGTTTTATCAGCTTTATGAATTGAACCATGCCGCCATGGCGCCGTTTCGCGCCGCGGCCGATATCATGCGGTTTGCCTATGCCAATCCGTTGAATCCGTTTTCCCACACGCCGTTTGGCCGCACGATGGCGGCAAGTCTCGAAATGTTCGAACGCACGACGCGCCGCTATGGCAAACCGGAATTCGGACTGAAGCAGACGACGATTGGTGAACGAACGGTTTCCGTCCGCGAAGAGATCGTCTGGTCGCGGCCCTTCTGCAATCTCCTGCATTTCGCCCGCAACGATCCGCGTGCTCGCGGCAATGATCCGCGCATCCTGATCGTCGCGCCGATGTCCGGCCACTATGCCACGCTGCTGCGCGGCACGGTGGAGGCACTGCTGCCGAGCGCCGATGTCTACATCACCGACTGGATCGACGCTCGCATGGTGCCGATGACCGAAGGCACGTTCGATTTCGACGATTATGTCGACTATGTCATCGAGATGCTGCATTTCCTCGGTGACGACACGCATGTCATCGCCGTCTGTCAGCCTTCAGTTCCGGTGCTGGCCGCCGCTGCGGTGATGGAGGAAGCCAACGATCCGCTTTCACCAGCGTCGATGACGCTGATGGGCGGCCCGATCGACACGCGCATCAACCCGACGGCGGTCAACAAGCTCGCCCAGGAGCGGTCGCTGCAGTGGTTCTCCGACAATGTCATCATGAACGTGCCCTGGCCGCAGCCAGGCTTCATGCGCCCGGTCTATCCAGGATTTCTGCAGCTTTCGGGCTTTATGTCGATGAACCTCGACCGTCATCTCGTCGCCCACAAGGAATTCTTCATGCATCTCGTGAAGAACGACGGCGAACCGGAAAGACATAGGGAATTCTACGACGAATATCTCGCCGTCATGGATCTGACCGCCGAATTCTACCTGCAGACGGTCGAGCAGGTCTTCATCAAGCATTCCCTGCCGAAGGGCGAACTGATGCATCGCGGCAAACGCGTCGATCCGGCGGCAATTCGCAACGTTGCGCTTTTGACCGTCGAAGGTGAGAACGACGATATCTCAGGGGTCGGCCAGACAAAGGCGGCGCAGACGATCTGCGTGAACATTCCTGAAGAGATGCGCATGCATTATCTGCAGCCGGATGTCGGCCACTATGGTGTTTTCAACGGCTCGCGGTTCCGCCGCGAGATCGCGCCGCGCATCATCAATTTTGTCCGAGAGCATTCCCGTTCCGTCGTCAAGCCTCGGGTCCCGCGGGTGATCAAGGGCGGCCGCATCGCCTGAATCAGCGACAGCTGAATTAGTAAAATGGATTCAAGGCTTTGTCCGATTTCGCGGGCAATCGTCTTGAAGGCCATTGTTGCGGTAACCACATCGATTTCAGCACTCGGCATCCTGCCGGGCGCGGAAAGCGAGGGATACCCGCACGATGAACCAGTCAGCATTGCTTCGACCGGATTGGACTCCGGCTACCATTGCCCTGATGATTCTCGGCTTCATGGTTTTCTGGCCTCTGGGTCTTGCCATGCTTGCCTACATCATCTTCGGCGACCGTCTGCGCGGCTTCAAGCGTGACGTCAACCAAGCGACCGATGGCTTTTTTGCCTCCTGCCGCCGTCCGAACGGCCGTCACCGCCCGCACTTCTCGACCGGCAATGTCGCCTTCGACGACTGGCGCAAGGCCGAGATCGACCGGATCGAAGAAGAGCGCCGCAAGCTCGACGAAATGCGCGAGGAATTCGACGCCTACATGCGCGAACTTCGCCGCGCCAAGGACCAGGAAGAGTTCGATCGCTTCATGCGTGACCGCAGGAACGCCAAGCGTGACGACAACGGCCCGGTTGCCGAATACCAGACGCCATGAAGGCCTGAACGCTGAATTGATGACCGGCATCTTGCGATGCCGGTTTTTCTATGTCCGCTCCCCCGGCGAATCGGATAGAAAACAACCATGTTCTCGCTTCTGAAGACAAGGCCGAAAGTCCGGAAACCGGCTCCGCCCGAAACGCGGACGCTTGATGTGGCCGGCCGGCTCATGCCGCTGACCATCAAGCAGCACGACCGTGCGACGCGCATCACCTTGCGCATAGAGCCGGGCGGCCGGGCCTTGAAGATGACGGTGCCGAAAGGCCTTGCGGCGCGCGAGGTCAATGCATTTCTCGATCGGCACCAGGGGTGGCTGCTCACCAAACTTGCCAAGTTTTCGACCGATGCCGGCCTGCGCGACGGCGGCGAAATTCTCTTTCGCGGCGTGTCCCATCGCATCCAGCATACCGGCAGCTTGCGCGGCCTGACGGAAGCGGTTTTGATAGATGGCAGACCGGTGTTGCGCGTCAGCGGAATGGCGGAACATGTTGGACGGCGCATCGCGGCCTTTCTCAAGAAAGAGGCGCGCGCCGACCTCGTAAGACTGGCGACGATGCATGCCGGAACGATCCGGGCGCCGATCCGCTCAATCTCGATGAAGGATACCCGCAGCCGCTGGGGCTCGTGCTCGTCGGAGGGAAATCTGAGCTTTTCCTGGCGCGTCGTCATGGCGCCGCCTTCGGTGATCGATTATCTCGCCGCCCATGAGGTCGCCCACCTCAAGGAAATGAATCATGGCCCGCACTTCTGGGCGCTCTGCCGTAAGCTTTGCCCGGGCATGGAGGAGGCAAAATCCTGGCTGAAACGGCACGGCAGCCAGTTGCATGCCATCGATTTCGACTAGAGCATGTCGCGCAAAAGTGTGCAGCGGTTTGGCGCTAACGACATGCGTAAAATAAAGGGCTAAAGCGCGAGGAGCGAATCTGAAAGAACGCGACGCGCTTTAGCCGAAAGCCGCTCTAAATGCAGCTTTCCATGCAAATTGGCTCGACTCCTGACGCATTTCGTGTCACTTCGCTGCCATGAAACCGGATATCAAAATTTGCGGCTTGACGACGCCTGATGCTGTTGATCGCGCACTGAAGCGCGGCGCGACCCATATCGGTTTTATTTTCTTCGAAAAGAGCCCACGTTATATCGAGCCGGACCTGGCGGCAAAGCTTGCCGAACCCGCGCGCGGCAAGGCGAAGATCGTCGCCGTCGTCGTCGATCCCACCAATGACGATCTGGACGAGATTGTCTCGCTGTTGAGGCCGGATATTCTGCAGCTGCATGGCAACGAGAGCCCCGAACATGTGCTGACCATAAAGGCGCTCTATGGTCTGCCTGTCATGAAGGTATTTTCGGTGCGCACGGCCGATGATCTGAAGCGCGTCGAGGCCTATATCGGCATCGCCGATCGTTTCCTCTTCGATGCAAAAGCGCCGAAGGGTTCCGAATTGCCGGGTGGTAATGGCGTTTCCTTCGACTGGAGCCTTCTTAGCTGGCTCGACGGCAGCATCGACTACATGCTGTCCGGCGGGCTGAACAAGAACAATGTCGCGGATGCGCTGGCGAACACCAAGGCACGTGGTATCGACGTCTCCTCGGGTGTCGAAACCGCACCTGGCGTGAAGAGCGTCGCAATGATCGATGAATTTTTCGATGCGGTCGAAGAGGCGGATGCGCCTGTCATGGCCTCAGGGAGTTGAGAGTGAACGAGACGCCTAAACCGAATTCCTTCCGCTCTGGCCCCGATGAAGATGGCCGTTTCGGCATTTATGGCGGTCGTTTCGTTGCCGAAACGTTGATGCCGCTGATCCTCGATCTGCAGGATGAGTGGGACAGGGCGAAGAACGATCCGGCATTCCAGGCCGAATTGAAGCATCTCGGCGCCCATTATATCGGTCGCCCGAGCCCGCTCTATTTCGCCGAGCGGCTAACGGCCGAACTCGGCGGCGCGAAGATCTATTTCAAACGTGAGGAGCTGAACCACACCGGTTCGCACAAGATCAACAACTGCATCGGCCAGATCCTGCTCGCCAAGCGCATGGGCAAGACCCGCATTATCGCCGAAACCGGCGCCGGCCAGCACGGCGTTGCCTCCGCCACCGTTGCCGCCCGCTTTGGCCTTCCTTGCGTCGTCTATATGGGCGCCACCGACGTCGAGCGTCAGGCACCGAACGTTTTCCGCATGAAACTGCTCGGCGCCGAGGTCAAACCGGTCACGGCAGGCAGCGGCACACTGAAGGACGCCATGAACGAGGCGCTTCGCGACTGGGTCACCAATGTCGAGGATACCTATTACCTGATCGGAACGGCGGCCGGTCCGCATCCCTATCCGGAGATGGTCCGCGATTTCCAGTCGGTGATTGGCACCGAAGCGAAAGAGCAGATGCTGGCAGCCGAAGGCCGCCTGCCGGATCTCGTCGTCGCTGCCGTCGGCGGCGGTTCGAACGCGATCGGCATTTTCCATCCTTTCCTCGATGATCCCACCGTCAAGATGGTCGGCGTCGAAGCGGGCGGCAAGGGCCTGCAGGGCGATGACCATTGCGCGTCGATCACCGCCGGTTCGCCGGGCGTGCTGCATGGCAACCGCACCTATCTGCTGCAGGATGGCGACGGCCAGATCAAGGAAGGCCATTCGATTTCAGCCGGTCTCGATTATCCCGGCATCGGCCCCGAACATTCCTGGCTGAACGATACCGGCCGCGTCGACTATGTGCCGATCATGGATCACGAAGCGCTCGAGGCCTTCCAGACCCTGACCCGCCTCGAAGGCATCATCCCGGCGCTCGAGCCGTCGCATGCGATTGCCGAGGTGATCAAGCGCGCACCGAAGATGGGCAAGGACGAGATCATCCTGATGAACCTCTCCGGTCGAGGCGACAAAGATATCTTCACCGTCGGCAAGATTCTGGGAATGGGACTGTAAGACATGACCGCACGCATGGACAAACGCTTTGCCGAGCTGAAGGCCGAGGGCCGTCCGGCGCTTGTGACCTATTTCATGGGCGGCGATCCTGATTACGATACCTCGCTCGGCATCATGAAGGCGCTGCCGGAGGCGGGCTCCGACATCATCGAGCTCGGCATGCCCTTTTCCGATCCGATGGCCGATGGCCCGGCAATCCAGCTCGCCGGTCAGCGTGCGCTGAAAGGCGGCCAGACGCTGAAGAAGACGTTGCAGCTGGCGGCCGATTTCCGCAAAACCGATGATGCGACGCCGATCGTGATGATGGGCTACTACAACCCGATCTATATTTATGGCGTCGAAAAATTCCTCGACGACGCGATTGCTGCCGGCATCGACGGTCTGATCGTTGTCGATCTGCCGCCTGAGATGGATGACGAACTCTGCATTCCGGCGATCCGCAAAGGCATCAATTTCATCCGCCTGGCGACGCCGACGACGGATGAGAAGCGCCTGCCGAAGGTTTTGAAGAACACCTCCGGCTTCGTCTATTACGTCTCGATGAACGGCATCACCGGTTCGGCGCTGCCGGATCCGTCGCTGGTGTCGGGCGCGGTCGAACGCATCAAGCAGCACACCAAGCTACCCGTCTGCGTCGGCTTCGGCGTCAAGACGGCGGAACATGCAAAGGTCATCGGCGGTTCGGCCGACGGCGTCGTGGTCGGCACCGCCATCGTCAATCAGGTCGCGACCAGTCTGACGGGCGACGGCAAGGCAACGGCCGATACCGTTCAGGCCGTTGCCACACTGGTCCGCGGACTTTCCACGGGAACACGTTCGGCGCGCCTTGTTGCTGCCGAATAGTTTGCCCACATTGGAGCAAAGCAATGTCGCGCAAAATGTGCAGCGGTCTTGCGGCAACGACATGCGGGAAACCGAAGACCTCAAAGTGTGGCAAACGATCTGAAAGATCGCGACGCGCTTTCGTCAATCAGGAGTATTCGAGTTGAACTGGATCACCAACTACGTTCGCCCGCGGAT
Organism: Rhizobium sp. NZLR11; assembly: GCF_019685115.1. Taxonomy (NCBI): domain Bacteria; kingdom Pseudomonadati; phylum Pseudomonadota; class Alphaproteobacteria; order Hyphomicrobiales; family Rhizobiaceae; genus Rhizobium; species Rhizobium sp. NZLR11. The sequence continues at coordinate 42,873 of NZ_JABDWD010000006.1, read as the reverse complement.
CAATTCCATGCTGGGCCGTCGCGAAGTGCCGGAGAACCTCTGGATCAAGTGCCCGGAAACCGGCGAGATGGTCTTCCACAAGGATCTGGAAGGCAACAAATGGGTCATTCCAGCCTCCGGCTATCACATGAAGATGCCGGCCAAGGCCCGCCTGATCGATCTGTTCGACAACGGCGAGTTCGAATCGCTGCCGCAGCCGAAGGTCGCCCAGGACCCTCTGAAGTTCCGCGATTCTAAGAAATATAGCGATCGCCTGCGCGACAGCCGCCTGAAGACTGAGCAGGAGGATACCATCCTCGCCGGCGTCGGAAAGGTGCAGGGATTGAAACTCGTGGCGGTGGTGCACGAATTCAACTTCATCGGCGGTTCGCTCGGCATGGCTGCCGGCGAGGCGATCGTTAAGGCTTTCGAACGTGCGACGTCTGAAAAGTGCCCGCTGGTGATGTTCCCCGCTTCCGGCGGCGCGCGCATGCAGGAAGGCATCCTGTCGCTGATGCAGCTGCCGCGCACGACCGTTGCCCTCGACCTGCTCAAGGAATCCGGCCAACCCTATATCGTCGTGCTGACCAACCCGACCACCGGCGGCGTCACGGCCTCCTATGCCATGCTGGGCGATATTCATCTGGCCGAGCCCGGCGCCGAAATCGGCTTTGCCGGCAAGCGCGTCATCGAGCAGACGCTGCGCGAAAAACTGCCCGAAGGCTTCCAGACCTCCGAATACCTGCTGGAGCATGGTATGGTCGATATGGTCGTCAAACGTCACGATATCCCGGAAACGCTGGCGCGCGTCCTGAAGATCCTGACGAAGAAGCCGGTTTCGGCGGCGAACGACATGAATAGCGGTGCGATCGCTCTGGCGGCGAGCGCCTGAAAACCGACAAGCAAGCGGGGTGCCGAATTGATACCCAGAGGCCAAACCGCGGTGAGCGAGGCAGCACAGGAGATCGACAAGCTCATGGGGTTACATCCCAAGGGTTTTGATCTGTCTCTCGATCGCATCACCCGTCTTCTCGATGTGCTCGGCAATCCGCACCGGAATCTGCCGCCGGTGATCCATGTCGCCGGCACCAACGGCAAGGGGTCGGTCACCGCCTTCTGCCGCGCTCTGCTCGAAGCCGGCGGCTACAGCGCTCATGTTCACACCTCGCCGCATCTCGTCAATTGGCACGAGCGTTACCGCATCGGCGTCAAGGGCGGGCGCGGGCAGCTTGTCGATGACGCCGTCTTTGCCAAGGCCCTGCGTCGTGTGGCCGATGCCAATGCCGGACAGCACATCACCGTCTTCGAAATCCTGACGGCGGTCACCTTCATCCTGTTTTCCGAACAGCCGGCCGATGCCGCGATCATCGAAGTCGGTCTCGGCGGCCGCTTCGACGCCACCAATGTCATTTCCGATCCGGCCGTCTCGGTGATCATGCCGATCTCACTCGATCACCAGCCCTATCTCGGGGACAGGGTCGAGCTGATCGCCGCCGAAAAGGCCGGCATCATGAAGCCGGGATTTCCGGTTGTCATCGGTCATCAGGAATATGACGCGGCGCTCCACGTGCTGATGGCGACGGCCGAACGGCTGCATTGTCCCAGCGCCGTCTTCGGCCAGGATTTCATGGCGCATGAGGAATATGGCCGGCTCGTCTATCAGGATGAATTCGGTCTTGCCGACCTGCCGCTGCCGCGGCTTCCCGGCCGCCACCAATATGCCAATGCCGCCGCCGCCATTCGCGCCGTCAAGGCGGCGGGTTTCACCGTCACCGAGGCGATGATGGAAAAGGCGATGAGTTCTGTGGAATGGCCGGGCCGGCTGCAGCGTCTGAACGAAGGCCGGTTGCTGCCGCATGCACCCGCCGGCGCCGAGATCTGGATCGACGGCGGGCATAATCCCGGGGCAGGCGAAGTGATCGCCGAAGCCATGGCCAATTTCGAGGAACGCCAGTCTCGGCCGCTTTTCCTCATTACCGGCATGATTAATACCAAGGATCCAATCGGCTATTTCAAGGCCTTCGCCGGCTTGGTCGAGAAGGTTTTCTGTGTGCCGATCCGTGGCAGCGACGCGATAATCGACCCGGTGATATTGTCGAATGCCGCTTATGATGCCGGCTTGGTTGCCGAACCGATGTCGACGGTCGGCGATGCGCTGGAAGCCATAAAAGCCGTCGTCGATCCGGAGGGTTTACCCCCGCGCATCCTCATCGGCGGCTCTCTCTATCTCGTCGGCGATGTGCTTTCCGACAACGGCACGCCGCCGAAATGAAGGCAAATTGAAAAAGCCCGGTCGATGCCGGGCTTTTTCGCCAATGCGATTTAATTTAAGCGATATCAGTCAGGCGGCGCTCGAAATCCAGTTCGAAAGCGCGGTCTTCGGCTTGGCGCCCACGGAGATATCGGCGACTTCGCCGCCCTTGAAAATCGCCAGGGTCGGAATAGAGCGCACACCAAACTGTGCGGCGAGTTCCGGGTTCTCATCGATATTCAGCTTGGCCACCTTGACCTTGCCTTCCATCTCAACGGCGATTTCTTCGAGGCTCGGCGCAATCATCTTGCACGGGCCGCACCATTCAGCCCAGAAATCGACGACGACGGGTTCTGCGGATTCCAGAACTTCCGACTGGAAGTTGTTGATATCGACTTTCACGGTAGCCATGGGCTGCTCCTTTGTCTCGGTGTTGAACCACATGTGATGCTGCGGTGCCGAATTTTCAATGTCCGGTATTTCACTTTGTCTTGACTGCTGCAAGCGCCAAACCGAGCGCCTTTTCGCTCAGCGTGTAGAGCGAGGCGTTCTCGGTATAGACAAGCATGCAATCGATACGCTTATCAGGATAGAGCGGCGCCAGGATCTCGCGATAGATCGCCAGCTGCGCCCGGTGCGCGAAGGGGATAGCCTCCTCTGTCGCCGGCGGCACCCGATTGGTCTTGTAGTCGAGAATGACGACGCGATCGGCAAGGACGGCAAGCCGGTCGATGCGGCCGGAGACGGCATAGCGCCTGTCTTCGAGCGTCAACGTTCCCATGATCGAGACCTCGGGCTGGGCCTGCGCACCGAGGACGGACTGCAGACCCTCTTCGTCCAATAGTTTCAGAACCGAATCAACAAGTTTGCGCCGTTCGGCTTCCGGCCAGAACCGAGCCGCTCGTTCGGCATAGCGGCCTGCGGCATCAGGCCGTTCGGCAAGCGGAATTTCGGGAAGCGCCTGCAGCATGCGGTGGATCAGCCTGCCCTTCTCCAGCGAACGATCGCTGCGGTGCTTCTCGCCAAACAGCGGCGAAACGACGAGCAAGCCACCCGCGTCTTCATCGATGATCGTCCCGGCGCCGGAGGGGCTGAGCGGCCGGGGCAGCCCGGCCTGCGGCGGCAACGGCCGCAACAGACCGTCCGGCAGGGTGTCCATGCTGTCGCGCTCCTGGCTGCGGTCGGTGCGTTCGAAGCGTCGTTCCACCCGCGGCACGCGCCATTTGATACCCGGCCATTCCCCATCGGGACTCGAGAATGTGGTCGTCTCCACCAGCGGATGATTGTCGCGCAGTGCCGTCGAAATCATCAGATGCCAGGTGTCGTTGTTCACACGCACGCCGCGATAGCCGCAGACGACCAGCCGGTCGGCGGCTCGCGTCATGGCGACATAGAGCAATCGGCGATATTCTTCCTCCGCCAGCATCTGGATACGCGCAGCATCGTCCTGGGTCAGCGAATTGGCGAGATCGGAGACAGGAACCCAGACGGGCATCGGCGGCTCGTCGGCGTCGGTCTCGATCAGGCGAAGCTTCGGCAGATGGGTATGGGTAAAAGCCTTCGAACCGCCGTCGACGAGGAAAACGATCGGTGCCTCAAGACCCTTGGAGGCATGCACCGTCATGATCCGCACTTCATTGCGCCCCTTGTCCTGCTCGCGCTTGACCACGGGCGCTTCGAGCTCCAGCGTCGAGATGAAGGACTGCAGCCCGGGGAGGCCGGAGCTCTCGTGGTCGAGCGTGAAGGTCAGGAATTCGTCGAGGATATCGCTGACCTCGGTGCCGAGCCGGGCAAGGAATTGCCGCCGCCCGCCATGGCTGCCGAGCACACGCGCATAGAAATCGTGGACCGACAGGCTCCTGGATTGGCGAAGGAACAATTCAAGCCTCTCGACGGCTGCGCGGAAACGCTCGGTGCCATCGGCGGCGAAACTTTTGAGATGGTGCCAGACGCTCTCATTATCGCCGCGTAGCGCGGCGATCGCAAAGATGTCGTCCTCGGAAAGATCAAACAGCGGACTCTTGAGCACGGCGGCGAGCGAAAGGTCGTCTTCCGGCAGAAGCAGGAAACGGCCGAGCGCCAGCAGATCCTGCACGGCGATATGGCTGGTCAGCACCAGTCTGTCGGCGCCGGCGACCGGAATGTCGCCGCGGCGCTTCAACGCGCGCGTCAACGCATTGACGAAGGCGTCGCGTTTGCGCACCAGCACAAGGATGTCGCCGGCTTCGATCAGACGCTCCTTGCCCTTGTCGACGATCGTCTCGCGCCCGACCAGCGTGCCGATCGAATGGGCGATCCGCCGCGCCAGGATTGCGGCTGGCGCGCTTTCCGGCGTTGCGTCGAAGGGCGCCGTCCAATCCTCCTCCTTCATCACCGCTTCCGGCGCGACCATCTCCCAGAGATCGACGGCGCCGGGATGTCCGATGCGGCTGGAGCGATGCACCAACGGTTCGCCGAGCGCGCTGAGGCCGCGCGCATTGTTTGGTTCCCTGAAAATATGGTCGACGGCCTCGAGCACATCCGCGGTCGAGCGGAAGGAAAGCGGCAGCCGGACCGAGGAAAAGCTCTGCCCGCTGTCGGACACCCGCCGCCGCGTTCGGTCGCTTTCCTCGGAAAAACGCTCAGGCCGCGCTCCTTGAAAGGAATAGATCGACTGTTTCTCGTCGCCGACGGCAAACAGCGTGCGCACGATCGGCCGGGCGCTTTCGCCGGAGAAGAAATCCTCGGCGAGCGACTGGATGACGCTCCACTGGATCGGGCTGGTATCCTGCGCTTCATCGACGAGGATATGGTCGATGCCGCGATCGAGCTTGTAGTGGATCCAGGGGCCGACGCCGCTTTTCGTCAGCAGGTCGGCGGTGCGGGTGATGAGATCCTCGAAATCGAGCTGGCTGCGCTGTTTCTTCAGTTCTTCGTAGTCGTGGTTCAGCCGGTCGGCGAGCACGAGCGCTGCATGTGTGGCGCCGTACATCCGCATCAGTTTCAGCCGGTCGCGGCTTGCGGCGACATGGGCGCGGGCAGCGGCAATGGCGCCCGCCAGCTGCGGTGCGTCGGCAAGCATCGCCTTGACTGAGAATTGCGAGTCCGCCTTCGGCTCGCCCTTGGCTGTCAAAAAGATTTTCTCGAGAAACTCAGCGCGCCTTGCGTCATCGCGTTCCCGCCCGGCAAGCTTGAGGCCGTAGGCAACCTCCTGCGCTTTCGTGCCGCCCTTCTGGTCGGCAAGCGACAGATAAAGCTCCAGCATGCCGCCCGAAAGCTCCGGCAAAGGCCAATATTGCGCGGCGATCCGGCTTTCCGTGTCGCCGGCGGCAAGGCCAAGCCTTTCTCGCAGGACCTTTTCCACGCCGCCCTGCCGTTCGGCGATTGCCGTGAAACGACGGATTGCGTTGCGATTGGCGACGATGTCGCCGAGCAGGTTCTCCAGTCCGGATTCGTCGCCGAGATCGAGCACATAGGCGAACGCCTCGGCAAGCGCGCTGTCTCCCTCCGGCGCGGTTGCCGTCAGCAGCGCCCGGCGCGCATCGGAAAGCAGCACCACCGCCGCGCGGTCGTCGAGAACCGAGAAATGCCCGGCGACGTTGGCCTCCAGTGGAAACTGGTGCAGCAGCGCCTCGCAAAAAGCATGGATCGTCTGGATCTTCAGCCCGCCGGGTGTCTCCAGCGCCTTCGCGAACAGCCGGCGGGCCTCGGCAAGCTTCAGTCCATCGGGAGCCGTCCCCTCGATCTGGGTGATCCGCCGGCTAAGGTCTTCATCGTCAAGCACCACCCAGTCCGCCAGCCGCTCGAAGACGCGGTTCGACATTTCGGAAGCCGCAGCCTTGGTATAGGTGAGGCACAAAATGGCAGAAGGCCGCGCCCCGACCAGCAGAAGACGGATGACGCGCTGTGTCAGCACATGCGTCTTGCCGGAGCCGGCATTGGCCGAGACCCATGCCGAACGCAAGGGATCGGAGGCAATCGCCTGCTGGATCGTCGTCCAGCCGATCCAGGCGCCAGGATCATCGTCGTTGGGAAGAGGCGTTACATCACTCATCGCTGCCGCCTTCGTCGGTTTCGGCTGTCGACCATTCGGAGACGCGGGCGAGGTGATCATAGTCGCCGCCGAAATCGAATTGCTGCGCCGGAATGAGCCGCGAGGTGAAGCCTTTCTCCCCGGACTGCAGCAATCCGACGAACTTGACCAACTGGTCGATCGATTCCTCGGCGAGATCCATCGCCGATTTCGCCTTGTCGCTGCGTGCCGAGCTTTCGTTGTTGACGGTGTCGACCTGAAAACGACGTCCCGGCCGCAGGCGCACATAGAGCAGGTCCTGCGGCACAAGACGACCGGCATCACGGAAGGCGCCGGCGCTCAAGGCCGCCGCTTCGAGCGCAAGCTGCGGATCGAGAAGCACGCGGGCCTGCGCTGGCGACGGATTGTAGCCGGTCTTGTAATCGATGATATCGGCGGCGTTCGGTCCGGTGATGTCGATCCGGTCCGCAACTCCGTTAAGCCGGATATTGATCGGCTCCAATTCGAAGCCGCCACGCACCTCCGTCAGTGTTTTGTGGATGCCGGGTCGCCGTCCGGTTTCCCATTCGAGGAAGGCGCGGGCAACCGCGCGGAAGCGCGGCCGCCACACGGCATCGATATGCGCCGGCAGCTGCTCCATGTCGAAAAGCTCGGAAAGGATGCGCTCCATCGCCGCTGCCGCATCCGGCGTGCCGGCGACATGGGCTTCGCGAATGAACCGGTCGATGATCTTATGATAGAGCGTTCCGCGTTCGGCCGCTCCTGGATCGCGGTTGAATGTATCGACGGGATCGAGGCGCAGGATGCGGCGCGCATAGATGGCATAGGGGTCCCGGCGCAGCCGGCCGACTTCGCTGAAGGAGTAGGATTTCGGCTGCAGTGCCAACGGTGGTTTCGGCGAGGGGCGTTGCGTCGGTGCCTGGGCTTCTCCACGGTCGATCAGGCCGGCCCATTGGAGGAACCGGTTGCCGCGTCCCTTCAACTCCGCTTCGAACGCCTCTCCGGCGAGCGCTAGCAGCCGCTGCAGCCAACGGGAGGCGACCGTCGGTGTCGAGCCCTGGCGCAGCGCGCGCGAATAGATCAGATGGCGCGTGCCATTCGCCATCTCGAAGTCATGCGCCAGCTGGCCGATACGCCGTTCCGGCGGCTCGAGGCCGATCTCCGTCTTCATCATGCGCGGAATGAAGGGATTGTTGGCGGTCTGCCCTGGCCAGGTGCCCTCGTTCAGGCCGCCGAGGATCAGCGTATCGACGCTCTGCAGGCGGGCTTCCAGCGTGCCGAAAATGAAGAGGCGGGGATGACTGAGTGCCCGTGGCTTCACCACATGGCCGGCAGCAAGTGCTGCCATAATGTCGATCCATTGCGGCCCGTCGGCTTCCATCTGGCCGTCCGTGCCGATGACCTCGCCGAGCAGGGCGGCGAGCGCATCTCCCGCTTCACCAGACCAGAGATCGGCGAGATTGCCGTGCGGATCGGCCGCGACTGCTTCGAGCGAACGACCGCTACGCTCCGCCCATTCCGACAAAGACAAGCTTACCGTCCTTGCGCGATCTTCCGGCCGGTGCCGGATCAGCGTCGAAGCCAGCGGCTCGGTCGCTTGTGTGACCCGCCGGGCAAGATCGTACGCGGCATCGGCAGCGTCAGCCGAAAGCGCCTTTCGCCATTGCGGTGCGTGCCTGTCCTGGGCCTGTTCGGCAAGCTGATGGGTCAGCAGCGGCTCGAGCCTGCTGATATCCACCTCCGCCACGCCGCCGCGCAGGGCCAGCAGCTCGAGCGCCTCGGTAGCGGAAATCAATGCGTCGCGTTCCAGGCCGAAACGGGCCAGCGGATGTTTGAGCAGCGAAATAATCGCCACCGGATCGCCCGGGCGCAGCGCTGCTTCCAGCAGCAATTGCAGCAGCGTGCCCTGCGGCATGGCTGCAAGCGGTGTGCCGGCCGAATCGTCGGCGAGGATGTCGAAGCGGGAAAGCTCCGCCATAACCCGTCGGGCGAGATTGCGGTCCGGGGTAATGAGGGCAGCCCGGCTTTCGCCGTCCTGCCCCGGCTTTTCCAACGCCAGCCGCAGCCCAATCGCAATCGCGGTCGCTTCCTCGCGTTCGTTGGCGGCTTCGATCAGCGAAACATCGGCAAAGGCGGAAGACAGGCTGCCATCGGGCAGGTCGCTCTTCCAAGCGCCCCAATCGCTGGTCGCCTCCGCCGGGACGAGCGTCCGAGACAGGATTTCGGCGCGCCGCTCAAGATCGGCCTCGGGCCGTTCAAGAAGGGTCACGTCGGCACGCGTGAGCTTCAGCCGCTTGAGCAGCAACGACAGGCCGTATTGCGGATGGCTCCGGTTTGCAGGATTGGCATGTTGGCCGGGTGCCGGTTCTGGCGCCACCATCTGCCAGTGCCTTTCGGGCATAGAGAGATCGAGCCCCGGAAGCACGATCACACCCTCAGGCAGATTGGCGACGGCGGCGATGAGATCGGCGGTGGCGGGAACCGAGCCCGTCGAACCGGCAATGATGATCGGCCCAGTCGGTTTCGTCGTGGAAAGCCTTGATGCTTCGGCCCGCAGGATGGCGTTTCGGTGCCGCGCCGGCGAGGATTTGCCGAGTTCGGAAAGCCTCTCCGGCCAGAAGGCGCTGGCGATCTGCAGAAACTCCGCCGTCAGCTGCCACCAGGCGGCATAGTCGCCGGTGTCGAGTTTCGACAATTCAGACCAGTCGAGATCCTCGGTTTCGATGGAATCGATCAGTTCCGCAAGGTTGCGGGCGAGCCAGATCGCATCTGCCGGGCTTGCCGGCGCAACGAGCGGTGAGTCCGAATGAATGTGGCGAACGATTTCGGGCAGTTTGTTTCGCCAGGCGAGGATGAGCCGCGCAAGCTCCAACAGACGGGCGGTATTCGACAGCGGTTGGGCGAGGTCGATCGTCGCCGGCAGCGCCTCGTCGAAATAGCCGCTGTCGTCATCGGTTTCGCCGAGAGGACGGATGACCGGCAGGATCGCCGAGCGGCCGCCGAGCAGGTCGACGAATTCCGAGCGCAGCACACGCACGGCACGCCGGGTCGGCAGATAGATCGTTACCCTGGCGAGCGACAGCGGATCATCGGCCTGATGCCGGAAGAGCGGCGTCAGGCGGCCGTCGCAAAGCGTCGTCGCCAGCGTTTTCAGAAAGGAGAGGCCCGCCGGGATCGTCAGAATGCGTGGCTGATGCCGCTCCGCCATGGCTCACGCAAACGCCCGCAACCGATGGATCGTTTCCTCCGCCTCGCCGATCGCCTCCGGCGTTCCCACTGTCAGCCAATGGCCGTCGAGCACCATGCCGAAAAGGCGGCCGCGTGCGATTGCCTTGTCGAAATAGGTATTGAGGTTGAAGGCATCCTGCGGCGCGTTGTCGAACAGCGATGGGTTCATGGCGATCGCTCCGGCGTAAACGACGGGATTGGACGGATCGTCGCGATAACGCGTCAGCCGGCCATCGGCTGCGAGGCTGAAATCGTTCTTGCCGTTGTGGCCCGTCGTATCCTCTATCATCACACAAAGCAGCGCCATGTCCATGCGCTTGGCATCGAAGAATCCGGCTAAGCGTTGCAGGTTCGTTGGCCGCCCCGGCTGTTCGCCGATCCAGAACAGGTCGGCATTCATGACGAAGATATCGTCGCGGGTCAGCAGCCTCAGCCCCTTCACCAGTCCGCCGCCGGAGTTCATCAGCGCGTCCCGCTCGTCGGAAATCACGATGTCGAGGCCAGGATAATTCTTCAGATGATCGAGCATCTGGTCGGCGTGGTGATGAACGTTGACGGCGGCTCGTTCGATGCCGGCCGCCACCAGCGAATCCAGCGCGTAGTCGATCATCGGCTTGCCGTCGATTTTCACCAGCGGCTTCGGGATCGTCTCGGTGATCGGGCGCATGCGGGTCCCGAGACCCGCGGCCAGTACCATAGCTTGTCTGATGCTCATGCTGATCCGGAACTTATGATTCGCGTTGGCCTATTCCAGCCCTTGCGCACCAATCGCGCAAGGGGGCAAGCGCTTCATGCTCGAGTGCGACCTGCAGATAGGTGAGCGTTCGCGGCATATGTTTGAGATAGCCGGGCTTGCCGTCACGCTGCAGCAGCCGCACCCAGAGACCGGCAAGCTTGCAATTACGTTGCGCCGACATGATGGACCAGGCCTTCATGAATCCGGCTTCGTCGAAGCCGCCCTGGCCTCGGCGAAGGGCGAGATAATCGTCCATCAGCTGCCGGAAGAGATCCGGTTCGATTGTCACTCGCGCATCCTGAACGATCGAGGCGAGATCATAGGCGGTGGGGCCGATCATCGCGTCCTGGAAATCGATAAGGCCCACCTTGCCAATACCGCTTTCCTCTTCGCGCCAGATGATATTAGGCGAATGGAAGTCGCGCAGCAACAGGTTCTTCTCGGCCGCCGCGAGCTCGTCGATCAGCGAGTCCCAGATCGCCAGATAGTCCGCACGTTCGGCATCCGTGGGTGCTGTACCGCGCTTCCAGGCAATATGCCAATCGAGCACAAGCTGCACTTCCATCTTCATTGCCGTGCGATCGAAGTCCGGAATGTGATGCGTATGTATCGCGGAAACCGGGATATCCTGCGGAATCTGCATGGAATGAAGATGGGCAAGGCAGGCGACGCTTTGCCGGTAACGTTCGGTGACCGGCCGTCCGTCGTCATCGAGCACGCCCTCGGTGCCGAGATCCTCGATCAGCAGGATGCCCTGTTCATAGTCGACCTGATAGATCTCCGGCGTCGCAAATCCCCGCTCGCGCAACACATTGGCGATCGCGACGAAAGGATAGGCATTCTGTGCGAGATGCGCGACCTTGGGATACGGCTTGCCGTCATAGACGGGCGGTCCCTCGGGATGCGGGCGCCAATCCATCAGTATTTTTCGTTGAGCAGCGTTCGGATAGATCGCTTCATAGGCGCGCAACGACGCATCGCCGGTCAGGAAGCGGCGTTTGACTTCGGGATAGCCGGCTTTGTCGAGGAAATCGCGGATCGCCAGGACACGATGGATGCGGAAGGCGTGTGCGCCGGCGGCTTTGATTGTTGCTCGGCGGCCGCTGCCTTCATGTGCGAGCCTCAGCGTGATGTGCTCGGCCGGTAGTTCGCCCTCAGCCATCTCAGGCCATTCGACGAGGCAGATCCCGTTCTCCAGGGCTTCATCGAAGCCGAGTTCGGTCAATTCGGCGGGATTGCCGAGCCGGTAGAGATCGAAGTGCGAAACCGGGAGGCGCAGATCGTAGGATTGCACCAGGGTGAAGGTCGGGCTCGGGACCTCGAGCCCCTCGTCATCGGCCATGGCGCGCAGGATCGCCCGTGCCAGCGAGGATTTCCCCGCGCCGAGATCGCCGGAAAGGGCGAGGCAATCGCCGGCTTTCAAGGCCAGCGCCAGGTCTTCACCCAGTCGAGATGTAGCCGCCTCGTCTTTCAGAAAAAGCGAGATCGTATCGCTGGTCGTCATTCGGCAGCCGCGGTATGCGGGACATTGATCGAGGGGATACGGCAGACGACGGTGGTGCCCTTGCCCGGCTCGCTGTCGATCGTCACGTCGCCATGATGCAGAGTGACGAAGCTGTCGACGATCGAAAGGCCGAGGCCGGCGCCGCCGCGTTTGCCGCTTTTCGCACCGGTCGCAAACCGGTCGAAGACGGTAGCGATCATGTCAGGCGAGATGCCGGGGCCGCGATCGCTGACGGAGAAGACGAAATCCGTGCCTTCGCGATGGCACTCCAGCGCGATCGAGGTGCCTTCCGGCGAAAAATTCGCTGCGTTGGAAAGCAGCTTCAGAAGGATCTGCTTCAGCCGCTGCGGATCGGCGACGATCGAGCCGAGATAGGCCGGCGCGGTGATTTCGAGCGCGACGCCGCTTTCGTGCAGGCGATCGGCGATCTGCATCGAGACGTCGTCGAGCAGATCGTTGAGATCGATATCCGCATAGTTGAGGCGCATGATGCCGGCATCGACGGTCGTAAGGTCGAGGATATCGTTGACGAGCGTCAGCAGAACGGAGGACGAGGTCGAGATGTGGTCGATATATTCGGCCTGCCGTTCGTTCAGCGGCCCGACGCCCTGCGTCCGCAGTAGATCGGTGAAGCCGATGATATTGGTCAGCGGCGAGCGCAGCTCGTAAGACACATGCTGGACGAAGTCGTTCTTCAGCTCGTCGGCCTTGCGCAGCGCTTCGTTCTTCTCGGTTAGCGCCCGCTCGGCACGCACGCTGTCCGTCATATTGACGAAGGTCAGCATGGTCTGCGCGTTCGGCAGCGGGATGACGGCAAAGTCGAGCACGAGGCCGGAGAAGAGTTCCAGCGTCCCCTGGCCCGAGCGGCGTTCGTCGTCGAAGCTGGTGATCAGTTCCGCGAACGCCTTCCAGCCGTCCGGCCGGTCATAGGACGGCGCGCAGGCCTCGCCCAGTCCGCGGATATGCGTGCCGGGCTTGGCTTCGGTTTCGGTGATTCCCCAGAGTGCGCGGAAGGCCGGGTTCGACAGGCGGATGCGTCCATCCGGGCCGAACACCGCCACACCTTCGGAAAGATGGTCGATCGTTTCGCCCTGCACCTTGACCAGTGTGTTGTAGCGCGTTTCGAGATCGACCTGCTCGGTCAGGTTTTCGAACACCCAGGTGGCCCCACCCTGCGGATGGGCGGTCGCGAAGACGCGCAATGTCTGCCCGTTCGGCAGGTGCCAGAGATCGGATTGCGTGTCGAGCGCGCGATAGACGGAAAGGGCTGCTTCCTTCCAGCTTTTCCAGTTGAGCTGGTCCGGCAGCTTCTTGGCAGCCCGCAGCCGCTCGAGCAGCTCGCTATTGTCCGGCCGGCCTTCGAGGAAGGCGATATCCAGCTCCCAGAGCGCGACGAAAGCCTGGTTATAGAATTGCAGGCGGCGGTCGCCGTCGAAGATGGCAACGGGCGTGGCGAGATGGTCGAGGGTTTCGGCGTGGCTCTTGAGCGTCCGTTCCAGCTCGGCACGCACCGCCTCTATGTCGGACACGTCGATCGCAATACCGGCCGAGCCGCTGGGCAGCCTGACGTCGACGACGTCGAAGAATGTGCGGTTGCCGCGCACGACCGTCGAGATCGTGTCGTGGAAGGGTGATTCCGGCGTCGTCGCCGCGCGAATACGTTCGCGCGCCACGGTCGTCAGCATTTCGCGGCCTTCATTGATCGCCTGCTGCGGCGATCGCGCTTCGACCGCCTCGCCATAAGCCTGGTTGACCCAGGTCAGCAGACCCGCCGGGTCGCGTTGCCAGGCCGGCATGTCGATCGCGTCAAGCATGGTCTGGAAGGCCGAGATCGACGTCATCAGCCGGTCGCGCTCGATCCTGAGCTCTGCCAGCTCGGCGCGCAGATTGTTAAGCGCCACGAAACGGACGAAGGCGCGCCCGCCGGAAACCCGGCCCTGCGCCTCGAGGATTTCGTCGCGGATGGTTTCGACCACCATGTCGAAACTCTGTGCTCCGTCGCGCAGCCGGTCGATCGCCTTTTCCAGCTCGGAGGCCGAGCGGGACTTCAGCCAGAGGCCGAAGGCCAGGAACTCACCGTCCTGCGGTGCGCCGGTTTCGGGCGGAAGCTGGCCGAGCAGTTCGGGGCGCGCATTGCCGTCCCAGATGACGATCCGCCGGTTCTTGTCGGCGATCAAAGCCTGGTATTGCGAAATGCGCTGCTGGGCATCGGAAAGCGCCGAGCGGATTTCCCGGCTCTCACTTTCCAGATTGCCGCGCTGGCGCACCAGCCACAGCGTCGAAAGCAGTGCTGCCGATATGACGCCGATGACCACGGAAACGCCGACGACCTGCGAGGATGTGAAGAGGTGAGCCGAGGCTGCCGCCTGTTGCTCTGTCTGTGCCAGAACCGGCCGCGCCAGCGCCGCAAGCGCCGTGCCGGCCGCGCAAGCTTTCAGAAAGCGCGCCAATGATCCATGCTCTTGCTTGGCGGCCTCGTGTGCCGTTGCAGATTTGTGCTCTTGGCCCGCCATCAGCGGGCGGCGGCCGGCGCGAACGCCGTCATCCGCCTGACCGGGCAGGCTGCTTTTCATTTCCGACATCCGCGGTATGTCTCCGTCCTTCAATGTGCCGCATTACGACAAGACATCCCATTTTCGGAGCGGTCGGACAGGGTCCGGCGCCACGAATCAAGTCTTAAAACAATACTTCGGATGGGAATCGGCGGGAAGGGAGCGCCCAAAAAATAAGCCGCGGCAGTTGTCAATGCCGCGGCTTCTACATCTTGTGGATATTAACGATAAGATCAATATCTGTAGTGGTCGGCCTTGAACGGACCCTTGGGCGAGACGCCGATATAGGCAGCTTGCTCCTCGGAAAGCTCAGTCAGCTTCACGCCGAGCTTGTCGAGATGCAGGCGTGCGACCTTCTCATCGAGATGCTTCGGCAGGATATAGACCTGGTTGGAATACTGGTCGGGCTTGGTGAAGAGCTCGATCTGCGCCAGTGTCTGGTTGGTGAAGGAAGCCGACATCACGAAGGACGGGTGACCGGTGGCGTTGCCAAGGTTGAGCAGACGGCCTTCGGAAAGAAGGATGATGCGGTTGCCCTTGGGGAATTCGATCAGGTCGACCTGCGGCTTGACGTTGGTCCACTTGAGATTGCGCAGCGCGGCGACTTCGATTTCGTTGTCGAAGTGGCCGATATTGCCGACGATCGCCATGTCCTTCATCTGACGCATGTGGTCGATGCGGATGACGTCCTTGTTGCCCGTGGTGGTGATGAAGAGATCGGCAGAGGAAACGACGTCCTCGAGCAGCACGACTTCATAACCGTCCATCGCAGCCTGCAATGCGCAGATCGGATCGGCTTCGGTCACCTTGACGCGGGCGCCGGCGCCGGAAAGCGAAGCGGCAGAACCCTTGCCGACGTCGCCGTAGCCGCAGACGACGGCAACCTTGCCGGCCATCATCACGTCGGTGCCGCGGCGGATGCCGTCGACCAGCGATTCCTTGCAGCCGTACTTGTTGTCGAACTTCGACTTGGTGACCGAGTCGTTGACGTTGATCGCCGGGAAGGGCAGCAGGCCCTTCTGGCTGAGCTGATAGAGGCGGTTGACGCCTGTCGTCGTTTCCTCGGTGACGCCCTTGATCGCGTCGCGCTGCTTGGTGAACCAACCCGGAGAGGCGGCAAGGCGCTTCTTGATCTGTGCGAAGAGGATTTCCTCTTCCTCGGAATGCGGATGCGACAGCACATCTTCACCGGCTTCGGCGCGGGCGCCGAGCAGGATGTACATGGTTGCATCGCCGCCGTCATCGAGGATCATGTTGGAAAGGCCGCCATCGGCCCACTGGAAGATCTTGTCGGTATAGACCCAGTAATCCTCAAGTGACTCGCCCTTGATGGCGAAGACAGGCACGCCGGCGGCGGCGATCGCGGCAGCGGCATGATCCTGCGTCGAGAAGATGTTGCACGAGGCCCAGCGGACTTCGGCACCGAGCGCCACCAGCGTCTCGATGAGCACGGCCGTCTGGATGGTCATGTGCAGCGAGCCGGTGATGCGCGCGCCCTTCAGCGGCTTTGCCTGGCCGAATTCGGTGCGGCAGGACATCAGCCCCGGCATTTCGGTTTCGGCGATCGTAATTTCCTTGCGGCCGAAATCCGCAAGCCCGAGATCGGCGACGACATAATCTTTTTCAGTGCTCATAGGGGTCTCCAGGCTGAAAAACGTCTCAAAAATTGGCGCAGGCGCGAAGATGGCCGCGCGACGGATGGGCCGCGTGTTCATGTATATCGCCCGGACGTGTGCAGTGGCTCCGGGATAACGACATGCACAAGGACAGAGAGCTAAGCGCGTCCGCATGAAGCAAGTTCGATGCATCGCACTTTAGCGCACGGCATATCCGCCGTTTAGCAGGCTTCGAATGGGAAGGCAATAAGGATATAAAGAAGTCTTTATATGTTTATATGATCGCTGTTGGCGATCACATCTCTTCGCCGAACCGGTTCTGGATCAGCTGGTCCAGGGCCTCCAGCGCTTGCTCGGCCTGGCTGCCGCTTGCCGAGACGACGACGCTCGAGCCGGGGCTGGCCGCAAGCATCATCAGGCCCATGATAGAGGTGCCGCCGACCGTCATTCCGTCCTTGGAAACGGTGATGGCGGCATCGAAGGTCTCGACCATTTGCACGAATTTGGCCGAGGCGCGGGCGTGGAGACCGCGCTTGTTGATAATCAGGAGTTCTCGGGATAGCGATGTCATGGAGGGCCGTTATTTTCCGCTAAGCACGCGGCTCGCGACATTGATATATTTCCGCCCGGCTTCGGAAGCCTCCACCAGCGCCTTCTCCATGTTGTTCTCGCCACGCACGCCGGCGAGCTTTATCAGCATCGGCAGGTTGACGCCGGCAATGACCTCGGTATGGCCGCTGCTCATGACGGATATGGCAAGATTGGACGGCGTGCCGCCGAACATGTCGGTCAGAATGACGACGCCATGGCCATCATCGGCACCGGAAACAGCTTCGAGAATGTCCTGCCGTCTTTGATCCATGTCGTCTTCGGGGCCAATACAGACCGTCTCGATGAATTTCTGAGGACCGACGACGTGCTCGACAGCATGACGAAACTCTTCAGCCAGCTTGCCATGAGTGACAAGCACAAGTCCGATCATGATATTACTGCTCCCATATACGCCAACGGTGGCCCCAATATCGCAATGCAGCAATTACGTCCACCGGTGGGGGCACATCTTGGCCATGAAAAGCCGAAGTGCAAGATAAAAATGCGAATATATAAGGCAGATTGATCAATCCGGAAGGCTTCAATGCCCGATATCGGGTGCTTTCGCCATCAGGATTGCAAGGGGTGACGAAACGCCAGTGAGCAACCGCAATGCGGGAAGCGAAAGACCGGCTGCGAGGCTGACGATTTCGCCTTCGGGGGGCACGCGCTCCTCACCAGTGGCGCTGCCCGGAAGCACGGCGTAGTGCATCGGCGCCCGTGGAATATGATCTTGCCGGACGATGCCGGTGCCGCGAAGTTCGATCAGCCCGGCGATCGACGGCGGACATGCCGCGATCACCGTGCCGGCCTCTTCAGACAAAAGAACCTGGTCGTCGGCGACCAGCGCCGTGAACAGCCCGAGCCGGCGTGCCTCGGTCATGCAGGTGAAGGCCAGCATTGATTTTCCCCAGCCGGAAGGTCCGCTGAACAGCAGCCCCGTTCTGCCGACGATGATCGCCGTCGCATGGATGTTCGGAGCCGTCGTCATGCGGCGGCGCCGACAGGCAGAGCGAGGATAAAGCGGGCCCCGAGCACCTGTCCGCCTTCGGCATCGGTGATGTTCTCTGCTCTCAGCGAGCCGCCATGGGCTTCGGCGATCTGGCGGCTGATCGACAGGCCGAGCCCCGAATTCTGGCCGAAACCTTCCGATTCCGGTCGATCCGTATAGAAGCGCTCGAAGATGCGGTCGATATTTTCGGCCTGGATGCCGGGTCCGTTGTCTTCGATCGTGGTGACGCAGCGCGACCGTGTCCGCACCAGCCGCACGGTAATCTTTCCACCCTTTTCCGGTACGAAGGAGCGGGCGTTCTCGATCAGGTTGGCGATGATCTGGCCGATGCGCAGATCGTGGCCGTTGACGACGAAGCGCGTCTTGACGTTCGGCTTGCGTTCGATCGCATATTCGATCTCCACCTGCTTCTTGGTGCTCCTGACCTGGCGCGAAACCTCGATGAGGTCGCGCAACAGCATTTCCATGTCGACGGAACCGGCATCGACACGAGCGAGTTCGGCATCGAGGCGGGAGGCGTCGGAGATATCGCTGATCAGCCGGTCGAGGCGGCGGACATCGTGCTGGATGACGTCCATCAACCGCTTCTTGGAATCGTCGGATTTGGCAAGCGGCAGCGTTTCGACGGCGCTGCGTAGCGAAGTCAGCGGATTCTTGAGCTCGTGGCTGACATCGGCCGCGAAACTCTCGATCGCATCGATGCGGTCGTAGAGCGCTGTCGTCATCTGGCGCAATGCAATGGAAAGATTGCCGATTTCATCCTGACGGGCAGAAAAGTCAGGAATTTCCTCGCGCGCCTTGGCGCCGCGCCGCACCCGGATGGCGGCGGCCGAAAGGCGGCGCAGCGGATTGGCGATCGTCGACGAGAGCACCAGCGAAAGCAGAACGTTGACGAGCGTCGCGACACCGAAGACGCGCATGATGGCAAGCCGCTCGGCATGCACGATATTGTCGATATCGCCAGCCTGTGTCGACAGCAACAGCACCCCGAGCACGGCGCGGAAACGCTGGATCGGCACGGCGACGGAAACGATGAGCTCGCCTTTTTCGGTCGTGCGCACGACGGCGCCGCGCACGCCGGTGAGTGCATTCATCACCTCTGGATAGATCGAGCCGTCACCGCCCGGCGCTTCCTTGTAGAGCGGCAGGTTGCCGGGCTGCAGCGCCTTGTTGAACAGGGTCGCGAACCACTCGCTCCAGGTCTGCTTCTCCTCTTCGACCGGCGGCAGGTCAAAACGCAGCACCTGGCCGCGCGAATAAAGATGGCGCGAATCGAGCAGCAGATTGGCATCGGCATCGAAGATGCGGGCGCGTGTGCGCGTCGGAGAGATCAGCCGGCGCAGAACCGGCGCGACCTTCTCGGGATCGATCGGGAATTCGAGGTCCTCGTCGTTCGGCACCGGGGTGATGCTCTGTCCGGCCTGCAGCTCCAGCAGCTTTTGCGGATCGATGGTGATCGAGTTGGTATCGACCGATGCGGAAGCCGAAATAGCGCCGGCGATGATTTCGCCCTGCGTCAACAGGCTCTCGGCGCGGGCATCGATCAGTCCCTCGCGAAATTGGTTGAGGTAGAGGATACCGCAGACAAGCACTACCAGCGCGACGAGATTGAAGAACAGGATGCGCCGCGTCAGGCTCGAAAACACGGCATTGCCGAAGATACGGCGTATCAGCGTGAAGGGATGCGACCAACGGCGGCCCTTGACGCGAGGGGCGCTCACGCCCTCCGCATCGTCGAGATCCCTTTCCTGCACCAACTGTGCCAACGACAGGCCCTTTCGAAGGGCGGGGCCGGATAAATCGGCCCGCAGCCCTCAACAATTCCGACAGCGCCGCGCGTCTTTTCAGACGCGCAAAGGAGGCTGTAACACTTTGAACTGCTGCATAACTCTGTCTAGGGAATTATGCAGTCGCCCTGCGCCGCGTGGGCTCAGGCCGCTTCGCGGAAGCGGTATCCCACTCCGTAGAGCGTTTCAATCATATCAAAGTCGTTGTCGACCATCTTGAATTTCTTGCGCAGCCGCTTGATGTGGCTGTCGATGGTCCGGTCGTCGACATAGACCTGTTCGTCATAGGCGGCGTCCATCAGCGCGTCGCGGCTTTTGACGACGCCGGGGCGCTGCGCCAGCGAATGCAGGATCAGAAATTCGGTCACCGTCAGGGTCACGGCCTCACCCTTCCAGGTGCAGGTATGGCGTTCCTGGTCCATGACCAGTTGCCCGCGCTCCAGCGATCGGGCCTGCTGCACAGCGCCGTTCTTCGGCGCGCCGGCGGGGCTGGTGCCGGCGGCTGCGGCTTCACGGCTTGAGGCGCGGCGCAACACGGCGCGGACGCGCTCGACCAGCAGGCGCTGCGAAAAAGGCTTGGTGATGAAATCGTCGGCGCCCATCTTCAGGCCGAAGAGTTCATCGATCTCCTCATCCTTGGAGGTGAGGAAGATGACGGGAATATCCGACTTCTGCCGCAGACGGCGCAGCAATTCCATGCCGTCCATGCGCGGCATCTTGATGTCGAAGATCGCCAGCTGCGGTGGCCGCGCCAGAAGGCCGTCGAGCGCCGAAGCTCCATCCGTATAAGTCTCGACCTTGTATCCTTCGGCCTCCAGCGCGATCGACACCGAGGTGAGGATGTTGCGGTCGTCATCAACGAGCGCGATTGTCGGCATGGTGTTGGTCTCCGTCATCAGTGCGCAATCTCCCGGATTTGCTCTCCCCAGGCGGTCTCAGTGACCGGATGCGCTTATGGAGGATAAAGGTGGAACAAATTGTGGCAAAGATAAAGGGAAAGATTGTCGTGAAATTCTCCAGCAATCTGGAGTAGTGCGGCAAAATGTTTCAACGCGGTCTTTAAAACGATTTAAAATAGAAGCAATAAATTTAAATCGATTAAATATCTGATATTACTACATTTTATCAAATTTAGCGTCTTGTGTTTTAAAAATCCTGCCCGTATTTTCGCGCTTAGTTAAACGGCACCGAGCCTGAGCGAAGGGAATTAGCCATGGAAATGTTCGGAGTTCATAACCCGGCAACAGAGCTGGCAACGGTTGGATTGGGCGGCGCAGCCAGCGTTCGCTACAACTTTTCTGCCGCCGCGCTCTATGAAGAAGCGATCCGCCGGGGCGAAGCCGAACTGACTGCTCAGGGTGCGCTGCGGGCTATCACCGGCCAGCACACCGGCCGTTCGCCGCGCGACAAGTTCGTCGTTCGCGACAGCAATACCGACAGCGAAATCTGGTGGGACAACAATAAGCCGATCTCGCCGGAACATTTCGCCCTGCTGCGCGAGGATATGCTGGCGCACGCCGCGGGTAGGGACCTGTTCGTCCAGGATCTCGTCGGCGGCGCCGAGGAAGGCCATGCTCTGCCGACAAGGGTCGTCACCGAGTTTGCCTGGCATTCGCTGTTCATCCGCAATCTGCTGATCCGCCCCGATGCCGCAGCGCTGCCCAGCTTCGCGCCGAAACTGACGATCATCGATCTGCCGAGCTTCAAGGCCGATCCGGCCCGCCACGGCTGCCGTTCGGAAACGGTGATTGCCTGCGACCTGACCAACGGTCTCGTTCTGATCGGCGGTACCTCCTATGCCGGCGAAATGAAGAAATCGGTCTTCACCGTGCTCAACTACCTGCTGCCGGCCAAGGGCGTGATGCCGATGCACTGCTCGGCCAATGTCGGTCCGAACGGTGACGCCGCGGTGTTCTTCGGCCTTTCCGGCACTGGCAAGACGACGCTTTCGGCCGATCCGGCCCGCACATTGATCGGCGATGACGAACACGGCTGGAGTGAAAACGGCATCTTCAACTTCGAAGGCGGCTGCTACGCCAAAACCATCCGTCTGTCGGCCGAGGCCGAGCCGGAAATCTATGCGACGACGCAGCGCTTCGGCACCGTGCTCGAAAACGTCGTTCTGAACGAAGGCCGCGAGCCGGATTTCAATGACGGCTCGCTGACCGAGAACACCCGTTGCGCCTATCCGATGGATTTCATCCCGAACGCTTCGGAAACCGGCCGGGCCGGGCATCCGAAGACGATCATCATGCTGACCGCCGATGCCTTCGGCGTCATGCCGCCGATCGCTCGCTTGACGCCTGATCAGGCGATGTATCACTTCCTCTCCGGCTATACCGCCAAGGTGGCTGGCACCGAAAAGGGTGTGGTTGAGCCGGAAGCGACCTTCTCCACCTGCTTTGGCGCCCCGTTCATGCCGCGGCATCCGGCCGAATATGGCAATCTGCTCAAGGAGCTGATCGGCCGCCATGGCGTCCAGTGCTGGCTGGTCAATACCGGCTGGACCGGCGGCGCTTACGGCACTGGCAAGCGCATGCCGATCAAGGCGACGCGTGCCCTTCTCGCTGCGGCTCTCACCGGCGAACTCGGCCGGGTGGAGTTCCGTGCGGATACCAACTTCGGCTTCGCTGTGCCGGTCTCCGTCAACGGCGTCGACGGCAGCATTCTCGATCCGCGCTCGACCTGGACCGACAAATCGGCCTATGACGTGCAGGCCGAAAAGCTGGTCTCGATGTTCATCGCCAACTTCGCCAAGTTCGAGGGTCACGTCGACGGCGGCGTCCGCGATGCGGCCCCCGGCGTAAAGGTCGCCGCCGAATAAGAACAACAAAATTCTCTGACTCACGTGAAACCCGGTATCGCAGGATCGCCGGGTTTTCTTTGATTGCAGCCGATATTTTCAATTCGCCGCCGATGTGAGATAGAACGCCGCATGGCCAGCGACGCACTTTATATCGACGACAGAATCACCATCGCCGGATGGGAGCTGACGGAACAGTTCGTTCTGGCGGGCGGTCCCGGCGGGCAAAATGTCAACAAGGTCTCGACCGCGGTCCAGCTGTTTTTCAATATCCCGAATTCGCCGTCCCTCAATGATCGTGTCAAAACCAATGCGGTCAAGCTTGCCGGCCGCCGCCTTTCGAAGGAAGGCGTGCTGATGATCGAGGCGAGCCGGTTTCGCAGCCAGGACCGCAACCGCGAGGATGCGCGCGACCGGCTGAAGGAATTGTTACTGGAGGCCGCCAAGCCGCCGCCGCCACCACGCAAGAAGACCAGGCCGACCAAGGGTTCGGTCGAGCGCCGCCTGAAGGAAAAATCCGGCCGTTCTGAAGTCAAGAAAATGCGTGGCCGCCCTGGCGGCAGCGGAGGCGAATGACATGCCGGAGCTCTTGAGCGGCATTCGCCATCTCCCCGGCTACCTCAACCGGGCGCGTCAGGAGGCATTGGTCGAGGTAATCCGCACTATTGTCACTGAGGCGCCGCTTTATGTGCCCGTCATGCCCGGCACCGGCAAGCCGATGTCGGTGCGCATGACCAATTGCGGGCCGCTCGGCTGGGTGACCGACAAGGAGCGCGGCTATCGCTATCAGCCGACGCATTCGGCAACCGGCAGGCGCTGGCCTGACATGCCGCGGGAATTGCTTGATATCTGGAATGATGTTGCCGGCTACGACAAACCGCCCGAAGCCTGTCTGGTGAATTTTTACGCCGACGACGCGCGCATGGGCCTGCATCAGGATAAGGACGAGAGGGATCTGCAGGCGCCGGTTGTCTCGATCTCGCTCGGCAACAGCTGCCTCTTCCGCGTCGGCGGCCTCAACCGCAATGATCCTACGCTATCCTTCAAACTTTCGAGCGGCGATCTGGTCGTTCTGGGCGGCGAGGGGAGACTTTGTTTCCACGGCGTCGACCGCATTCATCCGGCGACCTCGACGCTCTTGAAGAATGGCGGGCGCATCAATCTGACGTTACGCCGCGTCAATCCCCCGAACTGACAATCAGCATAGGATCGCCTGCTATAGTTTCCGCAGCGCGACCTGCTCGATCAGATGATCCTTGCCCTTTTTCAGGATGAGATCGGCACGCGGCCGCGTCGGCAGGATGTTCTGCCGCAGGTTTTTCAGGTTGATATTCGCCCACAGATCCCCGGCGATTTCGAGCGCTTCCGCGTCGCTGATCGAGGCGTAGCGATGGAAATAGGAGTTCGGATCGCGGAAGGCGGTCTCGCGCAGCCGCATGAAACGTGCGACGTACCAGTTGTGGATCTGGTCTTCCGCGGCATCGATATAGATCGAGAAGTCGAAGAAGTCGGAGACCATCGGCACGATCTTGCCACCGGCCGGCAGGTCGCGCGATTGCAACACGTTGATGCCCTCGAAGATCAGGATGTCGGGCCGGTCGACAATTTTGTATTCGTCCGGCAGCACGTCGTAGACAAGGTGCGAATAGCTAGGCGCCTTCACATCCGGCTGTCCGGCCTTGATCGCCGAGAGAAAGCGCAGGATCGCCGCCGTGTCGTAACTCTCCGGAAAACCCTTGCGCTGCATCAGCTTTTTCCGCTGCAGCACGGCGTTCGGATGGAGGAAGCCGTCGGTAGTAACGAGATCGACTTTGGGGCTGGAAGGCCAGCGCCCCAGGAGCTCCTTGAGGATACGGGCCGTGGTCGATTTTCCCACGGCGACCGAGCCGGCGATGCCGATGACAAAGGGCGTCTTTGTCACATCGGACAGGCTGAGGAAGCGGTTGCGCTGTTCGAACAGCATCTGCGAAGATTCGACATGCGCCGACAGCAGCCGCGACAGCGACAGATAGATCCGCCGGACCTCGTCGAGATCGATCGGATCGCCCATCGAACGCAGCCGTTTGACCTCGTCGCTGGTCAGCGTCAGCGGCGTATCGGCGCGGAATTTCGCCCATTGTTCGGAAGAGAAGAAGTGGTAGGGCGAATAGGAGTCCGACTGGAAATGATCCAACGTTTCCGGCACCCCGATGATCTCAGTCGCGATACTCATGAACTCTGCCGGCCGGCCTTTTCCTTGAGGCCGGACTGCGCGGTTCGGCGCTCGAGTTCGGCCATGACATTCTCTAACGGTATTTCAGCAATCTTCAATACGACCAATAGGTGATAGAGCACATCGGCGGCTTCATAGGTCAGATTATCGCGGTCGCCGGTCACCGCCGCCATCACGGCTTCGATCGCCTCCTCGCCGAGCTTCTTTGCCGCTTTCGGCTGACCGGCGGCCACGAGCTTCGCTGTCCAGGATTGCTCTGGCGAGGCTTTCGACCGTTCTGCGACGATGCTTTCGAGATCGGAAAGAGAAAATCCGCTCATAGGTCCGCTTTCAAGGTTCAGTCCAGACGCATGTCGATGCCGCACTTCGACATATAGTGTTTCGCCTCGCCGACGGTATAGGTACCGAAGTGGAAGATCGAGGCGGCGAGCACCGCGTTGGCATGGCCTTCCTTCACCCCGGCGACGAGATCGTCGAGGTCGCCGACGCCGCCCGACGCGATGACCGGCACACGCACCGCATCGGCGATCGCCCGCGTCAGTTCCAGATCGTAGCCGACCTTGGTGCCGTCGCGGTCCATCGAGGTGACCAGCAGCTCGCCGGCGCCGCGCTCTACCATCTTCTGGGCGAATTCGACGGCGTCGAGGCCCGTCGCGTTGCGGCCGCCATGCGTATAGATTTCCCAGGCGCTGAGATTGTCGCCGCCGACCGCCCGTGTGCGCCTGCGCTTGGCGTCGATCGAAACGACGATGCATTGGTCGCCGAACTTGTCGGCCGCTTCAGCGACGAAGTCGGGATTGCTGACCGCCGCCGAATTGATCGAGACCTTGTCGGCGCCGCACAGCAAGAGCTTGCGGATATCAGCGATGGTGCGCACCCCGCCGCCGACTGTCAGCGGCATGAAGCATTGGTCGGCTGTGCGCGACACGACATCGAAGATCGTCTCGCGATTGTCCGAGGACGCAGTGATGTCGAGAAAGCAAAGTTCATCGGCGCCGGCCGCATCATAGGCCTTCGCCGCTTCGACCGGATCGCCGGCATCAACGAGATTGAGAAAGTTGACGCCCTTGACGACGCGGCCGTCCTTGACGTCGAGGCAGGGAATGACACGGGCTTTAAGGGTCATTTACGCGGTCTCCTTTGCCCTGTTCACCCGGATCAGCGCCAGGGCTTCCTTGGGATCGATGCGGCCGTCATAAAGCGCCCGGCCGGAAATCGCCCCCTCGAGCTTGTGCGCATCGGGCTGCAACATACGTCTGACATCATCGAGAGAGGCAAGGCCGCCGGAGGCGATGACGGGAATGGAGACGGCGTCGGCAAGTTTCAGCGTCGAGGTCCAGTTGATGCCGGCAAGGATGCCGTCTCGGTCGATATCGGTGTAGATGATCGCGGCGACGCCGGCGCCCTCGAATTTCCTGGCGAGCTCGATGATCCCGAGTTCGGAAGCCTCCGCCCAGCCCTCGACGGCGACCTTGCCGCCCTTGGCATCGATGCCGACGGCGACATGGCCCGGGAATTTCCGGCAGGCCTCGATGACCAGATCAGGATTTCTGACCGCGACGGTGCCGAGAATGACGCGCCGCAGCCCGCGCGACAGCCACGCTTCGATATGATCGAGGGTGCGGATGCCGCCGCCGAGCTGCACCGGATTTTTCGTCGCCTTCAGGATCGCCTCGACGGCGTCGCCATTGGCCGAATGCCCCGCAAAGGCGCCGTCGAGATCGACCACGTGCAACCATTCGAACCCCTGGTCTTCGAAGGATCTCGCCTGGGCGGCCGGATCGGTGTTGTAGACCGTCGCCTGCTGCATGTCGCCGAGCTTCAGGCGGACGCATTGGCCGCCCTTCAGGTCGATCGCGGGAAAAAGGATCATGTCGTCTTACGTCCGTAGAGTGGTCGGTACCATCAGCGCATTCCACGCATCTACGATATCCGAGTGGAAAAAGACAGCGGCAAAGGTGGCCGCGCCGAAAAGCAGAAGCAGCAGCAGGGCGACGACAAAGCCGGCACGGACCTGGCGCCAGAAGCCGAGGCGCCGCTTCATCGATTTTTCGATGTCACGCATCTTTCGCAGCGCATCATTGTTGACGGCGGCCAGCCGGATCTCCGGTTCCATCGCCTCCACATAGGTTTCGGCATAGCTCGAAAGGATCTGCGAGGCCCGGTCGCGCAGCGTATTGCGCAAGTCGGTCGAGAGATAATTGCTGGTGACGGCGGCAAGCTCGGCTTCATTGGGCGAACGGCCGGCGTTGCGCTTGCGATGGCTGACAACGAAATCACGCTTCTGTCGCTCGTAGAGGGCGTAGGCTAGCAAGCCGATCAGATCGTCCTCGCCTTCGATATAGAATTCCAGCACGGCCTCTGCGACGTCGCCGGCGTTGATCCCGTTGGCGCGCAGCTGCGAATTTTCGTTGCCGGCAAGGAATTCGTGGGTCATCGGTCCAGCCTTTCTTTCAGCGCCTTGGTCGCATTGAAAAGCGCCTTCCTGTGGAGGGCCTCATCGACACGGCGAATGATCGTGCCGCCCGGAAGCTTGATATCAGAAAAGGCAGGCAGGCCCTCTCTGGAAGGCCGCAACGTGTAGATTACCTTGCCTGATTTCCGCGACGCCGGCATCGAGCGCACTCCTGTCCCGCCGTTTCCTTAAAGGGGAAATAAGGCGGAGGTATCACGGATTCCAGCGCAGGAAATTCGTGATCAGCGCCAGCCCGAGCTTCTGGCTCTTTTCAGGGTGAAACTGGGCGCCCACCATGTTGTCGCGCCCGACGACGGCGGTCATTGCACCACCATAGTCAACGGTCGCGATGACGTCGTCGTCGTTTTCGGCGGCAAGCTGGTAGGAGTGCACGAAATAGGCATGCAGTCCCTCCGGGCCGGTCGCGATACCATCAAAGAGGGGATGGTCGCGCTTCAGGTCGAGCGTGTTCCAGCCGATCTGCGGGATCTTCAGTTGAGGATCATCAGGCGTCATCCCGACGACGTCGCCGGCAATCCAGTTAAAACCATGCGTCACGGTCTTCTCGAGGCCGCGCGAGGACATCAGCTGCATGCCGACGCAGATGCCGAGGAACGGCCGTGCCCTCTTCTCGACAGCCTCGATCAACACCTCGGCCATTCCAGGCACCGCATCGAGGCCGCGCCGGCAATCGGCATAAGCGCCGACACCGGGAAGCACGATACGATCGGCCGCGGCAACATCCTCTGCCCTATCGGTGAGATCGATATGCGCATTGATGCCTGCCTCGCGGGCGGCCCGCTCGAAAGCCTTGGTCGCCGAGCGAAGGTTACCGGAGCCGTAGTCGATAATCGCGACGCGCATCGTCAGCGTCCTCCATCAAAACCAAAGAGGCCAAGCGATGTGGCATGGCCAGGCGGGCTGTTCGGCCGGGTCTTGTTGTCCCAGTCCGGTGCCGCGGCGTCATCGCTATTCGCGATGGCCGGCCTGTCCGAAAAATAGACCTGCTCGGCAATGCCGATCGTATCGGCTGCTATGAGTGCGTCTTCGTTCCAGCCTTTGGCGGCGAGGGTGCGGATACGCAAATTCTGGCCCTCGAGCCCGACCAGCACATTCACACCTAGCATGATGGCCGCTCCCGCCAGCCCGAGATCCGGCTCTTCCATCAGCGCACCACCGAGGCCCTGCAGCAGAAAGGCCGCGGCCGCAGGCAGCCAAAGCCGATGGGCCAGCAGCCACAGCCAGGGAAAGAGAAAGCCGAGCAGCGTGAAGCCGTCGCGGATGGTTCGCGTCTCGTTGACCGCGGCGCTCGTGCTGCCGGGTGGTGTCAGGAAAATATAGCTTGATGTCATTGTCGCCGCTCCCTTGAAGGGCTCAGACGAGCGTGCCCTTGGTCGAGGGAACACGGCCCGCCTGTCTCGGATCGATCTCTGTCGCCGTGCGCAATGCGCGGGCAACGGCCTTGAAGCATGTCTCGGCAATATGGTGGTTGTTGGCGCCATAATGATTGAGAATATGCAAGGTGATGCCGGCATTCTGGGCAAGCGCCTGGAAGAATTCGCGAACGAGTTCGGTGTCGAACGTGCCGATCTTCGGCGCGCTGAACGCAACGTTCCAGACGAGGAACGGCCGGCCGGAAAGATCGACCGCGGCCTTGGTCATCGTCTCGTCCATGGCGAGATCGATCGAAGCGTAGCGCGTGATGCCGCGCCTGTCGCCGAGCGCCTTGGAGATCGCCTGGCCGATGGCGATGCCGGTATCCTCGACCGTGTGGTGGTCGTCGATATGCAGGTCGCCCTTGGCCTCGATCTCCATATCGATGAGGGAATGCCGCGACAGCTGGTCGAGCATATGGTCGAAGAAGCCGACGCCGGTCGAAATCTTCGATTTGCCGGTGCCGTCGAGATTGACGGAGACGGAAATCGAGGTTTCGTTGGTCTTGCGGGAAACGCTGCCCGTACGGCTTGCTGCGGTCTCGGCCATATGGCCCTCCATCGGAATAAGGCCGTTCCTTATCAGGCGCATCGGCAAATATCCAGAAGCCGGGCAAGAGAAAAGCCGGCCCATTTGCAAACGGCGCCGGCCCTCTTACATAGGGCTCAACAGGGCCAATGTGTGGTCTCGCGTAAACGCCCGCGTCGTGGGCAGACAGGTGTTTGATGACAACGATCATTACAGTTCGAAAAGGCGGCAAGGTGGTGATGGCCGGCGACGGCCAGGTGAGCCTCGGCCAGACCGTCATGAAGGGCAATGCCCGCAAGGTGCGCCGCATCGGCAAGGGTGAAGTCGTCGCCGGTTTCGCCGGCGCCACTGCCGATGCCTTTACCCTGCTCGAAAGGCTTGAAAAGAAGCTGGAGCAATATCCCGGTCAGCTGATGCGTGCCGCCGTCGAGCTTGCCAAAGACTGGCGCACCGACAAATACCTGCGTAATCTCGAAGCCATGATGCTCGTCGCCGACAAGTCGATCACGCTGGCGATCACCGGCAATGGCGACGTGCTCGAGCCCGAGCATGGCACGACGGCGATCGGCTCGGGCGGCAATTTTGCCTTAGCCGCCGCCCGCGCGCTGATGGATACCGACAAATCGGCCGAAGAGATCGCGCGCCGCGCTCTCGAAATCGCCGCCGACATCTGCGTCTACACCAACCACAATATCGTGGTCGAATCGCTGGATGTCGAAGGCTGAACCTCGGGCCTTGCGGCCGCTGCGGCGGCGAGCAAAGACGAATTACGGCCGGGTGCTGATGGCCCCGGACCGCCAGGAGAATGACACGCAATGACGACTTTTTCCCCCCGCGAGATCGTTTCCGAACTCGACCGCTACATTATCGGCCAGCATGACGCCAAACGCGCCGTCGCGATTGCGCTTCGCAACCGCTGGCGTCGCCAGCAGTTGGACCCCAGCCTTCGCGACGAAGTCATGCCGAAGAACATCCTGATGATCGGCCCGACCGGTGTCGGCAAGACCGAGATCTCCCGCCGCCTGGCAAAACTCGCCGGCGCGCCCTTCATCAAGGTGGAAGCCACCAAATTCACCGAAGTCGGTTATGTCGGCCGCGATGTCGAGCAGATCATCCGCGATCTTGTCGAGGTCGGTATCGGCCTGGTGCGCGAGAAGAAGCGGACCGAGGTCCAGGCCAAGGCCCACGTCAGCGCCGAGGAGCGTGTTCTCGATGCGCTGGTCGGCACCACCGCCTCGCCCGCCACCCGCGAAAACTTCCGCAAGAAGCTGAGGGATGGCGAACTCGACGACAAGGAAATCGATATCGAGGTGGCCGATGCCGGTTCCGGCATGGGTGGCTTTGAAATACCCGGCATGCCGGGCGCCAATATCGGCGTGCTCAACCTGTCGGAAATGTTCGGCAAAGCCATGGGCGGACGCACCAAGAAGGTCCGCACCACGGTCAAGGCCTCCTACAGCGACCTGATCCGCGACGAATCCGACAAGCTGATCGACAATGAGGTGATCCAGCGCGAGGCCGTTCGCTCCACCGAGAATGACGGTATCGTCTTCCTCGACGAAATCGACAAGATCGCCGCCCGTGACGGCGGCATGGGCGCCGGCGTTTCGCGCGAAGGCGTTCAGCGCGACCTCTTGCCGCTCGTCGAAGGCACGACGGTCTCGACCAAATATGGGCCGGTGAAGACGGATCATATCCTCTTCATCGCCTCCGGCGCCTTCCATGTCTCCAAACCCTCGGATCTTTTGCCGGAACTGCAGGGTCGCTTGCCGATCCGTGTCGAATTGCGTCCTTTGAACAAGGAGGATTTCCGCCGAATCTTGACCGAGACGGAAGCAAGCCTCATCCGCCAGTATCGTGCGCTGATGGAAACCGAAAGCCTGAGCCTCGAATTCACTGATGACGCGATCGATGCGCTTGCCGATGTCGCCGTGCATCTGAACTCCTCCGTCGAAAACATCGGCGCCCGCCGTCTGCAGACGGTGATGGAGCGGGTGCTGGACGAGATCTCCTACAACGCGCCGGACCGGGGCGGAACGGCCGTGACGATCGATGCCGCCTATGTGCGCGAACATGTCGGCGATCTCGCGCAGAATACCGATCTCTCGCGCTTCATTCTGTGATATCGGCGCACCGGTCCATGTCTTTCCCGATGTGAATGCCGGATTGTGACGAACTCCACTCTCGACAGCGGGCCTTTTACTTTTTAGTGAAGGCCCGTTTGTTTTCCGCTGCGGCTTTATTCGGCCAAGATTCTGGTCCAGTCAGCCGCATCGCAAACAGGACGATGGAACCGGACGGGATAGCGGATCGTGCGACGCCTTTTGACAAGCCTTTTGATTGCCGTTGCCCTGGTGAATTCGGCGCCCGCCTTCGCAATGCAGACGGTGCCGGCCGGCAACCGCCATGCCGAGCAGCCGGATATTCCGGGCGCGTCCGTCAGGCGCACCAAGGGAACCAAGAGCAGCTTCGATCTGAAGTATGAAAAGGTCCACGAGCTCCTGGCCACCGATCGCGAGCTGATGGGCAAGATCCGCAAGGTCTCCAGCGCTTACGGCATCAATCCCATCCATGTCGTCGGCGCGATCGTTGGCGAACACACTTATAATGTCGACGCCTACGACCGGCTGCAGTCCTATTATGTCAAGGCTGCTTCTTACGCTGGAGAAAGCTTCCGCTTCGCTTATGACGGCGAAAACATCGACGACTTCGTGGTGCGGCCGCAATTTGCCGAGTGCAAAGGCAAGAGCGATTCCTACACGCTGTGGTCCTGCCGCGAAGATGTCTGGGAAAGTGATTTTCGCGGCAAGACCGTGGGTGGCAAGAGCTTTCCCGACAACCGCTTCAGCGCGGTCTTCTTCCAGCCCTTCTACGCCGGTCAGACCTTCGGCCTCGGCCAGGTCAATCCGTTGACGGCGCTGATGCTCTCCGATCTCGTGGCCCGTGTCTCCGGTTATCCGAAGCTGAACGAGAAGAATGCCGGCGCCGTCTACAAGTCCATCATGGATCCCGATATCTCGCTCGCCTTTGTCGCCGCCTCGATCCGCCGGTCGATCGACGATTACAAGGAGATCGCCGGCATGGACATCTCGGGCAATCCCGGCCTGACCGCGACGCTTTATAATGTCGGCAACTCGCGCCAGCGCGCCGCAGCCCTTGCCGCGAAAAACCGCTCCGCCGGCGCGACCGTCTGGCCGGAGGAGAATTATTACGGCTGGCTGATCAACGACAAGCTGGACGAACTCAAGGGCCTGCTCTAGCTTCACGCCTGACGGGAAGCGTAGATTTTCCCCGAAAGGCTTTTCCGATGGACATGCGTCCGGACCCCTTCGTTCCGCCGGCACCGCTGCCGCGCACCGTACCGCCGAGCCGGCTGGAAATCATCCGCGTCATCCTGCGCAACCCGCTCGAACTCTGGGGCGAGCCGTCTTACACGCTG
This sequence comes from Rhizobium sp. NZLR11, assembly GCF_019685115.1. Classification (NCBI taxonomy): domain Bacteria; kingdom Pseudomonadati; phylum Pseudomonadota; class Alphaproteobacteria; order Hyphomicrobiales; family Rhizobiaceae; genus Rhizobium; species Rhizobium sp. NZLR11. Next base: position 10,734 of record NZ_JABDWD010000006.1, on the reverse strand, counting down.
CCCTGGATCCACACCAATTTCTTTGGCCAGAGGACGCTGATCGTCAATGATCCCGGCCTGATCAAGCATGTGCTGGTCGACAATGCCAATAATTACCGCATGTCGGATGTGCGCCAGCTCGTCCTGCGTCCGATCCTACGCGACGGTCTTCTGACCGCCGAAGGTCCCGTCTGGAAAAGATCACGCAAGGCGGTGGCGCCGGTTTTCACGCCCCGCCATGCCCAAGGCTTCGCCGGGCAGATGTTGCGCCAGTCTGAAGACTATGCCGGCAAATATGAGAGCGCAGGCGAGGCGGGAGCGATTTTCGATATCAGCACCGACATGACCGAGCTGACCTTCGCGATTCTCGCTGACACGTTATTCTCCGGTGAAATCGTCACCTCAAGCGGCAATTTCGCCGATGATGTCAATGATCTCCTGAATCGCATGGGCCGCGTCGATCCGATGGATCTGATGCGCGCCCCGTCCTGGGTTCCACGTGTGACACGCATCGGCGGTCAGAAAGTGCTGGAGAAATTCCGCGCCATTGTGCGCAACACGATGGATACGCGACTGGCAAAGATGAAGGCCAATCGCGCCACCGCGCCCGAAGATTTCCTGACCCTGCTCTTGGAGCAGGCCGGCCCTGACGGGCTGACGAAAGAAGAAATCGAAGACAATATTCTGACGTTTATCGGCGCGGGGCATGAGACCACAGCGCGGGCATTGGCCTGGACGCTGTATTGCGTATCGAACAGCCCGCACATCCGTGAGGCGATGGAAGTAGAAATCGACGCAGTGCTCGCCACTGGCGCCGAACCGGTGGAATGGCTGGATCTAATGCCGCTGACGCGCGCCGCCTTCGAGGAGGCTTTACGCCTCTATCCGCCGGCACCATCCATCAATCGCGCCGCCATAGCGGCTGATTCCTGGACAAGCCCTAAGGGCGAGCGGGTCGAGATCGATGCCGATGTCACGTTGCTGATCATGCCCTGGACGTTGCATCGCCACGAACTCTATTGGGACAGGCCGCGCGCCTATATGCCGGAACGCTTCCTGCCGGAAAATCGCGGCTCCATCGGCCGCTTCCAGTTCCTGCCTTTCGGCGCCGGTCCGCGTGTCTGTATCGGCGCAACCTTTGCGCTTCAGGAGGCGGTGATTGCCCTTGCTGTTCTGATGCATCGCTATCGCTTCGATTCCACCGCTCAGACCAATCCCTGGCCGGTGCAGAAATTAACGACGCAGCCGCAGAATGGGCTTCCGATGTGCGTAACGCCGCGCATAATTTCCACAAAAGCATAAATCTTTCGAATTATTGCCGAATTGACTGTGAATGAAAGCCGGGCAAAGTGGCAGCATTCAAAGTCGTGCCAAGGAGAATGCCGCATGAACCGCATTGATAAGAACGGTCTTGCCGTCGAAGCCGTCCTTCATGATTTCCTCGTCAAGGAGGTGCTGCCAGGGCTAGCGGTCGACGCGGACAAGTTCTTTGCCGATTTTTCGGCGATCGTCCATGATCTCGCCCCTAGGAATCGTGCGCTGCTGGCAAAACGCGACGACCTGCAGGTTAAGATCGACGACTGGTATCGCCGGCATGGCTCGCCTGCGGATATGGACGAATACCAGTCCTTCCTCCGCGAAATCGGCTATCTCTTGCCTGAGGGATCGGACTTCCAAGTGTCGACCGATAACGTCGATCCTGAGATCGCCTCGATTGCAGGCCCGCAGCTGGTCGTTCCCGTCATGAACGCCCGTTATGCGCTCAACGCCGCCAATGCCCGCTGGGGCTCGCTCTATGATGCGCTCTATGGCACGGACGCCATTCCCGAGACCGACGGCGCTGAAAAGGGCAAGGGTTACAATCCGAAGCGCGGCGAGAAGGTCATCGCCTGGGTGCGAGATTTTCTCGATATGTCTGTGCCGCTGCAGGATAGCAGCTGGAAGGATATCGGCAGTTTCGCCGTCAAGGACGGAGCGCTCGCGATCAGATCGATCGATGGCGAGCAGGCAATGCTGAGGGATGACGGGCATTTTGCCGGCTATCGCGGCGATGCCGCCGCACCGACGCATATTCTCCTGAAGAACAACGGCATCCATATCGAGATCGTCATCGATGTGACGACGGCGATCGGCAAGACCGATCCGGCTCATATCTCCGATGTCTGGCTGGAATCGGCGATTACGACAATTATGGACTGCGAGGATTCGATCGCTGCCGTCGACGCCGAGGACAAGGTCGTCGTCTACAGCAACTGGCTCGGCCTGATGAGGGGCGATCTCCAGGAAGAGGTGGTAAAGGGCGGAACGAGCTTCATCCGCAAGCTCAATCCGGATGTGCAATATACCGGCCCGGACGGCGCTTCGTTCGAGGTGCATCGCCGCTCGCTGATGCTGGTGCGCAATGTCGGCCACCTGATGACCAATCCGGCGATCCTCGACCGCGACGGCCTCGAAGTACCGGAAGGCATCATGGATGCCGTCATCACCGGGCTGATCTCGCTTTACGACATCGGCCCGGCCGGCCGCAGGAAGAATTCCCGCACCGGCTCGATGTATGTGGTCAAGCCGAAAATGCATGGGCCGGAAGAGGTGGCCTTCGCCGACGAGATCTTCTCGCGGGTCGAAGACGCGCTTGGCCTGCCGCGCTACACCATCAAGATGGGCATCATGGATGAGGAGCGCCGCACGACGATCAATCTCAAGGAATGCATCCGTGCTGCCCGCGAGCGCGTCGTCTTCATCAATACCGGCTTCCTCGATCGCACCGGCGACGAGATCCACACCTCGATGGAAGCCGGCCCGATGATTCGCAAGGGCGACATGCGCCAGGCGGCCTGGATCGCCGCCTATGAAAACTGGAACGTCGACATCGGGCTCGAATGCGGTCTTGCCGGCCATGCGCAGATCGGCAAGGGCATGTGGGCGATGCCGGATCTGATGGCGGCGATGCTGGAGCAGAAGATCGCCCATCCGAAGGCCGGCGCCAACACCGCCTGGGTCCCGTCGCCGACGGCCGCCACCCTGCATGCCACCCATTATCACCGGGTGAATGTCGCCAGGGTTCAGCAGGGGCTGAAGGACCGTGCGCGCGCCAAGCTCTCCGACATTCTCTCCGTGCCGGTTGCGGTGCGGCCGAACTGGACGCCGGAGGAAATCCAGCGCGAACTCGACAACAATGCCCAGGGCATCCTCGGCTACGTCGTGCGCTGGGTCGATCAGGGCGTTGGTTGCTCGAAGGTGCCAGACATCAACAATGTCGGCCTGATGGAGGATCGTGCGACATTGCGCATCTCGGCCCAGCACATGGCGAACTGGCTGCACCACAAGGTCGTCACCGAGGCTCAGATCGCCGAAACGATGCAGCGCATGGCCGCTGTCGTCGACCGGCAGAACGAGCAAGACCCCGCTTATCGGCCGATGGCCGGCAATTTCGACGGCTCGATCGCCTTTCAGGCCGCCCTCGATCTCGTCCTGAAGGGCAGGGAGCAGCCGAACGGCTATACCGAGCCGGTGCTTCACCGCCGCCGCCTTGAACTCAAGGCGAAGCAAGAAGGGTGAGAGCATAGGTGAGAATATGAAAAGGCCGCCGGAACGACAGCCCGGCGGCCTTTTTTATACCGAATTCAGTATCTAGCTTACTGGATAACGACGACCTTGGACGTGCCCTTGCCGGGACGGACGCGGCTATAGAGGTCAATGACGTCCTGGTTCATCAGGCGAATGCAGCCCGAGGAAGCGGCAGTGCCGATCGAAGCCCATTCCGGTGTGCCGTGCAGGCGGAACAGCGTGTCCTTGCCGTCATCGTTGAAGAGATACATGGCGCGTGCGCCGAGCGGATTGCTGAGACCCGGGCCCATGCCGTCTTCGACATACTTGGCGACGTCAGGACGGCGAACGGCCATTTCCTTCGGCGGGTGCCAGGTCGGCCATTCCTGCTTCCAGGCGACGTAGGCGGTGCCGGCCCATGCGAAGCCCTGCTTGCCGACGCCGATGCCGTAGCGCATCGCCTTGCCGTTGGCCAGGATGTAATAGAGGAAGCGCTCGCGAGTGTTGACGATGATCGTACCGGGGCGCTCGGTGGTCTGGTAGCTGACGACCTGGCGGCGGAACTGCGGCTTGACCCGGTCGATCGGGATCGCCGGCAGAGAGTATCCGGAATCCTTCGTCACGCCATAGGCGTCATTGAAGATCTGGGCTGTCTGTACCGTCGGGCCGGCGCCCTTGTCGTCGACGGATGCGCTGTCTGATGTCGAGGAGCAACCGGCCAGTGCCAGCGTCGTCAGCAGGCCAAATACCGGGAATGCATTGCGGATGCGCATAGATGACTCTTGAAGTTTTGGGGCAAGGAGAACAGTCTTTCGACCATCGTTGATTATGGTTTATTTTCGATTAACTTGCGCTTTGCAAGGCTACTGCTGCGCGACAAATCCATCTGCGGCGCAAATTAGAAGCGCATGGTTTTTTTGCAACAACACGCCAGCCCCTGCTAGGGTTATCCATGACGATTTTGAGCGTTTACAATAACAATCCGTTAATCGATGGCCGGCAATCGGACAGAGCCATGATGGTGCGGCGCGGAACGCAGATTTTGCTGCATGAAATGCGCCATGCCGTGCTGCCCGAACTGCCGCTCGCCAGCGGCCGCCGTGCCGATTTGATCACTGTTTCGGAAAAGGGCGAGGTCTGGATTATAGAAATCAAGACGTCGATCGAGGATTTCAGGGTGGATCGCAAATGGCCGGAATACAGGCTGCATTGCGACCGGTTGTTCTTCGCGACTCACGAAGGTGTGCCGCTCGACATCTTTCCCGAGGAGTGCGGGCTTTTCCTGTCGGACGGTTATGGCGCTCATATGATTCGCGAGGCGCCGGAACATCGTTTGGCCCCGGCCACGCGAAAATCCGTCACGCTCAATTTCTCACGTGCCGCCGCGCAGAGGCTGATGATGGCCGAATGGGCCAACGGAAAGCCGTATACCGTCGATGATGTTTGACGGATGTCTCGTCTATTTCGGCGCCCGTTTGGCAAGGATACGCTGCAGTGTGCGCCGGTGCATGTTGAGTCGGCGCGCGGTTTCCGACACGTTGCGCTCGCACATTTCATAGACCCGCTGGATGTGCTCCCAGCGCACCCGGTCGGCCGACATCGGGTTCTCGGGAAGGTCGGCCTTTTCGCCCGGCCGCTGCGTCAACGCTGAAAAGACGTCGTCGGCATCCGCTGGCTTTGCCAGGTAATCGACGGCGCCGAGTTTTACGGCGGTGACCGCGGTTGCGATATTGCCATAGCCGGTCAGCACGATGATCCTGGTGTCGTCGCGCCGCTGGCGGATAGCTTCGATGACGTCGAGCCCATTGCCGTCGCCGAGCCGAAGGTCGACCACCGCATATTTCGGCGGCCTGCCTCTCGATTTCGCAACGCCCTCCGCCACTGATTCGGCCGTCTCCACCTGAAAACCGCGCGTCTCCATCGCCCGGGCCAGCCGGCGCAGGAACGGCCCGTCGTCGTCGACGATCAGCAGGCTAGCGTCAGGACCGATATGGTCTTCATCTGCCGCGGCGAAATTTTCGTGATTTTGTTCTGTCATCGTCTTGGTCCTGGCGCTTGAACGCCCGATCTGCGTCAACCGTTTATATCCTACTTATGCCGACAAAGTCATTTTGTCGAATTTGCGTCGATCAGCATGCGCGGCCATTCGATTCGGATACGCGCGCCCGCACTTTCCGGGTCGCGATTCTCGAAAATCAGCGATGCCCCCGAGCGCTCCAGCAGCGTCTTGGCGATGAAAAGCCCAAGGCCGAGCCCGCCCGCCGTATCCTCTTTCTGCCGCTTGGTCATGTAAGGCTCGCCGATCCGCGTCAGAATATCGGGAGCGTAGCCGTTGCCGTCATCCTCGATGACGATCAGCACTTTGTCGTGATCATGCTCGACGGTGACGATCACTTTCTCCCGCGCAAAATCGACGGCGTTTTCGATCAGGTTGCCGAGCCCGTACATGATGCCGGCATTGCGGTCGGTCACCGGTTCGTCCTTGCGCGGGCTCTTTTCGATCAGCTCCAAGATGATGCCGAATTCCCGGTGTGGCGCGACGACCTCCTCGATCATCGAGGAAAGCGGCAGGCGGCGCATATGCGCTTCGCCTTCGGAGGAAAGCGTCGTCAGCCGCCGCAGGATGTCACGGCAGCGTTCGCTCTGGCTGCGCAGCAGCATCACGTCCTCGCGGAAACGATCGTCGTCCTTGAGCTCCCGCTCCATTTCCTTGGCGACGACGCTGATCGTCGCAAGCGGCGTGCCGAGCTCGTGGGCAGCGGCGGCCGCCAATCCATCGAGCTGTGAAAGGTGTTTTTCCCGCTGCAGCACCAGTTCGGTTGCAGCCAGCGCATCGGCAAGCTGGCTCGCTTCCAGCGAGACACGGTAGGCATAGAAGGCGGCGAAGGCCATCGTCGAGGCGATCGAGCACCAGACCCCGAACTGCATGACGTTATGGACGTTGATCTCGACACCGTCGAACCAGGGCAGCGGAAAAGGCGAAAAGGCAAGCATCGTGATGCACACCATCGCGAAGCCGATCAGCGCCGTGCTGTAACGGATCGGCTGCGAGGCAAACGAAATGATGACGGGCACGCAGACGAGGGCTGCGAAAGGGTTGGCAAGGCCGCCGGTGATGAAGAGCAGCGCGCAGAGCTGCAGAAGATCGAAGCCGAGCAGCGCAAAGGCGGCCGGCGGTCCCAGCCGGTGGGTCGGCGGATAGCGGATCGTCAGGTAGAAATTCACCCAGGCAAGGGCAGCGATCAGCGAAGAGCTGGCAATCAGCGGTAAGGAAAATTTCAACCAGAAGGCCACGATGAACACCGTCAGCGCCTGGCCGCAAACGGCAAGCCAGCGCAGCCGCACCAGCGTCTGCAGGCGCAGCCTGCGGCTGCTGTACCGGTCCTCCAGTGTAAGGCTTTGTGTCTTGTCAATCATGCCAGGCGTGTCGATCATGCCGGGGGCTCCTTGGATGGCCCTCATGTACCACGCGGTTTTGCCCGTGTCGTCGGCAACGCGTCTTCCGGCCGCTCCGGCCAGGGATGCCGGGGATAACGTCCGCGCATATCGGCACGCACGTCTCTCCACGTGCCCGCCCAGAAGCCGGGCAGGTCGCGGGTCGTCTGGATCGGCCGATGCGCCGGCGAGGTCAGTTCGAGCAGCAGCGGCAGACGGCCGCCGGCAATGGCCGGGTGCTGCTTCAGCCCGAACAACTCCTGCACGCGGATCGTCAACACCGGCTCCTCGCCCTCATATTGGATCGGGTGCCTCTGGCCGGTCGGCGCTTCGAAATGGGTCGGCGCAAGTCGGTTGAGGTCGCGTTGCACCTCGTGCGGCACCAACGACAGCAGCCCGTTCGACAGCCCGGCTGCTGAAATCTCGGAAAGGCCGCGAGCCTCCGTCTGAAAGGGGCCGAACCAATCATCCAGCCGCGAAAGCAGGGCATCGTCGCTGACGTCGGGCCAGGGCTCGCCGATCGTCCTGTGAAGGAATCCGATCCGCTCGCGAAGTTGCACGGCCTCCTTGGAGAAGGCGAGATGATCGAGCCCCAGCTCGCGCACGCCCTCCACCAGTGCCTGAGTGACCGCGGCCCCGGAAGGCCGTGGCAAGGGCGTCTCTTCGAAGACGATCGCACCGAGCCGGGTTGCCCGCCGCGCTCGTATCTGCCGGCTTTGCCGGTCGAAAAAGATCTGATCGCCGGTTTTGATCTCGCCGGGCAGCTCGGCGTCGATATCGCCGCGCGTCACCTCGGCTGCCGCCAATACTCGCGCCCGCGCCGCCCGCCCGGTGAGATTGGCGATAACCAGCATCTGGCTGCCGGCCAGCCTCTCGGTTTCCGGCAGCTCCGCGCCGCGCCCGTTCGCCATCACGAATCGGCCGCGCCCGCCGCGCTGAAGCGCGATCCGATCCGGGAACGCATGCAGCAGGAGCTGGCCCGCAAGTGCCGGCGCCGTTGCGGTAACGGTGTCGAGGCCGCTCGCCAGCCGCGCCGCCAGCCGCCGCGAGGCCTCTACTCTTTCGCCACGCTCGGCCTTGAAGCGTCGCAGCCGCTCCTCGATATCGATGTTCGTTCCGCCGAGCCCCTGTTCGGTGAGAAGCACGGCGATCATTGCCGCATCGCGGGCGTGCCCTGATTCGCCTGCAGAAACGACCATGGCGGCAAGCCGCGGCGGCAAAGCGAGATCACGCATCACCCTGCCGCGTACTGTCAGCGCCCCATCCTTGTCGAGCGCGCCGAGCTGGCCAAGCAGCACCCGCGCTTCCCTGAGCGTCGTCTCCGGCGGCTGGTCGACAAAGGCAAGCGACGCCGGATCCTGAACGCCCCAATGGGCGAGATCGAGCACCAGTCCGGAAAGGTCGCTGGAAAGGATCTGCGGCGGCGTGAAGGCCGGCAGGGCCGCGGTCTGTCCCTGGTGCCACAGCCTGACGGCGATACCCGGTTCCGTTCGGCCGGCGCGGCCCGCCCGCTGATCGGCGGAAGCCCGCGACACGCGCACCGTCTCCAACCGGGTGATCCCGGTCGACGCTTCGAACACTGGCAGACGCTGCAGCCCGCTGTCGATCACGATCCTGACGCCATCGATGGTGATGGAGGTTTCGGCGATCGACGTCGCAAGCACGATCTTGCGTGTTCCCGTGGATGCCGGTCGGATTGCCGCATCCTGCTCCTTCTGGCTGAGATTGCCATAGAGCGGCGCAATCAGTGTCTCGGCTCCGAATCGTCCCTGCAGCCGTTCCACCGTTCGGGTGATTTCCGCCTGGCCGGGCAGGAAAGCGAGGATCGAGCCGGTCTCATCGGCATGGGCATCGAGTATCGCCCGCGTGACCGCATCCTCGATGCGCTCGCCGCCCGGCCGATCCTGGTAGCGGATATCGATCGGAAAGCTGCGCCCCAGGCTTTCGATGACAGGCGGATGGTCGAGCAGGGCCGCCACACGTTCGACGTCGAGGGTCGCCGACATCACCAAGATACGCAAATCCTCGCGCAGGGCCGATTGGACGTCGAGCGCCAGCGCCAGTCCGAAATCGGCATCCAGCGAACGCTCGTGGAATTCGTCGAAGATGACGACAGAGACACCGGCCAATTCCGGATCGTCGAGGATCATCCGGGCAAAAACCCCCTCGGTCACGACCTCGATCCGTGTCGCTGCCGATATCCTGTTGTCGAGGCGCATGCGGTAGCCGACCGTGCTGCCAACCTGCTCGCCGAGCAATGACGCCATCCGGCTTGCCGCCGCCCGCGCCGCCAGCCGCCGGGGCTCCAGCAGGATGATCTTGCCGTCGCCGCGCCAGGCCTGGTCAAGCAGGTAAAGCGGCACCAGCGTCGTCTTGCCGGCGCCGGGCGGCGCGGAAAGGACGGCGCGTCCCTCATTGGCCAACGCCGCGCCGACGGCCGGCAGAACATGTGAAACCGGAAGTTCCGGCAATGATGCACTGATCGTCACTTTCGGCCCGTCACTGTCTCATAGGCAAGAATCGCTCCGGCGAGATCTTCCAAAGCGGCGCCGACCGATTTGAACAACGTGATTTCCTCACCATGGCTTCGCCCGCCATGGGCACCGCTGACCAGTTCCGCAAGCTCTGCTCTGATGTCGCTTTCCCTAAGCACGCCGCTTTTCAGCGGCTGGACGATATCGCCTGCCTCGCTGACGGCGCCGGCGCGGGTATCGACATAGACCGAAGCACGGCGGATGGCCTCGTCGTCGCTTTCGCGCATATTTGGCTTGAAGGCACCGACGAGATCGAGATGGGCGCCGGGCTTCAACCATTCGCCCGATATCAACGGCTCGCTGGAAAGCGTGGCGCAGGAAATGATATCGGCGGTTCGCGCCGCGGCTTCAACATCTGCAACCGCCTCGACATCCAGCCCCAGCGCCCGCCCTTCGGCGGCGATCGTTTCCGCGGCATGCCGGTTGCGACCCCAGACGCGGTACTTCTTGATCGGCCGGGTCGTGCCGTGAGCAAGTATCAGGTTGAGCGACAGTCGACCGGTCCCGCAGACCAGCATCTCCTCCGCATCGGCACGGGCGAGATAACGGGCCGCCAGCGCCGATGCTGCCGCCGTCCGCCGCGCAGTCAGTTCGCCACCGTCGATCGCAGACAGCATCTCGCCGGTAGCGCCGGAGGAAAGAAGATAGGTTCCGAAGATCGCCGGCAGGCCGCGCCGCATGTTGCCAGGAAAGACCGAGACGGTCTTCACCCCGGCATAATGTCCGGGAAGCCAGGCCGGCATCAGAAGCAGTGTAGCGCTCTCTTCACCCGGCACATCCATCTCATGGTGGTGGCGCACCGGCATCACGCATTCGCTCTGGAACATGCGGGCAATCGCCTCGATCAGTTCCGGCCAGGGCAGGGCCGCGCGCGTCTGTTCTTCATCGAGGACAAGCATTCTTCACTCCGCCGGATAGTCTATCGCCGCCAAATTAGCGACTGAGGCGCGTTATAGGCAAGCACCTGGAATTCAACATCAGGCTTCCCATATCAACCTTGTCTCCCTCGCCGAAGCCGTTCTTCAGGATTTGGCGAAAACGAATCTCAAAAACCACCCATTGGGGCGGCGGATTTCGTCTATTTTTGCGACTGTCGCTAAAAGCCCTTCATTTTCAGCCTGTTACAAAATTGTCAAAAAACTTTCGGCATGGCTGTTGACTGTTTGGGAGGGTTAGTTCTATAAGCCCACTCACTGAACGAGGGCGGCGGCGCTGCTGGCGACGAAGTCTTTCGTTCTAA
>NZ_JABDWD010000053.1:0-3104 GCF_019685115.1 Rhizobium sp. NZLR11 | reverse complement strand
GTAAGCGGTGTTTTCCTCGCACATTGAGCAAGCTCGATTGGGCTTTCCGAAAAATGCCGCTACGACATTGATGGCAAGAATGCGCCATTAGCGGTCATTGAAACTGATGCTAGTGAAGTCATCGGTTTTGCCGTTCCAAGTGCCGGATGCAAAGGCGGTTACCGAATGCCCTGTGGGCGGACCTTCATCCAGACGGCCCACCGTTAAGCCGAGCTTGTCGAACAGTATGATCCCAACAGAAATCGCGGCTCCCCCGTTTAGCTCTTCCAATGCGCGGAGTACCTTTAATCCGTTCGTTCCGAAAACAGATATCCCTCGAAACATAACTACCCCAATATCGTAGAAGGCTTCGATCTCGCTCACGCGATTTTCTCGATAGCGTACGACTGGCGCTTTGGTACCGCGATGCTCACTGAACGTATCAGGCCGAAGGCCGCGTCTCGACCGGTCTGGTGCTCCAATGTGTGTGGCGACATCCTCTGGAGTCATGTCAAATCTTATAGGCCCAATTCCTGAGAAAGAGTCGATGAGCCATGTCATGTCAGTCTTCTCCAAACTCTTTGGAGAGATTAAGGGATGCGTAAATTTGAGCAACCCCAGTGACCGCTTCGGGCCGACAGCAGACTTCAGCCGTTTGTTCGTCCCGAATAATTCCACGGCAAAAGCTCATCGATGCAACTCTGCCTGTGACCGTTGACGATGGCGGTGAGCGTCGCAGTCAAATAGGTCAGCGGATCGACGGCATTGAATTTGCAGGTTTCGATCAGCGAGGCGATTGTCGCCCAATTCTCTGCTCCCGCGTCATGGCCTGCAAAGAGCGCGTTCTTGCGATTGAGAGCTATCGGTCGGATGGTCCGCTCGACGGTGTTGTTGTCGATCTCTATGCGTCCGTCGGTCAGGAAGAGCTTCAGGCCGTCCCAGTATTTGGCGATGTAGGCCAAAGCCTCGCCGAGCGGCGACTTCGTTGCGACACGGGCACGGTGATGGACAAGCCAGGCCTGCATGTCGGCGACCAGTGGCGCTGACCGCTCCTGTCGCCCAGCCAAGCGAGCCTTCGGATTAAGGCCCCGAAGTTCGGCTTCGATGCGGTACAGTTCGCCGATGCGCTTGACGCCGTCCTCGGCAATCGGTGCTGAGCCGTTGCGGGTGATCTCCACCAGCTTGCGCCGGGCATGCGCCCAGCAATAGGCAAGCTGGATGTCAGGACCGACACGCTCCGGTGCGATCAGCCTGTTGTATCCGGCATATCCATCGACCTGCAGAATGCCCGAGAAGCCCTGCAATATCCGTTCGGCATGAATGCCTCCGCGACCGGGCGCATAGGTAAAGGCAACACCTGGCGGAGCACCGCCATTCCAAGGACGATCATCCCGCGCCAGCGCCCAGAAGTATCCGGTCTTGGTTTTGTGCGAGCCGGGATCGAGAACCGGGGCACGGGTCTCGTCCATGAACAGCTTGGATGAGCGCTTCAGGTCGGCGATCAGCGCATCAAAGACGGGACGCAATTCGAACGCTGCCCGACCGACCCAGTCAGCCAGCGTGGATCGGTCGAGGTCAATGCCCTGGCGGTTCATGATCTGGGCCTGACGGTAAAGCGGTAGATGATCGGCATATTTGGAGACCAGCACATGGGCGACGGTCGCTTCTGTCGGCAGTCCTGCCTGGATCAGCCGTGCTGGAGCCGGGGCCTGAACGACACCGTCAGTGCAGGCACGGCACGCATATTTGGGGCGACGGGTGACGATGACGCGGAACTGTGCCGGGATCACGTCCAGCCGCTCGGAGATATCCTCGCCAATGCAATGCAGGCAACCGCCGCAGGCGCAGATCAGGCTTTCCGGCTCGATCACCTCTTCGACACGCGGAAGATGCTTTGGAAGCGAACCGCGATTGATCGCGCGTGGTTTGGCAATCCCGTTTCCAGCAGGAACGTCCGCGTCATCCTCGGCATGGATCGCGGCCATGGCCGTTTCCAGGTCCTCCAGTGCCAGATCGAACTGGTCGGGATCGGTCCTCTCGGATTTGCGCCCGAAGGCTGCTTGTTTGAAGGCGGCTACCAGCTTCTCAAGCCGCTCGATCCGCTCATCCTTGCGGGCGATGTGCTCGTCTTTGCTGGCTATCACGGAGTCTTTGGCCGCCTCGCTTAGCCGCGCCGCAATCAGCATCGCCTTCAGGGCGGCAACATCATCGGGAAGGTCGGCGGCATCCAGCATGGGCGAAAACTATCAAATCCGTAGCCGACTTGCCTGTGGAATTTGCCGTGCTGAGTCATCGTGCCGCAGCTACTCGATGGCCTCCGGTGTTCTCGTCTGGACGGCATGAACCCGCCGCCAATCAAGGCCCGCAAACAGGGCCTCGAACTGGGCATGTGTCAGCGTCATCAGGCCATCCTTGATAGCCGGCCAGGTGAACGTGTGCTCTTCCAGCCTCTTGTAGGCCATGACGATGCCGGAGCCATCCCAGTAGATCAGCTTCAGCCGATCCGCCTTGCGGGACCGGAAGACGAAGACAGTTCCGGTAAACGGGTCCTTGTGCAGCTCTTGCCTCACAAGCGCTGCCAAGCCGTCATGACCCTTGCGGAAGTCTACGGGTTTGGTGGCCACCATGATCCTGACGCGGTTTGACGGAAAGATCATGTCGCCGCCGTCAGGGCGCGAGCGATTGCAGCGATCCGGGCAGCAGACGCACCTTCCTCAAGACGGATGGTGACGGGCCCGAGGACGATCTCGGGGCGACTGAGCATTTTAGGCGGCAGTTCCGAAACAGGCGGATCGACGATCACCGCCGCGAACTCTACCGCATCCTCCGGTGCTGGCAGGATCAGCTTGCCCTGCCGTGCCATCGTCCGCCAGGTGGAGAGGCTGTTCGCTCGCAATCCATAGCGCTGCGCAACTTCATTGACCGTCGTGCCAGGCCTCAAGCTTTCCGAAACAATCTTCGCCTTGACCTCATCAGGCCAATGTCGGTGGACCTCACGTTCAGGCTTCCTGGTTGTGAGAAACTCCAATGTAGTCTCCATGGAGAAACTCCCGTTCTTCATCCATGGAAACCTCGATCACAGATCAGGCGGCAGAGGGCAATGTGGGGACGGAACACCCGTTACG
>NZ_JABDWD010000052.1:0-3717 GCF_019685115.1 Rhizobium sp. NZLR11 | reverse complement strand
AAGCCGAGCTGCGCGGTCTCAACCCCGACGCACGTCTGACTGGAAGGCAGACACGGTCAGCGCTGTTGATCGCTAACATGCGGACCTGGCTGAGCCAACATCGTGCCCGTGTCGCGGGCAAGTCGCCTCTCGGCGAAGCGCTCGCCTACATGGCCAAATATTGGGATGGCCTTTGCTGCTTCCTGATCGACGGTCGCATCGAGATCGACAACAACAGCGTCGAGAGAACTATCCGGCCGATAGCCCTCAACCGCAAAAATGCTCTCTTCGCCGGACACGATGCCGGAGCAGAAAACTGGGCGACCCTCGCCTCGCTCATCGAAACCTGCAAGCTCAATGCCGTCGAGCCGCTGGCCTATCTGAGCGCCACGCTGACCGCCATCGTCAACGGCCACAAGCAGAGCAAGCTCGATGAGCTGCTGCCGTGGAACACTCCGAAACACTAGGGGTTTTGCTCGCTTCGCCCAATGATATCAGCCCGTTGGCAAGTACCGCTCGCTGGCACGATGTCGAGCTTGTCCCCGACCTTGAAGCCATCACGAGGCGTCCCGATCTCAAACTGGTATCTACACGGCAAGGACTCCCCGGTGGGGGTAGTCCTTGAAAAAGATAGGTCCGCCATCGTTATGACCGTCACGCCACGACGACTGACTTCCTCTTCCCAAACGGCCTCTATTGTCGCAACGGAACGCTCAAAATGATGAAGTCGCCATAGATAAAGGCCAAGAATGGCGACGCAGATCACCAATCCAATCAAAGGGAATATAACCTTCATCACCGCGAGTTCTCGCGTCACCTTTTGATCGTAAGTTTGTCTAAGCATCACAACCCAACCCTACATTGAGCGCAACTATGGAGGGTTGGTTCGATCTTTGCAATGGATGAACGTTCTAGGCTGTGTGATGCGGACATCGCTTACGTTCGACGGCAGCACCAGGCTTTTTCAGATGGAGTATCCCTGCCACTCGCCGGCCTCTTCCAGATGGTTTTTGGGACGGGTGACGCCACTCGGGATCGTCGAAGGCGGCGCCGTGATATCGCATGAGAACATCACAGTCGCCTAAGCCGCCATCTTTGACGAGGCTGATGAGGTCTCCCGCAAGCCGCGCCTGAACACGAGCCTCGGTGTTGCCGCGAGCGGGAATGACTGTTAGGCAGCTCACATTGAAAACGCTGCCGCGACGGTCCCTCTCGCTCATTCGTGAAGCCCAAACTTTTCGGCATCGCAACGGCCATCGGCACGCCTTGATCTTCGAGACCGATGAAGCTTACACGAACGGCGTGCAACTTATCGACCAGGAGCAGTCGTTGGGCTTGGCGTGAAGCAACGACGGACTTGGAGCCGCAAGGGGACAGGCAGCTTCAGGCTGCGGTTCCTCAAGAGCGGACATTCAGGTTGCGCGGGCATCGTCTCGACCACGGCCCAAGCCTGCCAAGCGCGAAGTTGCTCCGCGCAATTTCTGTTGACCTGTCTCAGGCCCCCGTCAATGCGCCATGGACGAGTGCGCGCAGCTCCTTGCGCACCGGAATGGCGCTCGAAGGCAGCAGTTGCGTGAAGAGAATGACGACCAGGTCGTCGACCGGACTCACCCAGAAGAAGGTGCCTGCCGCCCCGCCCCAGCCATAGTCGCCCACTTGCGCCGAAATTTGTGCCTTAGCCGGATCGAGGACGACTGAGCCCAACAGACCGAACCCGACGCCGTCAAACTGGGTTTCGGCCCAAACTTCGGTTGCCATCGAGGCAAGATCTCCCGGTAGGTGATTGCGCGCCGCCAATCTCAAAGTGCGGGGACTGAGGATGCGTTCGCCGTTGAGTTCACCTCCAGCCCGCAGCATTTAGTGGACGCCTTGTCCATGGCAGCCAAGAACGCATCGCGTCGCGAGCGGGCCCACCTTCCACTAAACGCCTAGGCGCCTTTGATCGGCGGCTTCCTCCCCCCGAACCCAATGCTACCGACACCGTTCCTACTGTCGGTCAGGAGATGCACCTGCCCTGCCTAGTAGCCACGCGGCAGAGGGTCACTCGAATTTGCACCGGCCCCGCAATATGCGATCCGGGCCTCGATTTCAGGAATGTATTCGCCTGCGGAATTATCATGGCATTTAGAAATCGTGTCGTTGGCCTCTAGTCCAGACCAGACGAACAATACTGCAAATACGGCCAATGCCAGACCAGCAATAGCGCCTAAGATTTTAACGTTCCGCAATGCCGCATCTCCGAGATACATGAGACTATATGGCGTCGCACCCTACACGACAAGGCGGCCGTTAAATGGACGCTGGCGTTAGTCGATCGAGGGTATGCCCGCCGTTTCTCCTATTTGCCTTGTGTAAACGGTACCAGTACATTCCGCGCATGAAGTTCCGCAATGGCGGAGTGCTGAATGGTGGAGCTTGACTTCGATGAACAACCATCCCGCTTGTGACGGTGTCGTATTCGCCATAATACTGTTGTCGGTGGTTGTTGTGTTTTTGGTTATTGCAGAAATAAGAGAGCTTATTTTTTACAAGAAGAACAATTGGGATTTCAGTACCGACAGCAACATCGGCTTGAAGATGTATAATGGCGACTCCACCTCTGCCAAAGACCTCACTTCGAATAGACCAAGGGTTTGCTACGGAACGCCGTTGATGATTTTAGGGTTTTCAGTACTCTTGATTTCGTGTGTCGCGATCCGTTTGTCGATGTAGATGTGTGCATGTAACTCGTGCTGACGCCGGAGACGCCACCAGTTTTTGTCCGCGACTGGAGGGAGAGAACACCTATCCGCCGGTGCCCGAACTCGACGAGGTGGAGGCGTGGATGGAAATGCCTAAGGCGCGCCATTAGCCAGGAGACGCCAGAACGCGTCTCCTTTCCATCTCGCTTCACGGAGGATTTGGTATGAGAAACGACTTCGACTTCGCACCGCTTTATCGGTCCAGTATCGGCTTCGACCGTGTCTTCAATCTCTTGACCAACGCGCAGCAGCGCCTGCCATCGTCGCCTGGCACATCGTCAAGACGGGCGAGAACGGCTATCGCATTCAGATGGCGCTCGCCGGCTTCGCCGAAGCCGATCTCGCGATCACGCAAGAGCGCAAACGTGCTCGTGGTGAAGGGCCAGAAGGCCGACGAAAAAGGATGGTGAGTATTTACACCGCGGTATCGCCGGCCGCGCCTTCGAGCGCCGCTTCGAGCTCGCCGACCAAGTCAAGGTCGAGAACGCCTCTTCGACCAACGGCCCTATCCACATCGAGCTTAAGCGGGAGATCCCGGAAGCGATGAAGCAGTGGCCAACCTTTGCGAGAAGTGATCAGCGGATCGACACTGTTCGCCAGAGTCGCGGATTGACGCCGCCAAAAAGTGTCTCCACCCTTTGAAGGACAAAGGAGAGATCTCGATGATTGTTCAACCGGCGGCAGCAGAACTTAACTTAGAGAGTCTCTTGATCGAGCATGTGCACAGGCTCTCGTGTTGGGAGCAGGTTTTCGGTCCGGCGACCGCGCTCAAGATGTTCGGTCGTTTGTACACTTCCATCGCTCGTCGTCCCCAATGGCTGGTCCCCGGCGAGGCGAAGCAGTGCTTCCGCGATGCGACCGCTTTTGCCCTAGCAGGCTGCTGAAATTCGCTCTGCGTTGGCGCAGTTGCTTGCTGTGGGTCTGATTTTTTACAGACTGGCTGTCGTGCGGTGGGATTTTGGCCGATTGAGGCGGGTTTTCTGGCCATATCGGCTTA
>NZ_JABDWD010000051.1:0-4369 GCF_019685115.1 Rhizobium sp. NZLR11 | reverse complement strand
ATCCGCACCTGGCTGTCCGGATCGAAGAACACGGCCTTGTCGAGATTGAAGGCAAGGCGAGTTGTCTGTCCCGGAGCGATGCCGGCATCGGCGCGCAGGCGGGCGACGACGGATTTGCCGCCGAGCTTGGTGACGGCGAAGGTGTCGGAGCCGGCCGGTTCGACCACCTCGATCAGGCAATCGTCCTCGGTCAGCGAGCGCGCCTTGCGGTCGGCGCCGTCGGGGTCGGTCAAGGCTTCCGGGCGGATGCCGAAGATCACTTGTTTTCCGGCATAGGAAGACAGGCCGTGATTGCCTGAGACCACCGGCAGTCGGAGCGGGGCGGCGTTCGGCCGCTCCAGCGCGACGGCAAGCCCGGCCGCGCCATTCTCGACGGTGGCGTTCAGCAGGTTCATCGCCGGCGATCCCATGAAGTCGGCGACAAACAGATTGGCGGGGTTGTTATAGATCTCGGCCGGCGTGCCGAACTGCTGCAGCACCCCGTCCTTCAGCACGGCGATCTTGGTCGCCAGCGTCATCGCCTCGATCTGGTCGTGGGTGACATAGACGAAGGTGGTGCCCATGCGCTGGTGCAGCCGCTTGATCTCGGTGCGCATGTCGACACGCAGCTTGGCATCGAGATTGGACAGCGGCTCGTCGAACAGGAAGACCTGCGGATTGCGCACCAGCGCCCGACCCATGGCGACGCGCTGGCGCTGGCCGCCGGAAAGCTGGCTCGGTTTGCGGTCGAGCAGATGGCCGATCTGCAGCATGTCGGAGACCTGCTTGATCGCCTTGGCGCGCTCCTCCTTCGGAACGCCGCGGATCTCCATGCCGAAGGCGATATTGCCCGCCACCGTCATGTTCGGATAGAGCGCATAGGACTGGAACACCATGGCGATGTCGCGCTTGGAGGGATGCAGGCCGCTGATATCGCGCCCGTCGATGCGGATATCGCCAGAGGTGATCGTCTCCAGCCCGGCAATGGTGTTGAGCAGGGTCGACTTGCCGCAGCCGGACGGGCCGACCAGCACGAGAAAGCCGCCCTTTTCGAGTTCGAGGTCGATCCCCTTGAGAATGTCGATGGCGCCGAAGCGTTTTCTGAGACCGGAGATTTCGAGGAAGGCCATGGGTTACCCTTTGACAGCGCCCGCCATCAGACCGCGCACGAAGTAGCGGCCGGCGAGGATATAGACGATCAGCGTGGGAACGGCCGCGATCATCGCCGCAGCCATGTTGACATTGTATTCGACCACACCGGTCGAGGTGTTGACGACATTGTTCAGCGCCACCGTCATCGGCATGGAATCACCGGTGCCGGCATAGGCCGAGGCAAACAGGAAGTCGTTCCAGATATTGGTGAACTGGTAGATCACCGTGACGACGATGATCGGCAGCGAGTTCGGCAGCATGATGCGGCGGAAGATCTGGAAGAAGCTGGCGCCATCGACCTGGGCGGCCCTTACCAGCTCGGTCGGAAAGGCCTCGTAGAAATTGCGGAAGAACAGCGTGGTGAAGCCGAGGCCGTAGACGACATGCACGAAGACCAGATTGACGGTCGGATTGCCGAAGCCGAAGGTAAAGCCGGTGGCGTTTTGCAGCGTCATGCCGAAGCGGCCGAGCGAACCGAGGATCGTTGCCATCGGCAAGAGCACCGACTGGAACGGGATGAAGCAGGCAAACAGCATCAGCCCGAACACCAGCGTATGGCCGGGGAAACGCCACTTGGTCAGCACATAGCCGTTCAGCGCCCCCATGATGGTGGAGATTGCCACCGCCGGCACCACCATCTTGATCGAGTTCCAGAAGTAGCCCTTGATGCCGGCGCAAGTCAGCCCGACGCAGGTCTCGCCCCAGGCCTTGATCCAGGGATCGAAGGTCGGCGTCTGCGGCAGCGCCAGCATGTTGCCGTTCTGGATCTCGTCCATAGTCTTGAACGAGGTGGTAAGCATGACGAAGAGCGGCATCAGATAGAGGACGGCGAAGATGACCAGCAGGCCGTAGATGACCAGCCGGCCGATCCAGCGGGTGTTGTTATTCCTGTTGTCGCCGCTCTGCGAAGGCGGTGTGGTCGCAGTTATCGTCGAAGAGGTGACGCTGCTCATCGCGCCTTCTCCTTCAGTTCGGAATAGAGATAGGGAACGATGATCGCCGAGATCGTCATCAGCATGATGATGGCGCTGGCCGAGCCGACGGCCATCTCGTTGCGCTTGAAGGTGTATTCATACATGAAGTTCGATGGCAGCCAGGCCGAGCCGCCGGGGCCGCCGGAGGTCAGCGCCACCACCAGGTCGTAGGACTTGATTGCCATATGGGCGAGCACGATGAAGGCCGAGAGAAAGATCGGCCGCAAGAGCGGAATGACGATGCGCCGATAGAGCTGGAAAGCGGAAGCGCCGTCGATCTGGGCCGCCTTCATGATCTCGCCGTCGATGCCGCGAAGACCGGCCAGAAACATCGCCATGACGAAGCCGGACGCCTGCCAGACACCGGCGATGACGACGGTGTAGATGACGAAGTCCTTGTTCTTGATCCAGTCGAAGTGGAAGCTCGTCCAGCCGAAGTGGTGCAGCGTCTGCTCGAGCCCAAGGCCGGGATCGAGGAACCATTTCCAGGCAACCCCGGTGACGATGAAGGACAGCGCCATCGGATAGAGGAAGATCGGCCGCAATATGCCTTCACCGCGGATCTTCTGGTCGAGCAGGATGGCCAGGAACAGTCCGAGGGCCAGGCAGATGCCGATATAGAGAAAGCCGAAGATCGCCATGTTGGTGATCGAGGTATACCAGGAGGACGGCGGATCGCTCTCGAAGGTCCAGCGCCACAGCCGCTGATAGGCGCGCGCCCCGGTCAGCGCATAGGACGGAAAGGTCTTGGAATTGGTGAACGACAGATAGGCCGTCCAGACGATGAAGCCGTAGACGAAGACCAGGGTGATGACGAAGCTCGGCGCCAGCACGATCTTCGGCAACGCATCCTGCAGCCGGCCTCTGAGCGAGATCGGCGTCGATTGCGCCGGCGTCAGAACCGGATCGGTGGTCGCAACGGTGCTCATGGAATGTCGTCTCCCTCCTGCATGATGGTGGCCCTGCATGATCCCTGCATAGCCTCTCCGCACAATCGTCGCGGGATGATCGTCGGAGCCTGAGGCTTCCCCGCGACAATGCGCGGGGAAGCGGTGTCATCGAGCGTGGTCTCAGCGGGCGTCGTCGATCGCCTGGACGAGCTGCTTGACGGCTTCGTCGGAGGTCTTGATCTGGCCGTGGACGAACTTCGAGACGACATCTTTGTAGGCATTGGCGATGGCCGGCGGTGCGCCATAACCCTGGGCCAGCGAGCCGAACAGCGTGCCGCCCTCATTGGCAGCCTTCAGGTCGGCGATGCCCTTCTTGCCGCAGGCGTCGAAGTCGGTGTCGGGAACGTCGGTGCGGGCCGGCACCGAACCCTTGACGACGTTGAAGGCCGACTGGAAGCTCTTCGACAGCGTTGCGGTCGCCAGCGCCACCTGGGCCGCCTTGCGGTCGTCGGGGACGTTGAACATGCCGAACATGTCGGAGTTGTAGACGACGCTGCCTTCGGTGCCGGGGAAGCGGTAGCAGAGGAAGTCGGTATTCGGGGTCTTCTTGGCGGCGACGAATTCGCCCTTGGCCCAGTCGCCCATCACCTGCACCAGCGCATCACCCTTGATGACCATGGCGGTCGCCAGATTCCAGTCGCGGCCCGAGAAGTTCGGATCGACATATTTGATGATCGTCGCCAGATTGTCGAAGGACTTCTTCATCGTGTCCGACTTCAGCGATTCCTCGTCGAGGTCGTTGAAAGCCTTCTTGTAGAATTCCGGACCGCCGGTCGACAGCACGATGGAATCGAACATCGTCGCTTCCTGCCAGTTCTGGCCGCCGAGCGCCAACGGGATCACACCCGCAGCCTTGGCCTTGTCGAGCAGCGCGATCAGCTCGTCGAAGCTCTTCGGCTGGGTGCCGCCGATCTTGTCCATCACCGCCTTGTTGATCCACAGCCAGTTGACCGAATGCACGTTGACCGGGGCTGCGACCCACTTGCCGTCATAAACCGAGAACTTCTGCAGCGCTGCCGGCACCGACTTGTCCCAGCCTTCCTTCTTGGCCGTCTCGGTCAGGTCGCCCATGACGCCGGCCTGGGCATAATCGAGCACGGTATAGCCGAGCATCTGCGAGGCTGTCGGATAGGTGCCTGCGGCAACCATCGCCTTCAACGCCGTCATCGCCGCATCACCGCCGCCGCCGGCAACCGGCACGTCCTTCCAGGCAAAACCTTCCTTCGACAGATCCTGCTTCAAAACGTTCAGCGCCGCTGCCTCGCCGCCAGACGTCCACCAGTGCAGCATCTGAACTTCTTTTACGTCAGCTGC